>NZ_JAFCVD010000001.1:0-493464 GCF_049896865.1 Flavobacterium sp. DSP2-3-1 | reverse complement strand
CTTGTTATTCTCTCTCAAAACTTTACGATAACTCCATAAGTGTTGACGGCATGTAATCGGTTCCGTTCAACACCGGCTTCATTGTTCGTGCTGCGCACGCAACGAAGCCTTATCTGTTACCTGCAGACTTTTAGTTCTTTAAGAGTCTTAATTCCAATTTTTTCCAAAAGCAATTGTTCGTGATTTTCTATATCCACTAATTTAAATTCCGTTTGTTTTCCATCAAGTTGAACTATTGCATCATTTCCAACAACAACTTGATCTTTAGATTTATAAATAGAGCATTCTCCAGCTACGTATAATCCAAGCTTTTCAGTAGCTTGTGGGGTTATTGCAATATTAAAGCCTTTTCCAGCAGTCCTAACACTTGGATACAGAATTCCGTCAAGCCCATTTCTTATTACATTCTCGGTAAAAATTGCTGAAATCATATAATCATAATCTTCTTGGATTTCTTCTTTCGCAAATTCACTTGCTAGATAATCTTGAAACTTAAGTGATTTATCAACAACTTCTTTCGGATATCCATCAATAAACCCTTTAAAAGCATTAACTAATTCTCTAGTATAATTACTTTCATTGTAATAAGATTCGTGATGAACAATTGCCATTAATTTAATATCCTCTTCAACAACCCAACGACCAAAAGAAATCTTTTGAAATCCGCTTTTAGTTTTGTCTCTTAACATTGGAATTGTCTCCGTTATTCCTATTATTCGCATATTATCTAATTCACCTTCTTCTAATTTATCTGGAACAGAAGTGGCATAAAACATTGTTTGATTTGGTGTACTCGCTCTTTGATAAGTTTTATTAAATTCTTGTGGTTTAAAAGATAAATCTGCTTTTTTGTCAAAGCGTTGGTTATCTTCGTTTGGTCTTGCTCTCATAACGGATTTTCCTCTGTGAAAGGTCACAATTATAGTCCCGACATGTCCAACTTCGTTAAATAAACTTTTTATTTCTGCATATGGATATTTAGATAAGTCTAACTTTTTAAATTCTTCTATTACTTTGTTGATTTCCATAGTTTTCTTTTACGCTTGCAGGTAACTTGTATATAAGTAAAGTAAACCTTCGTATACACACCCAAGCATGGGTAGGTAAGCGAAGGTTTGCCTTGCTTTGCGTTTTTCAAATATATTAAAATTTTCTTACAATTCGGAAAACTAAAACAGCTTATCAAAGGAATGCGTTGCGTGAGGGATGGCAGCGAAAATCCTTTATGTTTTTTCTTTAAAAACATAAAGATTGCAACGAACAGCCCGACCCGAAGTTGCAAGGAGGAACGACGAAGCAATTTGCAGGGTCACGCCCATACTTCGGCTACGCTCAGCATAAATAAAGAATTTTAAAAAACAAATCCGCTTCATGTGGAGCGGATTTATCAAACTACAAATCTAAAAAAAACTACTAACTAAACTCTTTATCCGGATTGTATCCTAAATACGGCATGGATTGTTCCTTGAAAACAACACCGTATTCCTCTAATTCTTTTAAAATAGGCACATAAACTTCCTTACGAATGGGTAATTGAACTCCAGGAGTTGTAATCTTACCATTCAGTATTAATAATGTTGCCATTGCAACGGGCAAGCCTACTGTTTTTGCCATCGCAGTATACGTTTGATCGTCCCCGATACAAACCATTTTGGAATCTATTTGTTCTTTTTTGCCATTTAATTCGTATCCAAATTTGTGATACATGACAATCATATCTTTATCATCTTGCTGGAGCGTCCAACTATCAGTCAAGATTTTTTCCAGAATTTGTGCCGGAGTGGCATTTTTCAAACTTACTTTTTTATTCGGATTGAACAAATCGAGTTCCAACAATTTGTCCCACATGATATCATCCTGATCAATCTTAAGAATCAAACGAGTCTTGATTTCCACTGAATCCGTGGGATGATACGGCAAGAAAGAATTCACGTATTCCCTGTAACTCATGTTCTCCGAATCCTCCATGACGTAACTGTCATCCGTCATTCCTAATTGCACAAACATATTCCAAGCTTTAGAAAAACCAACTCTGCGAATCGTTCCTCTATATAAAGTAAGCACATTGTCTAAACCATACACACTTCGGTATTTTAGGGAATCCCGATTCGAATAGCCTTCAAATCGTCCATATCCTTCCACTTGCAAAAACTCGGTTCTTCGAAACAAATTACAGTACGGAATGTATTTATACGTTCCTTCCTGAATAAATTTGGCAGCGCCTCCTTGTCCTGCCAAAACTACATTGCGCGGTGCCCAGGTAAATTTATAATTCCAAAGATTAGTATCGGATTCTGGCGCAACCAGCCCACCACAAAAGGATTCGAATAAAATCATTTCGCCCCCTTTTTCTTTTACTTCATCAATCACTTTCATCGCACTCATGTGGTCAATCCCAGGATCTAGCCCAATTTCGTTCATGAAAATGAGATTATTCTCTTTCGCCGCCGCATCTAATTGCTGCATAGCATCACTCACGTACGAAGCGGTAACAAGATGTTTTTTATAAATAATACAATCTTTGGCCACTTGAATATGCAAATGAGCCGGCAACATCGAAATGACAATATCAGCAATTTGAATCGCTTTTTTTCTTTGATCTTCATCAAAAATATCCAACGCAATAGCCGTTGCATTGGCGTGATTGTTCGTCTTTTTTTTGGCTAAAGCCAAAGACAAATCACCTATAACAAGATGCAAATTCTCTTTTTCAGATTTATTTAAAAGATACTGAATTAGAGACGAAGCTGATCTTCCTGCCCCAATGATTAAAATTGTTTTCATTTTTTTTATTTATAACACAAACATACAAAAATGTTGTATTTATAACAAATTGAAGTGAAATATTTTGGGTTAAATAAATAGGCATTTGTACTATTTAACGGTAAGAAAGTAAAACAATAATTGTAAATACTTTTAAATTCATTTGAGATGAAATACTTTTGCAGTAAAGACCAGCATAATGAAAAGAAAATTAATTATCACAGCAGCCATTCTAGGCATGATCGCTATAATTTTAGGTGCTTTTGGAGCACACGCCTTAAAAAAAGTACTCTCTATCGAGCAATTAGTTACTTTTGAAACTGGCGTACGCTACCAAATGTACCATGCGCTGTTTTTATTGTTCATAGGACTACTGGACAACGTCACTGAAAAAACAAAAAAAACAATCTGCTTCTTAGTCGTTTTTGGTGTAATTTTATTCTCCGGCTCTATTTATTTATTGGCTACAAACGACCTTACTGCTTTTGATTTTAAATCAATTGGATTTCTGACACCCATCGGCGGACTACTGTTAATAATGGCTTGGGGTGTTTTATTGGCATCTTCTTTAAATAAAAAAGCACAAAATTAAAAGAATCAAAGGCTAACTGAAATATAATTTCTATTTTTGCTGCCTATAAAAAAGTAACTACAACAATAAATTTATGGACAATAACACACTTTTCTCGCAATCGATTTCGTTAAAAGAATTAGGAATTGAAAATGCAAAAATTCATTACCAGTTATCCCCTGAAGAATTACACGACATAACAATAAAATCAGGTCAAGGAATTGAAAGCTCAACAGGCGCTTTAGCAGTTAATACAGGCGAATATACTGGCCGTTCTCCGCAAGACAGATATATAGTAAAAGATAGCATCAGTGAAAATAAAGTTTGGTGGGGAAAAGTAAATATCCCTTTTGAACCAGCTGCTTTTGAAGCGCTTTACAACAAAGTAACTTCCTACTTATCTAACAGAGAAGTTTATGTAAGGGATTCATACGTATGCGCTGATCCAAATTACAGATTAAATGTTAGAGTAATCACAGAAACGCCTTGGGCAAATTTATTTTGTTACAATATGTTTTTAAGACCTGAAACGGAAGAATTAGCAGACTTCGACCCCGAATGGACTTTACTTTGCGTGCCTAGCTTTATGGCAGATCCAATTATAGACGGAACACGTCAAAGCAATTTTGCAATTCTTGATTTTACACGAAAAATAGTTTTAATAGGCGGAACCGGATATACAGGTGAAATGAAAAAGGGAATTTTCTCTGCCTTGAATTTCATCTTGCCAGTTTTTAAAAATACGTTACCAATGCACTGTAGTGCCAACGTTGGGAAAGATGGTGATACAGCTATCTTCTTTGGATTATCAGGAACCGGAAAAACAACTTTATCAGCTGATCCTAACAGAAAATTAATTGGTGACGATGAACATGGCTGGACAAATGAAAATACCGTTTTCAACTTTGAAGGAGGCTGTTACGCGAAAGTGATAAACCTTTCTGAAGAAAATGAACCAGATATTTTCCGCGCTATAAAAAAAGGAGCAATCCTGGAAAATGTAGTATTTAAAAAAGATACTAATGAAGTCGATTTTGAGGATATTTCCATCACACAAAATACTAGAGTAAGTTATCCTATTTATCATATTGATAATATTCAACCAGGATCTATCGGCGAAAATCCAAAAAATATATTTTTCTTGACTGCCGATTCGTTCGGAATATTACCTCCAATTTCTAAACTAACCCCAGGACAGGCAGCATACCATTTTATTTCAGGATATACTGCGAAAGTTGCGGGTACAGAAGCCGGAATTACAGAACCGCAACCTAATTTTTCTGCTTGTTTCGGCGCACCATTTATGCCATTACACCCAACAAAATATGCGGAAATGTTGAGCAAAAAAATGAAAGATGCCAATGTAAAAGTGTGGTTAATCAATACAGGCTGGACAGGCGGACCTTACGGAGTAGGAAGTCGAATGAAATTAAAATACACGCGAGCCATGATCACCGCCGCCTTAAACGGAGAATTGGACGATGTGGCTTACGAAAATCACGCAGTATTTGGCATTGCAAAACCGCAAACCTGTCCAAATGTTCCTAGTGAAATATTGAATCCTAGAAATACATGGGAAGACCCAGAACAATACGATAAAAAAGCAGTAGAGTTAGCCCAAAAATTTAAAGATAATTTCGCCAAATTTGAAGAATTTGCTAATGCTGAAATTATGGCAGGAGCTCCTTTAGCTTAAGTTAATTATAATTCAAAAACAAATAGAGCCGTTCGTAAAGAGCGGCTCTATTTGTTTATGCAAAAGGCTAAACAAAAACATATCGGTCTTATATACCAATATTCTTTTTTTGGCGTTAAATTTGTAATTACCACAGGAACTCGACAGGCGAACTGGTGAAACAATCAATCAAAAAATCATAAATCATGTTAAAACAATTTTTCATTCTTTGCTCCGGAGCCGATAAGGATCTTCTTGAGGGCTGTTCCGAAGGCGAACAAACCAAATATGTAGGTATTGGCGCCACCGTTTTCTTTACTGCGGTCATGGCTTTTCTTGCTAGCTCGTATGCGCTTTTTACCGTTTTTGACAGCATTTATCCCGCAATCGCATTTGGTATTGTTTGGAGTCTGCTTATTTTCAATCTCGATCGTTTTATTGTTTCCACTATTCGAAAAAGAGACAAAGTAGGTAGTGAATTTCTACAGGCAACTCCACGAATTATTTTAGCGGTAATTATCGCTATAGTGATTTCGAAACCATTGGAAATTAAAATCTTCGAAAAAGAAATCAATACCGTTTTATTGAAAGAAAAAAATGTGATGGCTTTGAATAATAAAAAAGAAGTGGCCAATTATTTCAAATCAGATTTCGATAAAAACAAAGCTGAAATAGCTGGTTTGAAATCGGAAATCACCAAGAAAGAGAAAGAAGTTAATACACTCTATGAAACTTATATCACCGAAGCAGAAGGAACTGCAGGAACGAAAAAATTAGGGAAAGGTCCTGTTTTTAAAGAAAAAATCGCCAAACATGATCTGGCCAAAAAGGAACTGGACACTTTACAAAAAACCAACTTAGCTAAAATTGCTGAAATGGATAACAATACAAAAACGCTACAAACCGATTTAAACAAAAAAGTTACCGAAACCCAACCTATAATTGATGGATTTAATGGCTTAATGGCACGAATCAACGCCTTGGACAAATTACCTTGGCTTCCTTCGTTTTTTATTATGCTACTATTTTTAGCCATTGAAACCTCTCCCATTATAGCCAAATTACTTTCTCCAAAAGGCGAATACGACTATAAATTAGAAGATCTGGAAACAGCTTTGAAAGCAACAATCGAACAAGACAAATACCAACGTACTTTGCTTGTAAAAACTAGTGCTACAATGCATGATAAAGTCTACGGAGATATTGCTGACGACACCAAATTGTATGATTTACAACGAAAAAATGCTACCGATTTATTAGAATTGCAGTCCAATAATTTTGCAGAAAAGCAGAAAAGAACACTTTAAGTCAAAGGTCGAAAGTCCTAAAGTCAAAAGGGAGTAAATATCTTTTGACTCTGGGACTTTCGACTTTAAGACTAATTACATGTAACTCAAAATTTCTTTTTTGAAAGCGTCGTATTCGCCTTGTAAAATCAATCCGTTATCTAACAATTTTTTATAATTCTGCAATTTTTCAAAAAGTTCGTCTTGCGAAAAATCACTTAATGATTTGTCTTTTGACGTTACTGCAACCTCCTCAAATTCCTGATTTTCAGCAGTAAAATTAGGTTGTGAAACCGGCATTATTTCAGCAAAACTTGTCACTTCTTCTGTTTCCATTTCTTCGATAATTTCCACTTCTTCGATTGGAACAACCGGAACTTCATCCATTATTGTTGCGTTTAATACAGAACCAACTTTTAGTATATCCAATTGTTCTTTAGCATACGTAAAAATCTTGCGCGCTTGGATTTTAGGAATATAATCAATGGAAACCTCCATATTTGTTTTGGTTGTAAATGAAAACTCAGAACCCAAAATATTTTCTTTCACAAAAGTTCCTTCAACCTCATCCCAAGTGTAATCAATAAAATTCATCGATAGTCCCAGATTTTTGGGCTGACAAATGATAATTCTTTTATTCGTCATCACAATACTATCCGGCAAAACAGTAATCGCTGGTTTTTTTTGAACAGCAATATATCCGATTTCTTCATTTTTCATCAATAAATCACTCAGCTTTGAAGCGATTTTTTCAATGGCTTTTGGGTCTTGTTCCTCGTTTAAAAACTTTTTAAATTGTTCTTTCATGTGATATGCTGAATTTATTTCAGTAAGTATTTATAATTTTAATCCAAATTTATTCACAAAAGTAATGCCTAATTGTCAAATTCTTGAATTTCGTTTTGCAATTTCTTTGTTAAACTTTTGAAAACCAATTCATAGGAATGATCAATTAACGCTTTGACTAATGCATCCGCAACTGATTCATTTATCGCAATTGTATTCCAATGGGTTTTACTCATGTGAAAACCCGGCTGAATAGCATCGTATTCAGCGCGCAATTCCTGAGCACGCTCTGGATCACATTTTAAATTAACTGATGGCTGTCCTTTCTCCCACTGACTTAAAGAAGATAATGCAAACATTTTTCCACCCACTTTAAACACCAATGTATCTTTATCAAAAGGGAAATGTTCCGTCACTCCTTTTTTGGAAAGCGAATATTCGTAGTATGTTTCTAAGTTCATTTTATGAAATTATTTTCATTCAAATTTATAATTCATCATTTAAAAAAGCGTGCAAAACAGGTTTACTGGGACTCGCATCATTTTCAAAAGATGCAATTTGTAAATTCAATAAATAACTGCCATCTTTCACTTCTTCATCCACAAAAATCATCTCGGTAATCGTGCAGTCCAATCGCGCATCAGCATTCAGATTATTGACATCTTTTACATTCCAAAAGGCTTTGTGTGCCAATAATTTTCCATCATCTTTTTCTTTATCAACACTTGGCAAATCAATTAATAAATGCTGAATTCCGCTTTCGCGAATGAAACGAGCAGCATCTTCAGAAAGATATGGCGGATTGGTATTCGAATATTTTAAAGATTTTTTTATTTTAAAATTAGGTAGAGTTCTAATAATTAGGGCTTCTTTTGGAACACCTAACTTTAGCGTCACATCGAGCGCAGTCGAGATGTTATCCAGTGTAATCACCAAATCTTTTCCTTGTAGTTCCGGTACAACCGAAATCAATTCGGCCAAAAAGAAAAATTGTTTCAACGACTGATTAATACTGTAAAATTCTCTTGTTATATGACCCAGACATTCGGTGTGCGTTCCATGTCCGTGTGGATTGAAGAAAATATTGTTGAAATTAGTAGACGATTTTCCTTCCGAAACTTTCCCTATCCAATCCCCAAAAACTACCGGTTCAATGACTGGTTTCTCGATATACCACGCAATTGGATTCTCGTCTGTATTCGTTATCGGAATCGAAATATCAATGGGTTTTGATAAGTCGACTTTAAAGTTATCAATAGTTGCAATCATAATTATTCAACCACGAAGGGCACTAAGATTATCACCAAGATCACAAAGCATCGTGGACTTTGCGCCATCTTTGCGTTCTTAGTGGTTTATGTTATTCCAAATTTAAGTAAAACAAATCACTTGCAATTCCATCTGTCAAAAATTTTCCTTTCGGTGTTGGTTTCAGTATATCGTTTTCGATAAAAACTAAATCATCATCAAGAAATTTCTGCGCCTGTTTGTCCAGATATTCCAAATATTCAGTTCCAAATTCGGTTTTGATTCTATCCAAAGAGACTCCCCAAATCGTACGTAAACCCGTCATAATGTATTCGTTGTAGCGGTCCGTAATTGAAAGGATTTCTATTTCGTTGGGCAATTTATCTTCTTGAATGGATTTTAAATAAAGGGAATTATTCGACACATTCCAACTTCTCGAGATGCCATCATAACTGTGCGCCGAAGGACCAATTCCAATGTATTTTTTCCCCAACCAATACGCCGAATTATTCTTGGAAAAATAAGTTGACTTTCCAAAATTCGATAATTCATAATGAATAAAATCATTTACTTCGAGCATTTCGACCAAAATAGCAAAATGTTCTTGAGCAACATCATCTTTAGGAGCTGCAATTTTTCCCGTTTGAATCAGTTTATTCAAAGCCGTTTTTGGCTCTACCGTCAACGCGTAACTGGAAATATGCGGAATCCCGAAAGACAAGGCTGTTTCAATATTTTGCTTCCATTTCTCGTTGCTCATTCCCGGAATTCCATAGATTAAATCAACAGAAATATTGTCGAAATATTGAGTTGCTACTTCAAGGCATTTTCTGGCTTCCGCCGAATTGTGAGCACGGTTCATCATTTGTAAATCATCTTCAAAAAAAGATTGGATTCCAATGCTTAACCGGTTAATTTTGCTTTCAGACAATTCAATTATTCGGTCACTTGACAAATCATCAGGATTGGCTTCTAGTGTAATTTCAGGATTTTCTGCAACAGAATAGTTTTTATACACTTCAGCAATCAGGAAATTAATTTCTTCGGAAGTTAAAACACTTGGCGTTCCTCCGCCAAAATAAATAGTCTCAACAATTTCGTTTTTAAATTCATTTTTACGCATCTGAACTTCTTTCGCAATAGCCAAAACCATTTCTTCTTTCTTCTTCATCGAAGTCGAAAAATGAAAGTCGCAGTAATGACACGCCTGCTTGCAAAAAGGGATATGGATATAGATTCCGCTCATTTATTAGTGTTCAGTGTTCAGTTTTTTAGTATCCAGTCTTAAGAAAGTGTTCAGTGAGCAGTTATTTAGTAATCATATATGTACTGAATACTAAAAAACTGAACACTAATCACTCCTTTTTAACTCCAAACTTTTCAGGGTTCAAAATCATATAATTTACAAGTTTTCCAATTTCTAAACTTTCAGAAATAAATTCCTGATAAATAGCTTCCGAAATATATTTACAAGACACGGAAAACTCTAACCACACTTGTGTTTCTGAATTTTCTCCATCAGAATCGGTCAACTTACTATAAAAATGTTTTGGGTAAATTCTCTTTCTATATGCTTCGGCAATAGTTGCAGGAACACTCCTTGAAGAACGTCGAATTTGATCCGTTAATGAGTAGGTTTCTTCCTTTTGAAATGATTTTGTTATTTCAAAAATCTTCATTGCTAATGCAAATGATTTTTTATAGGCTAATAAATCTTGGAATCTCATATAATACATTTTAGAAAACTGAACACTCTAATTTAAAGAATACTACTGAACACTAAAAATTTGAACACTGCTCACTACTTTTTAACTCGTTCTTCGTTTTGTTTTACAAAGGCATCCCATCCGGTATAGCTTTTCTCTCCAACTACTTTCCCAGAGTTGAAAAAATGACAAACCGCAGCTGCTAATCCATCTGTACTGTCAAGATTTTTAGGCAATTCTTTTAATCCTAAAAGTTGCTGCAGCATTTTGGCAACTTGTTCTTTGCTGGCATTTCCATTTCCGGTAATTGCCATTTTTATTTTCTTGGGTTCGTATTCAGTAATAGGGATATCTCTCGAAAGTCCCGCTGCCATTGCCACACCTTGTGCGCGTCCCAACTTTAGCATCGATTGTACGTTTTTACCAAAGAAAGGCGCTTCAATTGCAATTTCGTCTGGATTGTGGGTGTCGATTAACTCGATAGTACGTTCAAAAATGATTTTCAGCTTTTGATAATGATTGTCGTATTTGGACAATTGCAGTTCGTTCAGTTGCAAAAATTCCATTTTTTTATTGACAATTTTTATCAATCCAAAACCCATAATCGTGGTTCCTGGGTCAATTCCTAATATGATGCGTTCGTTTGCCAATGATTTAGTTTAAAGTTTAAAGTCTAAAAGTTTAAAGTTTTGTTACTTTGCACCAATGATTAAAATTCCACACAAAACTAAGCAATTCCTCGTACTTCTGATCAAACTTTTGATTGTGGGCGGTGCGTTTTATTTTATATACAATCAATTGGCCAACAACGACAAACTGGATTGGCAAAAATTCATTGTTTTATTCCAAAAAAATCAATCCATTGGCGGAATTGCGTTTATTTTGTTACTGAGTGTTTTAAATCGGTTTTTTGAAATATTAAAATGGCAAAACTTAGTCGAATTTATCCATAAAATATCGTTAGGAGCAGCAACAAAACAAGTTCTTGGTGCGCTTACCGCCGGACTATTTACACCAAATGGAATTGGAGAATATGCCGGAAAAGCACTATTTTTTGATAAATCAAACGTAAAAAAAGTGATTTTCTTGAACCTGATTTGTAACGGAATCCAAATGATATTAACCGTCATCTTTGGAATTTTAGGGTTGTTGTATTTCAATGCGCAATACAATGTGATTACCACAAAAACGGCAACGCTGCTTTTTGGTTTTCTAATACTTCTTTTCATAATTTTATTTTCGGTGAAAAAAATTACTATTAAAGGCTATTCGATCGAAAAACTGATTCAAAAAATTAATGAAATTCCAAAACCAATCCATCAAAAAAATATCTTTTTAGGCATTTGCCGGTATCTGGTTTTTTCACACCAATACTACTTTTTGTTTTTGGCTTTTGATGTTGACTTGCCTTATTTTACATTGATTGCGACCATTTCGTCTGTTTATTTTTTAGCTTCCTCCTTACCTACTTTTCAATTTCTGGACTTTGCCGTAAAAGGAAGTGTTGCGGTTTATTTCTTTGCGATTTTAGGCGTTAACGAATGGATTGTGATTTTCATTTCGACTTTAATGTGGTTTTTGAATGTGGTTTTACCGGTAATAATTGGCACTTATTATGTGTTGAATTATAAAATCCTCTCCCCAACCCTCTCCAAAGGTGAGGGAGACGAAACTTTATAAAACAATTATGATTACAATTATTTTACACATCATAATTTTCTCCTATTGTTCTGCGATATTTGCATTAATTTATGGTTTTATCAAAGTAAATACATTTGAATATATTGGCTTAACGCCAAAAACAAACTTCTCCATTATTATTCCTTTCAGAAATGAAGCCGAAAATTTACCTGTTTTATTAGAAAGTTTGTCCAAGCTGAATTATCCAGTGGAATTCTTCGAAGTGATTTTAGTTGACGATGAATCTGAGGAAAAGTTCATCATTCCAAGTTTAAAATTTAAAGTTTCGGTTGTAAATAATGTCAGGTTTTCGAATTCACCAAAGAAAGATGCGATTGGAACTGCGATGCAAATTGTAAATTGGGACTGGATTATCACCACGGATGCGGATTGCACCGTCAATACAAACTGGTTATTATCCTTGGACAATTACATTCAGCTTCATGATGTTGCTATGATTGCCGGAGCGGTAACGTATGATTGTAATAATTCATTTTTGCATCATTTCCAGCAGTTGGATTTAGCGAGTTTGCAAGGCGCGACCATTGGTAGTTTTGGTATTGACAAAGCATTTATGTGTAATGGCGCTAACTTTGCTTACACTAAATCGTTTTTTAAAAAGCTGAATGGTTTTGAAGGAAACGACAAGATTGCCAGTGGCGATGATATATTTCTGTTGCAAAAAGCGATTGCTCAATTACCTGAAAAGGTGCACTATCTAAAATCGAAAAACAATATTGTACTGACAAAACCATTGAACAACTGGAAATCGTTATTCTACCAACGCGTTCGATGGGCTTCAAAAACAAGCTCGTATCAAAGTACTTTCGGGAAAGGATTGGGATTATTGGTTTTTGGTGGAAATTTGTGTTTGGTTTTAGGTATTAGCTTTTGCGTATTCGGTTTAGTTTCGTTTCCAAATATCTTCTTGTTATTCCTACTGAAATTAATTGTTGATACTGTTTTGATTTACAAAGCCAATCATTTTTTGAACAAAAGCAAAATCAGCTATTTGATTTTGAGCAGTTTGTTCTATCCGTTTTTTAGCACGGGTGTTGCGTTGTATTCTTTACTTGGTAAATATGAGTGGAAGGGGCGAAAATTTTAGATTGCAGATTTTTGATTAACGATTTTTGATTTCTGAAACGATACTTCTTGTTTTACACTAAAGCCCTAGCCCAGATGGAAACGGCATCCTTTTTCTTTTTTCTTAAAAAAAGAAAAAGATACAGTGACCAGCTGGAAATAGCTTCTAAAAAACTACTCAACTTTTAGAATAACCGGAAGAATAAATTGCGTTTTTACGGGAATTCCGCGTTTTATGGCTGGATTGATTTTTGGGAAATCAACCAAACGGGCTTTCAGAATACTGTCGATTTTGATTTTGTCGTAGGTTACGGAATCTTTGGGAAATTGAGGCTCAAATTGCAGGGTTGCATTTGGGAAAACTGTAACTTTTACTTCAATTGTATCGAGTTCAGGATAGAGAATCGACAAAGTGTCAACGCTCAGTTTCTGCTGAATCAACTGCGTTAAAACTTCAAAAAAACATTGTTGGCGTTGTTTTTTATCATCAATTTTTTCGCAATCTACCACTGATGGATATTCATCGACTTCTTTCCAGTTGATGGATTTCAGCTCCTTTTGTAACAATTCCTTTTCAGAAGGAATTTGCTTGTCAAAGTATTGACAGGAATTAAAAAATAGTAATACTAAAAAGAGGTAATGCTGCTTCAAGGCTTTGTTTTTGAATTGGACTAATATTTTATAAAAATACAATTATTTTTTTTGGGATGCTTTCGAAAGTAAATAATCTTCGTAGTTTTCAGCAAACCATTTCTTTTTGTTTTCGATTGCAATTTTTTTTTGACCTGAATCCAGAACCGTCAATCGATCTGAAAAAGTTGTAATCTGTATCATATCCTTATAATATTCCTCCTTTGTTAATATTAAACTAAGGCCGGATTTTTTATCCAAATATTCAAAAAATAATGCGTCAAACTCTTTGAGGAAAAATCCAGTACTTTTGCCCTCTCTGCGTTGTAAATGGTCTCTTTTAAAAGCAGGTCCTTGCCACTTTCATTTTTCTCGTGAGCGCTTACCGAATAAAAAGAAAGAGTAAATAAGAGTGTTCCTGAAAATAATTGTATTAATTTCATCTTAAACATTAGCGTAATACGTGTTGCTTTTGTGTTTTCAAAATTACTAAAAATAAATTTATGGATATTCTGCTTTTAACTTTAGGTTTCGCATGCGTTGTTACAGGTTTATTTGGCAGTTTTTTACCAATTTTACCCGGACCAAGTGTGAGTTGGGTTGGATTAGCATTACTCTATTTCACAAAAGCTGTTCCGGCTAATTATTGGATTCTGGGGATTGCATTCTTAATCACTGTAATGATCTCGGTTTTAGATTACGTGATTCCGGCAAAGGGAACCAAAAAATTTGGCGGAAGCTCGTATGGCATCTGGGGAACAAACATCGGTCTAATTATTGGAATTCTTGCTCCTGTTCCTTTTGGGTTCATTATCGGTCCTTTTGTTGGTGCGTTGATAGGCGAACTTATTTATGATTTTAAAGACCACAACAGGGCCTTGAAAGCGGCTGCAGGTTCCTTTGCGGGGTTTCTAGCTTCCAGTTTTATGAAATTTGTGGTTTGCATAATGTATTTGGGATTGTTTGTGTGGATTGTATGGAACTATAAATCCCAGTTGTTTTAATGTACCTTTAGTTTTAGAACTATATTTAAAAGAAAAAGCCTTTCCATTACGAAAGGCTTTCTTAAATGAGCGGTCTGGACGGGACTCGAACCCGCGACCCCATGCGTGACAGGCATGTATTCTAACCAACTGAACTACCAAACCTGCTTTATTTTTAAATCAAAAAAGCTATCCACAAAAGTGGAAAGCTTTTCATTGGTCTAACTACTAAACCCGCTACGAGTTACAAATTCGTAGCAAACAACACAACTAACGTTAAAAACCTTATGGGGCAAAAAAGCCTTTCTGTTACGAAAGGCTTTCCCCAATATTGCGGTCTGGACGGGACTCGAACCCGCGACCCCATGCGTGACAGGCATGTATTCTAACCAACTGAACTACCAAACCTCTGCGTTATTGCGGTGGCAAAGATACAATAGATTTCCGTTTACGCAAGCGTTTTTTGAAAAAATAATTGATAAAATTTCACATCAATATCCAAAGTTTTGTTTTTCAACCAAGTATGTCATTAAAACTTTTTCAAAACTTTCATTCACACTCACCGGAATATATTTTATTTGGTTTTGAGAACAGGTTAAAGCCAACTTCTTGAAGTAACTTTTAACTTGTTTTTCGTATTCTTCTTTCACATTATCCGCAAAAATCGCTACTTCTTCTCCCGTTTCCACATCAATAAACTTTCTTGGAGCGTTATCAAAGTCAAAATTTAACTCCGTCTTATTATCGACAACATGAAATAAGACCACTTTATGCTTATTGTGTTTTAAATGTTGCAGCGCATTAAACAGCGCTTCTTCTCCCGTGCCGAGACTTCGGGATTCGGGACCGGATTGAAACATATCCGTAAATAAGATAATCATCGAACGACGGTGAATTTTTTCCGCTATTTGATGCAAAAAAGTAATAGTATCCGTGTTTTTCTTTGTCACAGGTTTTTCTAAAAGACCTTCGAGTGTATTTAAAATCATTCGATGGTGGCGATCACTGCCTTTTTCAGGCGCGTAGTACTCATAAGTATCAGAAAACACACTTAATCCGACAGCATCTCGCTGTTTCTTCAACAGACTCATTAAAACCGCCGAAGCCAACACTGAAAAGCCAATTTTGTTCTCAAAAAAGTTTTGACTTTCTTTTAATTTCGGATAATGCATTGACGAGGAATTATCGATAATAATATGACACCTCAAATTAGTCTCTTCCTCAAATCGTTTGGTGTACAAACGATCGGTTTTGGCAAACAACTTCCAGTCAATATGTTTGGTGCTTTCGCCAACATTATAGACTTTATGCTCGGCAAATTCAGCCGAAAATCCATGAAACGGACTTTTATGCATACCTGAAATAAAACCCTCCACAACCTGATTGGCCAGCAACTCCAGATGCTGGAAACTGGAAATTTTCTCTATTTGCGATTCGATCTTCATATTCCAAATATATTAAAAGATTGAACAATTTAAAAATTAAACCATTACAGAAACTAAATTTAGGAACTAAAATAAATTCAGCTTAAACAAAAAAAAGGCTTGACTTTCGTCAAACCTTCTCTCTGAATCCTTACGGATTCTATATAAATCATAATCTACCGATTACAACAAAGCGTCTAAACTATCTGCGTAAGTTTGTTTTGGAGCAACTCCTACTTGTTTTCCTACTACTTCTCCTTTATGAAAAACCAATACTGTTGGGATGTTTCTAACACCATATTTAGCAGCAAATTCTTGGTTCGCATCAACATCAACTTTACCTACAACAACTTTACCTTCGTATTCGTTGCTCAATTCATCAATGATTGGACCTACCATTCTACAAGGTCCACACCATGCTGCCCAAAAATCCACCATCACCGGTTTGTCTGATTTCAAAACTACTTCTTCAAAAGTAGCATCTGTTATTGCTAATGCCATAATATTTTATTTAAAGTTTAGCGTTTGAATATCTTAAAGTTTCAAACTAGAATACAAATTTAGAAATTAAAAACAAATCAAACACTATTCTCAAATTAGTTTTGACTATTAACCTATTATCAATTCCTATCCATAACTTTTATAAAATACTTTTTCCTTCTTTCTTGAAGCTATTTCCCGCTGTACGCTATATCTTTTCCGGCTTAAAAAAGCCGGAAAAGGATGCCGCTCCCATCAGGGCTATTAACCCGTGTTTCCAAAACGAATTTTTTTAAAACAAAAAAGGGATGCTTTTTCAAACATCCCTTCACCTTTAAAAAGTTGTATTACAAGCTATATTTCAATCCAAGTGTCAAACCAAGACCACTGATTCCAACATAAGAACTTAATTCATCCATTGGTTTAGTAGAATTCAATCCATTAGGATTTGTCGCAGCATTATTTGAATTAACATCCAAACGGTTTACATAATTTGTGTGAATTTGAGCTTCAGTTCTGCCAGCCAAAGCATTTTGACCATTCATAGTAAATTCAGTAGTTTCTTTCGATTTACCGTGAACGGTAAAATTACGGTATTCTAATTCTGCAAATGCCGAAATATTTTTCCCTAATTTATAAGAAGTTCCTAATACCGCCATAAAACCAACAGTAGGATTCGGTTTCACCTTGTCCACACTATGAATGGCTACAGTAGCTGGATTAGCGACACCAGTTGGTGCAATTGCATCGGTAGTAATTTCTAAATCCCCATAAACTGGCACAAGAACTCCAACTTTAGTATATGGTTCAAAACCATTCTGCTCTCCTAAAAACAAAACTAAAGCAGGTGCTAAATCAAAAGCACTGATTTGCCCCACTGATTTAAAATTGTAAACAGGACGACCACCAGAAATAAAAATTACATCTGTGGTAGTTTGAGACATCGTTTTATCAGCACTAGAATAATAATTAATTCCCATTTCTGCTCCCAAACGAGTATTGAATCTGTAACCAACTGCTGCTCCACTTCTAAAACCTTCACCAAATGAACCTGTAACACTCTCTTCAGAAACTAATTTTCCACCTACGTATACTTTATTCAAAGCTGCATTTCCTCCTACAGTAGGGAACTCAGTGGCAGCCGTTTGAGTAAAATAAGATCCTGCTACTTTAAAATACCAACTTTCTTTTTTTTCCGTTTGCCCTACCATTGTGATCGAACAAATCGCAAATCCCAATAAAAATAATTGCTTTTTCATAATTTCGTTTATTATCATTTATGTAAAAATAAACCATTTTTGATGAAAAATTAATGACAAAAGCGATGAATAATATGTTAAATAAAAACAAAAGATTACAATTGAAGGTTTAGATAAAATTTAAAATGACACTAATTACACAACAGACTTAACATGAGATTCTATAGATTTCGTTTATAATCCGTGGATTTTTAATTCAATTTGAAGTTAACCTGCATTTTTTCTAACTCCACCAGCAGTTCGTTTGAGATTTTTATTTTCAATTTTCTGCTTGGCATCGTCAGTTTGGTTACAACTTTAATCTCTTCAACTTCTTCCACTTTTGCCAAAGTTTCAATCTCCGGGATTTCTAGCGTTTCCATTTCAGAATCTTCATTGTCATTAATAAAAGCTACCTCATCACTTTCAATCTCAACAGGAGCCACAGCAACAAGTCTTTTTGTTTTTTCTAATTCCATAATTTCAAAAGACACTGAATTATCACCTTTATTCTCTTGAAAAAGATGGCTTAATTTATGGATGAAATCCGTTTGCAAATCTTTAATATTCAAATATAAAATCAGTTTTTTAGCAAACGTTGACAGTACATCCTGTAATTGTTTTACTTCTGTAAACTGCAATCTGGGCTCGCTTTTTTTTCCTGTGTCTTGATTGACCCAGCCTTCTTTTATCAGAACTTTTATAAAAACAAACTGATTGTTGTATAAAAAATGATAGAACTTCAAATATTCCTCTCCAAAAATCTTAAACTCAAAACTCTCGTCAAAGCCTTCTAAAGTAAAGATTGCCCAATCTTTACCATTCTTTGCGGTTCTGCGTTGAAAATTGCTTACAATTCCGGCAAATGTTAAGCTTTTGCCCACATACATTTCCATGTTTCTAAGCGCTTCCAGCTTAGAATTACAAAAATATTTCATTTCAAATCTAAAATCATCCAGAGGATGACCCGAAATATAAATCCCAACAACTTCTTTCTCTCTTGATAATTTTTCCATCGTACTCCAATCCTCACAGGGCGGCACGATCGGTTCAGCGATTTGCACATCGCTGGCATCACCAAACAAACTCACTTGCGATGAATTTTCATTTTCCTGAAATTTAGATCCATACCGAATCGCTTTTTCATAAAATGTAATTCCGTCGCCATCATCATGAAAATATTGCGCTCGTGTTGTTCCTAAAAAAGAATCGAATCCTCCTGCCAAGGCCAGATTTTCCAATGCTTTTTTATTCGCTGCACGCAAATCAATACGTTTGGTCAAATCAAAAATAGACTTGTATTTTCCGTCTTTTCTTCTTTCTACAATAGTCGCTACTGCACCAGAACCCACTCCTTTTATCGCTCCCATTCCAAAACGTACCGCGTAATCATCGTTAACGGTAAACTTGTAAAATGACTCGTTGACATCGGGTCCCAAAACTTGTAATCCCATACGTTTACATTCTTCCATAAAGAACGAAACTTGTTTGATATCACTCATGTTATTGGACAAAACCGCAGCCATATATTCGGCTGGATAGTTAGCTTTTAAAAATGCCGTTTGGTAGGCAATCCAAGCATAACAAGTCGAGTGTGATTTATTAAAGGCATATTCCGCAAAAGCTTCCCAGTCTTTCCATATTTTTTCTAATTTATCTTCAGCATGCCCTTTGGCGGCCGCCTGACTGATAAATTTAGGTTTCATTTTATCTAAAACATCCTTTTGTTTTTTTCCCATCGCTTTACGCAAAACGTCGGCATCACCTTTAGAAAAATCCGCTAGTTTTTGCGACAAAAGCATTACTTGTTCCTGGTAAACGGTAATTCCGTACGTATCTTTTAGTAATTCTTCGCAGGCATCAAGATCATAAACAATTGGCTCTTCACCATTTTTTCGCTTGACGAAACTCGGTATGTAAGCAATCGGACCCGGACGATAAAGCGCATTCATGGCAATCAAATCGGGAAAAACCGTTGGTTTCAATTCCTTCATGTATTTCTGCATTCCTGGACTCTCATACTGGAAAATCCCTACCGTCTCACCTCTTTGAAAAAGCTCGTACGTCTTTAGATCATCAATCGGAAATTCATCGGGATTTAGGTCAATTCCACTTCTGTATTTAACTAATTTGACCGTGTCTTTTATTAGAGTCAGGGTTTTCAAACCCAAAAAATCCATTTTTAATAAACCGGCACTTTCTACCACCGAGTTATCAAATTGCGTCACATACAAATCAGAATCTTTGGCGGTAGCCACCGGAACAAAATCAGTGATATCACTTGGCGTAATAATCACTCCACAGGCGTGAATACCTGTATTTCTCAAGTTTCCTTCTAAAACTTTGGCTTGCTGAATGGTTTCTCCACCTAAATCATCTTCATTCGCTAGTCCTATTAATTCTTTTATTTTGTCAAATTCTTCCGGACGAACCGCTTTTTTAATTACATCTTCTTTTTCATTTAAAAAACGGGCTAAATTCCACTTAGAAGGCATCATTCCCGGAATCAATTTCGCAATTTTATCTGCTTCAAACAAAGGCAAATCCAATACACGAGCGGTATCCCGAATGGCTGATTTTGTTGCCATTTTCCCGTAAGTGATAATTTGTGCCACTTGTTTCGAACCGTATTTCCGGATCACATAATCCATTACGCTGCTTCGTCCCTCATCATCAAAATCGATATCAATATCGGGAAGTGACACACGATCCGGATTCAGGAAACGCTCAAAAAGCAGGTTGTACATTAACGGGTCGATATTGGTAATCTTCAAACAATACGCCACCACCGATCCAGCCGCAGAACCCCTCCCCGGTCCTACCGAAACGCCCATACTTCTCGCCTCGGCAATTAAATCCTGTACAATCAGAAAATATCCCGGATAACCAGAATTGGAAATTGTCAACAATTCAAAGTCGAGTCGTTCATGAATTTCTTCGGTGATTACAGGATATCTGCGATTAGCACCTTCAAAAGTCAAATGTCTTAAATAGGCATTTTCCCCCCGTACTCCGCCATCAACTGCATCTTCGGGATTATTAAATTCAACAGGGATTTCAAATTTTGGCAATAAAACTTCCCGCGCCAAATCGAAAATTTCAATTTTATCCACAATCTCCGAAATATTCGAAATCGCTTCAGGTAAATTTGCAAAAAGCTGCTTCATTTCGTCTCCCGACTTGAAATAATATTCTTGATTCGGCAATCCGTAACGATAGCCGCGACCGCGACCAATAGGTGTAGTTTGTTTTTCGCCATCACGCACACAAAGCAAAATATCGTGCGCATTTGAATTTTCCTTGTCTATATAAAAGGTATTGTTTGTCGCAACAATTTTGACATCGTGTTTTCTTGCCAATGAAATCAAAGAAGCATTCACCCGATTTTCATCTTCCTGATTGTGGCGCATCACTTCGATATAAAAATCTTCCTTGAACTCGTTTTTCCACCAAATCATGGCTTCTTCAGCTTGATTTTCGCCAATGTTTAAAATCTTATTTGGGATTTCACCATAAAGGTTTCCAGACAAAACAATAATATCTTCTTTATATTCCTGAATGACTTTCCTGTCGATTCTAGGCACATAATAAAAACCTTCCGTGTAAGCGATAGAAGACATTTTCGCCAAATTATGATAGCCTTTTTTGGTCTTCGCCAAAAGCACTATTTGGTACCCATTGTCTTTTACTTTTTTGTTTTTATGGTCCTCACAAACAAAGAATTCGCAACCTACAATTGGTTTCATCGGAACTTCGACAGGCTCTTCACCATTTTCGATTGCCGCTTTATTCTTGGCTTCAGCCGCTTTATTATGATATAAAATATCGCGGACAAAATGAAAAGCACCCATCAAATTCGCATGATCCGTCATGGCAACCGCAGGCATTTTTTGTTGTGCCGCCGCTTTTACCAATGCCGCAATACTAATAGTAGATTGCAACACCGAGAACTGCGTATGATTGTGCAAATGCACGAAAGGCGCATCTGTAAGTACTTTTTTATTCTCAGAAAGCGCTGCTCTTGAAACGGCCGGAGCTTGTTTTTCGCCAAACTGCTGGCGGATTTTATCCGAAGCTTCCTTAAGATTAATATGTTTTAAACCAATGAGTTTAATCTCGCTTGGATTTTTATTTTGAAAATCTTGAAAATAACTGGATGGAACATCTAATTCCTCCTTTGTGAAAATATCTCGACGAATTAACTCTAAGAAACAACGCGTAGTTGCCTCGACATCGGCAGTGGCGTTGTGCGCCTCACCAAAAGGTTTATTAAAAAGATAAGAGTGTAATTCCGTTAAGGTTGGCAATTTGAATTTTCCACCTCGACCACCTGGCAATTTCAATAAAGAAGCGGTAATTTCAGTACAGGTATCTAGTATCGGCATCGAACTCATCTGGCTTTCAACACCCATTCTGTAAAATTCGCAACCCATAATATTGATGTCAAAACCTAAATTCTGACCAACGATGAATTTGGCTTTGCCTAATGCGATATTGAATTTTTCTAAAACTTCTGCTAACGAAATCCCATCGACTTCCGCCAATTCTGTAGAAATTCCGTGAATCCTTTCAGCGTCATACGGAATATTAAAACCTTCGGGCTGGATTAAATAATCTTGATGCTCTATGAGTTTTCCCATATCATCGTGCAACTGCCAAGCGATCTGAATACAACGTGGCCAGTTGTCCGTATCAGAAATGGGAGCGCCCCAGCGCTTTGGTAATCCTGTAGTTTCGGTATCGAATATTAAGTACATAAATCCCCTCCCCAGCCCTCCCCGAAGGGAAGGGTGTCTAAATCCTTAGATTCGGACCGTGTATTTAACTGGTTTTAAACACTTTAAAATTAATAAAAGTAACCAAAAATGAATTTCAAATTTAGTTTTTTTCGAATGAAATAGAAGCAAATAATCAACAAAAAACAAATATATTTTTCAGGATTATTCCCCCATTAAAACCACAATCATTTTCAACAAATCATCTTGGTACTATCTTGTTGAAAAGATAAAAAGAGTCCATATTGATTTTTTGGATGTCGTAGTCTTTCATCAAAAAAAATATTGAAATACGGTTGAAAAATATGTCATTTACTAATAAAATCAGTTTTAAAAACAACTTCAACTAAAGTCAAATAACAAATTTAATATTAAAAAAAAGTCGATTTTATTGCCATTTAATTACATATTTATAAATATAATAGCTTATTATAAGCATATTTTAGCAATTCGATAATTATAAAAACCCGCCAAAAATTAATTTTTTATTATATCAAAATAAAAAACTACGTTACTGTAAAAAAAGCTTAAAAGCTAAAAATCAGTAAAGAAATGCTCTAAAACGGTTTTGGGTATCGTATATAATGAAATATTAAAAAATAAAGACTTGATTCTTTTTTTAGTTTTGCTTTCATTGTTATCATCTTAGCCAATTTGGCTATAAAAAAATACATTAAAAACATATTAAAATGAGTACTACATTATTCGACAAAGTATGGGATTCGCACGTGGTGCGTAAAATTGAAGATGGACCGGACGTGTTTTTTATTGACCGTCATTTCATCCATGAAGTTACTAGTCCGGTAGCTTTTTTAGGTTTAAAAGCAAGAGGAATTTCAGTTTTATACCCAGAACGTACTTTTGCTACTGCCGATCACAATACCCCAACTATAAATCAACATTTACCAGTTCAAGATGCATTATCTGCCAATCAGCTAAAAGCATTGGAAGACAACGCAGCAGAACATGGTATTTCTCACTGGGGATTAGGTCACCAAAAAAATGGTATCGTTCACGTGGTAGGTCCTGAAAACGGAATTACATTACCTGGCGCCACTATTGTTTGTGGAGATTCTCATACTTCTACTCATGGCGCTTTTGGTGCTATTGCTTTTGGTATCGGAACTTCGGAGGTAGAAATGGTGATGGCTACACAATGTATCATGCAACCAAAACCAAAGAAAATGCGCATCAACGTAAATGGTGAATTGAGTAAAGGTGTTGGTCCAAAAGACGTTGCACTATATATTATTTCTCAATTAACTACTTCGGGAGGCACAGGATATTTTGCGGAATATGCAGGAGATGTTTTTGAAAACATGTCTATGGAAGGTCGTATGACTGTTTGTAATTTGAGTATAGAAATGGGTGCTCGTGGCGGTATGATTGCTCCGGACCAAAAAACATTCGATTTTTTAGAAGGAAGATTATACGCTCCAAAAGGCGAAGCTTGGGACAAAGCGGTAGCCTATTGGAAAACATTAAAAACAGATGCTGATGCCGTTTTTGATACCGAATTAAATATCAATGCTTCAGATATTGAACCAATGATTACCTATGGAACAAATCCTGGAATGGGAATTGGCATCTCAAAAAACATTCCAAACGCCAACCAGGTTAAAGGTGGCGCCGAAACATATAAAAAATCTTTAGCCTACATGGGTTTTGAAGAAAATGACGTAATGATTGGCAAACCAATTGATTTTGTTTTTCTAGGAAGTTGTACCAATGGTAGAATTGAAGATTTCAGAGCTTTTACAGAAATTGTAAAAGGCAGAAAAAAAGCCGACAATGTTACCGCATGGTTAGTTCCAGGTTCGCATGTTGTAGAGGCACAGATTAAAGAAGAAGGTCTTTTGGACATACTTAACGAAGCTGGTTTCGTATTGCGTCAACCTGGTTGTTCAGCTTGTTTGGCCATGAACGATGACAAAGTGCCTGCTGGAAAATATGCGGTCAGTACTTCAAACAGAAATTTCGAAGGTCGTCAAGGTCCGGGTTCAAGAACTTTATTGGCAAGTCCAATTATGGCAGCTGCAGCTGCAGTTACTGGAATGTTGACAGATCCTAGAGATTTATTTTAAAAGATTTCAAAATGTAGAGGATTTTTAATTTCAGATTTCATTAAAATCGACACAGCATTCAGTTTAAATTACAGAATATAAAATAATATTAGTTAGCGTTTACGATTACATTTTCCTTAAGGTAAATCTAAAATCAGAAATCGTTAATCAAAAATCAAAAATCAAATGGCATACGATAAATTTAACATCCTTACGAGTAGCGCAGTGCCGTTACCGATAGAAAATGTAGATACTGATCAAATCATTCCTGCGCGTTTCTTAAAAGCAACTGAACGTGTTGGTTTTGGCGATAACCTTTTCCGTGACTGGAGATACAATGGAGATGACACCCCAAAAGCAGATTTCGTATTGAATGACGCAACTTATAGCGGAAAAATATTGGTAGGCGGAAAAAACTTTGGTTCAGGTTCTTCCAGAGAGCACGCAGCTTGGGCAGTTTACGATTACGGATTTCGCGCTGTTGTCTCCAGTTTCTTTGCAGATATTTTCAAAGGAAATTGCTTGAATATTGGTGTTTTACCGGTTCAAGTGAGTCCTGAATTTGCTGAAACAATTTTTGAGGCTATTGAAGCGGATCCAAAAACAAAATTGGAAATCAATCTTCCGGAGCAAACTATCACTTTATTAGCAACTGGTCAAAAAGAATCTTTTGATATTTCTGGTTATAAAAAAGACAATATGGTCAACGGTTTTGATGATATTGACTATTTACAAAACATCAAAGAAGAAATTGTTGATTTTGCTAACAAGCTTCTTTACTAGAAACAAACACGACTTCAAATTACGGAAGTCAAAACCACTTTTAGCATCAAATTTATAATGGAAAGAAGAAAAATTGAAATAATGGATACAACACTCCGTGATGGTGAACAAACCTCGGGAGTATCATTTTCTGCTGCAGAAAAATTAACCATTGCGCAATTGTTGTTGGAAGAATTAAATATTGATAGAATCGAAATTGCTTCAGCAAGAGTGAGTGAAGGAGAGTTTCAAGGTGTAAAAGGGATCATGTCATGGGCTTCAGAAAAAGGATATAGTAACCGCATTGAAGTCTTAACTTTTGTCGACGGAGGACTTTCTATTGAATGGATGAAAAATACTGGTGCAAAGGTGCAGAATTTATTAACTAAAGGATCTTTGAATCATTTAACACATCAGTTAAAAAAAACACCCGAACAACATTTTACTGAAATTGCACAAACAATAGCTTTAGCTAAAGAAAATAATATTGAAACGAATGTTTATCTGGAAGACTGGAGTAACGGAATGCGCAATTCACCTGAATATGTCTTTCAATATTTAGATTTTTTGACCAAGCAACCGATCAAAAGAATCTTACTACCGGACACACTAGGCGTTTTAATACCTTCTGAAACTTTTGAATTTATTTCTAAAATTGTAACGAAATACCCAAATACCCATTTTGATTTTCATGCACACAATGACTACGATTTAAGTATCGCAAATGTAATGGAAGCTGTAAAAGCTGGAATTCAAGGACTTCACGTAACCGTAAACGGAATGGGAGAACGCGCCGGAAATGCACCACTCGAAAGTACTGTTGCTGTAATTAATGACTTTTTTCAACAAATAGAAATCGGTGTCAAAGAATCTTCATTATATTCTGTGAGTAAATTAGTAGAAACTTTTACCGGTTATAGAATTCCTGCTAACAAACCTATTGTAGGTGACAACGTGTTTACGCAAACTGCAGGTATTCATGCCGACGGAGATAATAAAAACAACTTATATTTTAATGATTTACTTCCGGAACGTTTTGGCAGAACGAGAAAATATGCATTAGGAAAAACATCTGGAAAAGCTAATATTGAAAAAAACCTTCAGGAATTAGGTTTAAAATTAAATCCGCACGACTTAAAATTAGTCACCCAACGCATCATTGAATTGGGCGACAAAAAAGAAACAGTTACCAAAGAAGATTTGCCTTACATTATCTCTGATGTTTTGGACAGCCAAACCTATCAAGAAAAAGTTGTTGTCGAGTCCTATATATTATCTCATGCAAAAGGCATGCGTCCATCAACTACTTTATCCTTAAAAATAGATGGTGAAATTATTGAAGAGCACGCGCAAGGTGATGGTCAATTTGATGCTTTTATGAATGCATTGGCAAAAATATACAAAAGCAAAAATTTAGAATTGCCTAAATTGATCGATTACGCCGTACGAATTCCTCCAGGGAGCAGTTCTGATGCATTATGCGAAACCATAATCACCTGGACAAATAATGAAAAAGAATTTAAAACCAGAGGATTAGATTCAGACCAAACGGTTGCCGCAATTATAGCAACCCAGAAAATGTTGAATGTGGTTGCAGCCCAATAATAAATAGAAATACATTAATATAAAATAGACCTAATGAAATTTACCATAGCCCTTTTAGCCGGAGACGGAATTGGACCCGAAGTAATCAATGAAGCTGTAAAAGTTTCGGATGCAATTGCAAAAAAATTTAACCATGAAATCACTTGGACTCCTGCACTTACTGGAGCTTGTGCCATTGATGCCGTTGGAGTTCCTTATCCTGACGAAACACATGAAATTTGCATGAAAGCAGATGCTGTTTTATTTGGAGCCATTGGACATCCAAAATATGATAACGACCCAACGGCACCCGTTCGCCCGGAACAAGGATTATTATTGATGCGTAAAAAATTAGGTTTGTTTGCCAACATTCGTCCAACGTTTACTTTTCCTTCATTGATCGACAATTCTCCCTTGAAAAGAGAACGGATCGAAGGAACTGATTTGGTATTTTTAAGAGAACTTACCGGAGGAATTTATTTTGGAGAAAAAGGAAGAAAAGACGGTGGCGAAACAGCTTATGATACTTGTAGTTATACAAGAGTCGAAGTACAACGTTTGGCTAAAAAAGGATTTGAATTAGCCATGACACGAACCAAAAAACTGTGCTGTGTAGATAAAGCCAATGTAATGGAAACTTCCCGATTGTGGAGAGAGACAGTACAAGCAATGGAAAAAGACTATCCAGAAGTTGAAGTGAATTACGAATTTGTCGATGCGGTTGCGATGCGGTTGGTGCAATGGCCGAATTCCTATGACGTCTTGATTACTGAAAATTTATTTGGAGATATTTTAACGGATGAAGCATCTGTAATATCTGGCTCAATGGGATTAATGCCATCAGCATCTGTAGGAGAACACACTTCTTTGTACGAACCTATACATGGATCTTATCCACAGGCAACAGGTCTAAATATCGCTAATCCATTGGCGACTGTATTATCAGCAGCGATGATGTTTGAAGATGCTTTTGGATTAAAAGGAGAAGCAGAAGCGATTAGAACAGCAGTTAACAAATCGTTAGAGCAAGGAATTGTAACGGAGGATTTAGTGTCAATGGGAAGTAAAGCATATAAAACGAGTGAAGTTGGTGACTGGCTGGTTGCTAATTTATAAAAAATGTAGAGACGCACTGCAGTGCGTTCTCTAGATAGCGTCTGTGCATTGCTCTCTACCGTATACAAACAAAAAAGGTGTCAATTTACATTGACACCTTTTTATATAACTAGAAAAAAATATTAATATCCTCCTCTGTTTCCACCACCACGGTTTTCTCCACCACGGCTGCTTCCACCACCATAACCACCGCGTGAATCTCCACCACGACTGTTATTGTTAAAACTTCTTCTTTCACCTTCTGGCTTAGGCTCAGATTTGTTTACTACTATCGCACGTCCTTGAACAGTAGCTCCGTTCAATTCGTCAATTGCCTTTTGAGCTTCGTCATCATTTGGCATCTCAACAAAACCAAATCCTTTACTTCTTCCAGTAAATTTATCAGTAATAATTTTAACTGAATCAACTGCTCCGTAAGCCTCGAAAGACTCTCTTAAATCTGCTTCCTCAATACTGAATGGAAGGCTTCCAACAAAAATATTCATATGTACTTATTTAAATAATAGAACAAATGTACTGCATTTTTATTCTAATCTACTATATATAAGCTTATTTATGTTTTTATTTTAAATTTAAAAACAATATTAATCTGATAAAATATCGTGCTTCTGTGATGTAAGAACGCAAATTGCCATCATTTATGGGACTTGCAAACTTACTGGTACCTTATAAAAAACACCTTGCTGAAAATTCAAAATACCACCTCCTAAAGGATTACCATCTACGTTCTCTGCTTTAAATTTGAATGTCCCTGATATGGTATTACCCACATTATCATATTCAGTTATAACAATTTCACCGTTACCAATGCCAATTCCAGTTGCAAATGAAATTTCAACAGTACCATTTGTCAGTACATAAACAGCTGTTTTGGAGCTACTGGTGCCCAAAGGATATTTTTGCGCTTTTGTAGAAGTGGTTCTTAAAGTCAAAACCTCATCTCCGGTATATCCTTCGATTATCAAAGATCCATCAGCGGCCAAAAAAGCTTTAGAATCCACTGCTCTCCAAAACACATTGTCTTTCATTCCTTGAAAAGAAGGGTTGTTAAAACTAATGTCTTCCTCGCAAGAAATTAGAAAAAAAACTACCACCAGAAACATTAAATATTTTTTCATAAAAAAGTGCTTTAGAACAAACAAAAATAATGTAATAATGCTTAAAAAAACAGAACCCTAATAAAAAAGCCAACCAAAATTATACTTAAGCTACTCTAGTTCATTAAATTATTGTTCGGATTAGCAATTATCAATAAAAGATGTATCTTTGCACCCTTAATTAATCGAGGTCGAGTACCTCAAAATTTAATCATAAGATTATGTCAGTAAAAATTAGATTACAAAGACACGGTAAAAAAGGAAAACCTTTTTACTGGGTTGTAGCAGCAGATGCTCGCTCAAAAAGAGATGGTAAATACCTAGAGAAAATTGGTACTTACAATCCAAACACAAACCCAGCAACTATCGACTTAAACCTTGATAGTGCAGTAAAATGGTTGCACAATGGTGCTCAACCAACTGACACTGCAAAAGCAATTCTTTCTTACAAAGGAGCTTTATTGAAACATCACCTTGATGGTGGTATCCGTAAAGGAGCTTTAACTCAAGAACAAGCTGATGCAAAATTAGCGGATTGGTTAGATGCAAAATCTGGAAAAGTTGATGCTAAAAAAGAAGGTTTAACTAAAGCACAAGCTGATGTTAAAGTTAAAGCTTTCAAAGCGGAACAAGATGTTAACGCTAAACGTTTAGCTGCAGCTGCTCAAGCAGAAGCTGATGCTATCGCTGCTGCAACTCCAGCTGTTGAAGAAGAAGTTGCTGAAGTCGAAGCTGAAGAAGCTCCTGCTGAAGAAGAAAATAACAAAACAACTGAAGCATAATTTTAGAAGGCGAAAATGCGTAAAGAAGATTGTTTCTACTTAGGTAAAATCGCTAAAAAATTTAGTTTCAAAGGAGAAGTTCTTGCCTATCTAGACACGGACGAACCTGAGTTATACGAAAACTTGGAATCAGTGTTTGTTGAATGCAACAAACACTTGGTTCCTTTTTTTATTGAAAGCAGTTCATTGCATAAAAACGATTTCCTTCGAATTCGTTTTGAAGACATGAACACCGAAGAAGATGCCGATGCAATAATAGGAAACGCTATATATCTTCCTTTGAATATGTTGCCAAAACTTACCGGTAACAAATTCTATTTCCATGAAGTAATTGGTTTTGAAGTTGAAGATAAACGCCTTGGTGTTGTCGGGAAAATTCAATCCGTGAATGATACTACTGCCCAGCCTCTTTTTGAAGTTTTAAACGGTGATCTAGAAATTCTTATTCCAATGATTGACCATTTCCTTGTGAAAATTGATAGGGAAAACAAAAAAGTCATCATGGATTTACCAGAAGGACTTATTGAAATGTACCTTTAAGTTAGTGTTTAGTATTCAGTTTTTAGTGTTCAGTTCCTCAAAAATCGTTAATCTGCAATCTGAAATTAGAATTTTCTATGTCCAAATTCCAATTCAAACAATTTTCCCTTGAACAAGATCGTTGTGCCATGAAAATTGGAACTGACGGAGTTTTACTTGGCGCATGGACTCCTATTCAAAACAATCCTATTAGTATTTTAGATATTGGAGCGGGAACAGGCGTAATCGCTTTGATGCTCGCACAAAGAAGTAATGCGGAACAAATTGACGCTTTAGAAATTGACGAAGAAGCCTACGAGCAATCCGTAGATAATTTTGAAAACTCCCCTTGGAGCGATCGCTTATTTTGTTTTCATGCCGGCTTGGACGAATTTGTCGAAGAACCTGAAGATGAATATGATTTAATTGTTTCCAATCCTCCATTTTACACTGATGATTACAAATCTGATAACGAACAACGCGATTTAGCCCGTTTTGCTGACGCAATGCCTTTTGAAGATTTAATCGAGGCCGCAGATTTATTGCTTTCAGAGAACGGAATATTCGCAGTAATCATTCCTTTTAAAGAAGAAGAAAATTTCTTGGCTCTAGCCAAAGAACATGAACTTTACCCTTTAAAAATAACTAGAGTTAAAGGAACTCCGACTACTGAAATTAAGCGTAGCTTATTGGCTTTCAGCCGAAACGAAAGTGTGAATTTTCCAATTGATGAATTAATTATCGAAACTTCAAGACATCAATATACTCCCGAATACATTGCCTTGACCAAGGATTTTTATTTAAAGATGTAAAAAACTTGCTTTAACCCACTTCCCAAAATTTCATAGTTTCCTATTTAATTGAACCTTTAGTTGTACTTTAAATACTCGAATTCATTACAAATCAAATCAAATACGTTAAAATATAACAATTGTTAATCGTTTTGTTATATTTCTTTATGTAAATTTGCACTCTATAAAATTCATAAAACCATGAAACCAGACTTATTTCAATCTCCAGATTATTATAACTTAGACGATCTATTAACGGAAGAACACAAATTGGTGCGCGATTCTGCACGTGCATGGGTAAAAAAAGAAGTATCGCCTATTATAGAAGATTATGCGCAACGTGCTGAATTTCCGAAACAAATTATAAAAGGTTTGGGAGAAATTGGTGGGTTTGGTCCTTATATTCCAGTAGAATATGGCGGTGCCGGTTTAGATCAAATATCTTATGGATTAATCATGCAGGAAATTGAGCGTGGAGATTCTGGCGTTCGTTCCACATCATCTGTACAATCCTCGTTGGTAATGTATCCAATTTGGAAATACGGAAACGAAGAGCAACGCGTAAAATATTTACCTAAGTTGGCTACCGGAGAATACATGGGCTGTTTTGGATTAACGGAACCTAACTACGGTTCTGATCCAGGCAGTATGATTACCAACTTTAAAGATATGGGTGACCATTATTTATTGAATGGCGCCAAAATGTGGATTTCTAATGCTCCGTTTGCTGATATTGCCATTGTTTGGGCAAAAAATGAAGAAGGCAGAATTCACGGTTTAATTGTCGAAAGAGGAATGGAAGGTTTCACCACACCAGAAACACATAATAAATGGTCCCTTCGTGCCTCTTCAACTGGAGAATTAATTTTTGATAATGTTAAAGTTCCAAAAGAAAACTTATTACCAAATAAATCTGGATTAGGAGCGCCGCTCGGCTGTCTTGATTCCGCACGTTACGGAATTGCCTGGGGCGCTATTGGTGCTGCCATGGACTGTTATGATACTGCTTTACGCTATGCGAAAGAAAGAATTCAGTTTGACAAACCTATTGCAGGAACACAATTGCAACAAAAGAAATTGGCTGAAATGATTACTGAAATCACCAAAGCACAATTGTTGACTTGGAGATTAGGTGTTTTGAGAAATGAAGGGAGAGCTACCACAGCTCAAATCTCAATGGCCAAGAGAAATAATGTAGATATGGCAATTCATATTGCCCGCGAAGCCAGACAGATGTTGGGTGGAATGGGAATTACCGGAGAATATTCTATCATGCGACACATGATGAATTTAGAATCGGTGATTACCTACGAAGGAACACATGACATCCATTTGCTAATTACCGGCATGGATATAACCGGGATTCCAGCTTTTAAATAGTTGTAAACGATTATTAAAGTATTAATAAAATTGATAGTAAAAGCTTCTTGGAAACAGGAAGCTTTTTTATATTTACATAAAAAATAATACCTATGAATATTGAAACGATCAACAATAGCATTCAGCCCCAAAAAGAACTATTGTTACAACATTCTTTATACAAAAAAGTAAAAACCGTAGAGGATTTACAATCTTTTCTTGAAAATCATGTTTATGCAGTTTGGGATTTTATGTCATTACTGAAAGCATTACAATCTAAATTGACTTGCACAACAACTCCATGGTTTGCCACACAAAATCCTGAGACCAGATATTTAATTAACGAAATTGTCCTTGCGGAAGAATCTGATTTAACAAAAGACGGGAAGCGCTCAAGTCATTACGAAATGTACATTGAAGCAATGGAAGCGTGCAACGCTAACACGGATGGAATCAAACAATTTCTAAATGAAGTGGATTCGCTTAAAAACATATTTGTTGCGATTAAAACCAGCCATTTACACCCAAATATTAAAGCTTTTTTAGACTTTACTTTCAGAGTTATTGAAGAAGGGAAAACACATGAAATAGCGGCCGCTTTTACTTTTGGAAGAGAAGACTTAATTCCAAGTATGTTCACGGAAATCTTGAAAAATTTTCAAGCAAATTTCCCGGATACTGATTTGAGTAAACTCATTTATTATTTTGAAAGACACATAGAACTGGACGCTGACGAACACGGTCCAATGGCAATGAAAATGATAACAGAACTTTGTGGAACCGATGCACAAAAATGGTCCGACGTAGAAGAAGTTTCAAAATTAGCCTTAGAAAAACGCATCGGACTTTGGGATGCTATTGAAGAAACAATTATGATGAAAGTGGAATTAGCATAAAATTTATTCTTCCTTATAAAAATAACTTATTGTTTGAAATTAATTATCTTATTATAAAATAATGAAAAACACCTTCTGATAATAAGTACCGATGAAAAAAATAGCTTTATTAGCTATTTTTTTTATCTTTATTTTTTAAATTAAATAAATGTCTTCCCAAGAACGATTAACCAGAGCTTATAAAGAAGCACAAAGAATTCCTTTTGACAATCAATCAAAATTCATCCTTTTTAGCGACTGCCACAGAAGCGACAATAGTTTTGCCGATGATTTTGCAAGTAATCGAAATGTGTATTTTCATGCAATGACTCAATATTATAATGATGGCTTTACGTATTGCGAATTAGGAGATGGAGATGAATTATGGGAAAATATCTTCTTTAAAACTATTTTTGAAGCACACAAAAACGTCTATCTTCTGCTTAAAAAATTTCACGATTCCGACAGATACCTAAAAATTTGGGGGAATCATGAAATGACTTTTCGAGATAAAGATCATGTACAAAAAACTCTTACGACATATACAAACACACAAAATGACAAGCTTGAACCTTTATTTACCGGCATCAAATGCCATGAAGCCCTCGTTTTAGTTCATAGGGAAACCAAACAAGAATTGTTTTTGACACATGGACATCAAGCTGATTTTATGAATTACGTAGGCTGGAAAATCAATAGATTTATGGTCCGTATTTTATGGAAACCACTCCAAATTTGGGGAATATCCGATCCGACAAGTCCTGCTAAAAATTACGTGGAACGAATAAAAATCGAACTCCGAATAAAAAAATGGATTGAGAACAACAATCGCAAAATTACCATTGTAGGCCATACTCATCGTCCAAGTTTTTCTTATCCAAATGAAAAATCAACACCTTACTTCAATGACGGAAGCTGCGTACATCCCAGAAGCATTACCGGAATTGAAATAGTAAATGGAACCATAACACTTATAAAATGGTTTATCGACACTAAGGAAAATGGTATTCTGCAAGTTGTTAGAGAAGTACTTGAAGGCCCAACAAATCTAAAAGATTATAAATAAAGAAAGCGTTTGCCTTGGCAAACGCTTTCTTTATTTAATTTTCCGGAGCCAACTCCAATTCTAATCCTTCGAGGCTTTCGGTGATTGGGAGAAAAAATCAAATAGTCTATTTTGATTTCCATATGAATCCATCCAGAAGATAATGGGTGAATTGCGGTACCGTAAACAAAGGAACAAGTAATAACTGCCAATTTGAAAAATCAGAATTGTTCCATGAAAATTGTTCATTCCAAACAAAAACTTCCCAAACATACTCTTCAAAAAAAGCAATCGTTGATAAAAATGCCATAAAAACAAAAAAACCTCTGGCTCCTTTTAAATAATTCAAAACCCCTAAATCAGCTTCCGATTTTTTATCTATTTCATTGAGATAAATCAACGCGATATAAGGTATACCGTGAGAAACAACATTGAGTAAAGTGAAAACTAAATCATTATTGAAATACACAATACCAAAATACCATGAAAAGAAAGTTCCAGTTATAATTGCATTTTTAGGAATATTAAAATACTGTTCTTTAGTACTTTTATAAACTGTTCTTACAATATAGAAAACTATAATCAGTCCATAAAACCAGCCCAGAACCCCCAATACTACTTGATTTTCAAATCGAATAAAATCTTTTTCAGTAAACCAATTGAATGCCCGAGGGGAAGAAAAAAACCAATATAACATTGGATACACCGTCGCAGTGTAAATAATTAAATTATCAATTGCCACACTCCAATATGTTTTAACTTCTTTTCGAGAATAAAGACGCATAAAACCGTATTGCTGTCTTATAAAATGAAAAACCGCGATGTATGCCAAAACTGACCAAAAAACAACACTACCAAAACTGAAAAGAATTATCCCGATAACAAAACAAACTATAGGCAGGGCAACCAATAATTTTCTTCTTTTCTTACACTTTTCACGAACAAAATAGGTTTTAAATAAAGTAGCGTAAACATGTGCTACATCTATAAAAACGATCAAAAAAAGCCAAGTATAAAAAGAATGTTTTGTCTCAATAACTTTCAAAGCATCATGAAACAAAAATACAATAGCAATGACTAAAAATGAAGGTGCTAAAATAAAAAAACCATCCGTTTTTGGTTTATCAATCCAAGGTTGAGCCATCTATTATTTGATTTACGACATTAATACCCTGATGAAATGCTTCTTCGAAAATTGAAATTCCAGACAAATCTGAATGTGCAAAGAAAATTTTGCTGTCAATATTTTGTGATGCTTCTTCCTTGGCTGTGCCAAAAATAAAACCAGGAACTGGACTAATCATTCCGTGTCCTAAAAGGTGAATATTTATTTCCTCTGTAACACTTTCAATATTGGGATGTGCGATTTTTAAATCATCAAAAACTAATTGTTTCCAATGCGCATCTTTTTTATAATACAAATCCTTTCTGCTTTTCTTTACATCAGAAGACGAAAAACTATAATAATAGGTAATTACTTTTTTGGACTGTACTTGTTGCAAGGATTGATGTTGATCATAGATATAACCTAGCCCTTTTGCTCCATATACAACATTATCCCAACACAAAGGAAAGCTACCATCATCTGCCAAATCAGAAATAACCAAAGTTGCCAAAAGCCATGGCGCATAATGAAAATTATGCGTCAACATTTTTCTGTTTTTAATTATATATTGATTCACAAATTGAGGTGTAGCCATAATCACCTTATCAGCAATTATCTCCAGAGTTAATTTTTTCTCCGCGTCAAAAACAGTAGCAACAACTTTTCCATCTATACATTTTACATCATAAACCAAATGATTTTTCAGCGTTTTATTTTCAACATATTTTTGCAAATGATGGGATAATCTGGCATTACCTTCCGGCCACGTAAGTACATTATCTTTGTTATCTTGTGTGCTATCTTGCTTTCTTGCTGCGAAATAATGAATCCCTGCCCATGCAGAAACGTAACTAATTCCCAACCCAAAATCATCCCTACAGCAATAATCTACGTAATCGAATAGTGATTTCGAATTGAATCCTTCCTCCTCACACCATTGTTGCATTGTGATTGTATCAAATCCTCGAATAGTAAAATCATTGGAAGACAATGATAACGGAATATTGAAGAAATACTTACCGTCATCACCTTTTCCTGAACGGAAAGCATCCATTTTCAAAAAGAATTTTTTGAATTGAATATCTTCTTCTAAAGAGTTTCCGGTTTTAGGAATTAATGCTTCTTGCCAATTATTTTTATAAAACAAACGCTCATCAGGTGCAAACGTAAGTTGTTCCTCATCAAATTTTGGAAATCCTTTTGAATCATACCCTATGATTATTTGCTCTTCCTCAAGAAATTGGAGTAACGCGACATCCTGTTTATTAGGAAGGGGTAAATAATGTGCTCCCAATGGAAATTTAGAATATTTATTTTCTCCATTTGAGGAATTCCCTCCCAAATGGTTTTCTAATTCTATCATTAAAAAATCATTAATTCCTTTTTTAGAAAATTGACGTGCCGCACTCAAGCCTGAAATTCCCCCTCCAACTATCAAGTAGGGAATATAAATTTGACTCGAAGGCTTTGGGAAATTTTTAACCCGCAACCGATGTCCTAAAATATGATTTGTCCCTGATAAACGTATCAGTAAAGTAATTACTTTTTCCTGACACGATTGCAAAAATGGAATCACAAGTAAGGAAGCAGCAATACCTTTTAGAAAAAAACGCCTGGAATAACTATAATTTTTCCCACTCTTCATCGAAATAACGTACTAGAATTTGATTGTCCAAACGATTAATTTCAATTTCTTTTGAAATCATATCTTTGGAGAAATAATTGAATTTATCAAACTGATAATTATAAAAGCGCAACCCTTCAACTTCTCTGTTTACTTTGTTAAAATTAGTTTCAAAACCATTCATTGCGATGGAGAAACCCCATTCTCCAAATGACGGAACATAAGCGTGATATGCATCTACTTGTGGAAAAACCTCCATTAAAGTTTTATTAATACACCAAAAAGATTTTGGCGCAAAATAAGGAGAAGTGGTCTGCACCACCACCACAGCATCCGTAGTTAAAAGACTTTTTAAAGTACTATAAAAATTCAATGAATATAGTTTTCCTAAGCTATAATTTGATGGATCCGGAAAATCGATAATCACTACATCATACTTAGACTTACTATTTTTAGCCCATATAAAAGCATCCTGATTAAAGACTTTTACTTTCGAATTATTGAGAGAGTTATGATTAAAATTAGTTAAAATTTTGTTTGTCTCAAACAACTTTGTCATGCCTTGGTCTAAATCTACAATGGTGACATTTTTAACGGCTGTATACTTTAATATTTCACGAACTGCCAATCCATCACCTCCGCCTAGAACTAAAACGTTGTCTACTTGTTTTGCCATTGACATGGCAGGATGTACTAAAGCTTCATGATACCGGTACTCATCTGTAGAACTGAACTGAAGATTATTATTCAAATACAATCTATAATCACTTTTATTATGTGTTAAAACTATTCGTTGGTATTGAGTCGAATTGGAATAAATAATATTTTCGCCGTACATTTTTCCTTCTGAATAAGATAAGATCGTATTTGAAAAAAGGTAAACAACAAACAATAAAAGGAAAGATACGATGGCTTTTGCTCTAAGCAAATAAACTTTTTTGAGCTCTGATTTTAACAGAAAGCACAAAGCGATAGCAATACTGATATTAATCATACCAAAGAACAACGAAGTTCCCATGATCCCTAATTGAGGGACCAAAACTAAAGGAAATAATATAGATGCCAATAATGCTCCAATATAATCGAAGGTAAATACATTAGAAACCAGATCTCTGAATTCGACTTTATCTTTCAGGATATTCATTAACAACGGGATTTCAAGTCCTACCAAACAACCTGTTACAAAAACCAACAGGTAAAGGATAAACTGAAAGGAATATACACTCTCAAACAACATGAAAAGCACAACTGAACTCAATCCTCCAATTAAACCGACAAGAATTTCAATTTCAACAAAAGTGTTGAGCATGTTCTTTGTGAGAAATTTTGAAAAATAAGAACCCACACCCATTGAAAAGAGGTAGACTCCAATGATAAATGAAAACTGTTTAACAGAATCTCCAAGAAGATAACTGGCTAAAGTACCTGCAACTAATTCATAAACTAATCCACAAGTTGCAATAGTAAACACAGCGAAAAGAAGTAAATATTCAAATTTTAAAAACTTCTTACCCATGTATAGCTGCACTAATAATCATTGAAATCCCTATAATAAAGGCTCCAAAAACAATAGCTACAGCAATATTGTTTTTCTGTGTCACTTCGTTCCAAGTGTTCTCTGGAGTCAATTTTTCAATAATAAAATAGGCAATAAGTAAAATAATGATTCCCAAAAGAGAAAAAATAATAGAATTTAAGATAGGTTTTAATGTAAGAACATCCATGATTAGGTAGTTTTAAATTGTTATTTGTGATAAAAAGTATTTATTGGTCTTCGACCCATAGTTTGACCGGAACTGTATTTTTCTGTAGTTTCACAATCGCAGATTCTGTTTCCGGTATATGTGAAAAATAAATATGCCGAATAGACAAACAACCCTATCGCAATTGAAAATACATTATTTTTCAAAAATTTTAATGCTTCGTCCATAGCTTTAATTATAAGGGGAATTATTTGAATCTTCCCATCTTTTTTGTTCAAAATTAACATTGAGATAGTAAAAAGCGACTAGTAAAACTGCCATAAAAATAATGGTTAACCAACGGTTTCTACCTGAAGGTTGATCCCAAACTGCTTTTATTGTCAGAGAGTTATTTTGCAAATCCTCGAGTGCTTTTTGGGGTGTAATCACCAAATGGTATTTCCCTGCTGCAACGCCACATATATTAAACTCCTCTGAAGGATTTCCCTCAGTCCAACTTTCGCCATCCGTATAGCCATGATAATACTCAATATCTTTACTGGCGTAAACTGCATCATTTGTTTTCTCGTTTAATAATGCAACCTGCACATTTGCCCAAGAATTATCAACTCCTGAGTTAACTGCAATTGTCATAGGTGCTGAACCGCCTTCTAATTCAAATGAGGGACTCACAATCTCTTTATTATTAAAAGCATCAAAAGTCAGGTCTTTATAAAATACCTGTTTTTCTGATTTGTCTTTATAAATGAACCAGTGAGATAACAGAATCAAAATAGAAGCTACACAAAAAACAATAGCAGTATTCCTTATATTTAAAAAAAAGGGTTGCACTAATCCTGTTCCTACTTTAGATGGTAGTGTGAAAAATGGAAAACCCTTTCGAATTTCCTTTGTAGTGATATGTTCTCCAAAATAAATCGTCTCCGTATCTCCATCTTTTTCAATAGAGATCATATTGGGTACACTAATATATTCTATTGAGTGTATCTTTTTCTTTGGTAGTGTAAAATTAAAGAAACCCTGAGCAGAAACAATTTCAACATCTGTATAATCATACAAATTCATCACAATTCCTTCGTAAGTTAGAAATTTAGGATGATTTGAAACTTCAAATTTATCTACGATTTCTTTTAAAAAAATCCAATGTCCATCTGACTCAGAGAGATACACAAACTGTTTCAATTTATCAGTCAGTAAATATTCATTCCAATAATAAGTTCCATACACTTTCTTAGTAAGGATTCCAGTTACGGTATATTCGATTCCTTTTAGAATTCCTTTTTGACCAATTTGCAAACCAACATGGGGAATTTTATGATTGAATGATCTTTCGCGACGTAATCCTTTATTTATATCTAAGATATACACGCTCTGGCAATTAGGACAAACAAAATTTCTGACCTCAAAACCAACTTCAATTGTAGCAACCGTATTGCATTGATAACAAGAAACCTCCATATTTATCTGTTTATCTCAAAATCTTTAATTATAACAGCATCAAAATAGTCCAGATATTCTTTCGTTACTGATTTTACCTTTGCAGAATTATCTTGTAAATAATTGCATAAGTAAACGTCTAAAGTAAGCTGATTGAATTCCGGCCAAGTGTGAATACAAATATGTGATTCTTTTAGGCAAACTGCAATAGTAAAACTGTCATTATCGAAATTATGTACAATAACACCTACTTGTTCTAATCCATATTTATCTAAAATTTGGTTAGTAATAGCTATATATCCTTCGCTATCGGTGAGTTTATGAGCAGTCTCTACTTGAAGTGTAACCAGTTTATGCAAACCTGGAGAATAGGAATTTGAATTCATTTAAATACTACAAAATAAAGTTATATCGTAAAAACTGTTAGATGCTCTTTTTGGAAAAATGTTACATAAAAAAAGCGAGAATCTCTATCTCGCTTTCTCATTAATTTTCCGGAGCCAACTCCAATTCTAATCCTTCGAGGCTTTCGGTGATTGGGATTTGACAGCCCAAACGACTATTGGATTTTACGTAAAATGCTTCTGAAAGCATCGCTTCTTCATCATCGCCCATTTCTGGTAAAGGCACGTTATTCAACACATAACACTGACAAGAAGCACACATGGCCATTCCGCCACAAGTCCCTTCTACAGGAAGCTCATAAGCTTTACATAATTCCATGATATTCATGGCCATATCTGTAGGAGCTTGTAACTCATGCACTACTCCTTCTCTATCTTTAATTTTTATTAATACATCCATAAATCAGCTATGAGTTATAAGTTATGAGTTGTGTGTTTGCGTGAGGGATAGAAGCTAGCTACCGAAGTAGCGCGTATAGCCCGACCGTTTTAAGAAAAAAGGCAAATACTCGTTGTATTGAGTAGCCTTTTTTCTTAAAAGGGGCACGCCCAAAAGATTTATAGAATATTTACAACAGTTTCTATTTGTGGTGCAAACTTTTTGATGGTGGTTTCCACGCCTGCCCTTAGTGTCATTTGGTTTACGCTGCAACTGGTGCATGCGCCTTCGAGACGTACTTTTACATGTTTGTCGTCCTCTATGGAGATTAATGTGATGTCACCGCCGTCAGAATTTAAAAAGGGTCTGATTTCTTCAAGTGCTTTTTGCACTTCTACAAATAATTCTTCTGTTGTCATAATTTAGACTTATTAGATTTTCTGACCTTTTTAGGTTTTTAGATCTCTTAGTTTGTCTAAGTAGTCTAAAAATCTAAGTAGTCTATTTTTTTACTGCGGAACAACCGGCCATAGTTGTAATTTTAACAGCCTCTGTTGCAGGTAAATTTTCGTTTCTGCCTACTACTTCCCGCACCACATTTCTGGTGATTTCTTCGAAAACAGTTTCGATAACGGAACCTGTTTGCATCGCTGCCGGACGACCGTAATCTCCTGCTTCACGGATGGATTGTACGATTGGCACTTCACCAAGGAACGGAACACTCAAATCCTCTGCAAGATTTCTGGCTCCTTCTTTTCCAAAGATGTAGTATTTATTTTCAGGTAATTGCTTCGCCTGTTCGCTTTCGCTCGAGTCTTCTGGTGTGAAATACGCCATGTTTTCAATAATTCCTAAAACAGGAACATTTATAGCTTCTGACATGAACATAGAAACTCCTTTTTTAGCATCGGCCAAAGCTACAGCTTGTGGCGTACTTACAATTACAACACCTGTGATAGGTAATGATTGCACGATAGAAAGGTGAATATCTCCTGTTCCCGGAGGCAAATCAACTAACATAAAATCTAATTCTCCCCAGTCCGCATCAAAAATCATTTGGTTCAATGCTTTGGAAGCCATAGGTCCTCTCCAAATTACCGCTTGACTCGGTGCTGTAAAAAATCCAATCGAAAGAATTTTCACCTCGTAGCTTTCCACGGGTTTCATTTTTGATTTCCCATCCACCATGACAGAGATTGGTTTTTCATTTTCTACGTCAAACATGATTGGCATCGATGGTCCGTAAATATCAGCATCCAAAATTCCTACTGAAAAACCCATTTTGGCTAGTGAAACCGCTAGATTTGCTGTAACAGTAGATTTACCTACTCCTCCTTTACCAGAAGCAACTCCAATGATATTTTTGATTCCCGGTATTGATTTTCCTTTAATTTCCGGTTTGTCTGGAACTTCAACTTTACTATTGACTTTGATTTTAGCATCTGGAGATACTAATTCAAGAATTGTTTTTTTGATATCGTCTTCAGCACGTTTTTTAATGTGCATTGCCGGCGTGTGCAATACTAAATCTACCACAACCTCATCGCCAAAAGTAATCACATTTGCTATCGCGCCACTTTCAACCATATTTTTTCCTTCTCCCGCTATAGTAATCGTTTCTAAAGCTTTAAGAATGTCTTTTCTGTCTAATTTCATTTTTAGTTTACTGTTTTCTATTGGCATTTTAGCGCCAGAATATTATCTTTATTTAAACTGATTTCAGATTACAAAGATACTATGAAAAGTTCTTATTGTAAAGGATTTGTATCGGATTTATTGATGCGAAAATTGATGTTGGTTATCATCTAATTAAAGTTTTTAATCGCGAAACAGTATTATGAAGACGAAAATCTAATCAATTATTCCAATCGAACATCAGGTTGCCAGAAATGTTTCTCGAAATCCACAATTTGGTTGTCAATCACAACAATTCCCTCGTTTTCCAATAATTGTTGCATCAGATTGGTTCCTTCAAAATGCAATTTCCCGGTCAGTAATCCTTTTCGGTTCACGACACGATGTGCCGGAACATCTTCAAGACTATGCGAAGCATTCATTGCCCAGCCAACCATTCGAGCAGAACGAGCGGTTCCCAAGGACTTTGCTATGGCGCCATACGAAGTGACTTTCCCATAAGGAATTTGTCTGGCGACGGCATACACTCTTTCGAAAAAATTGTCATTTGACATGGTTTTACATCTAATAAAAAAGAAATTCTTATGGTTTTGGTTAAAAATCTACTTTAAATAATACCGAATAATATTGATTAAAGTGATTAAAGAGATTAATCCTGTAATGCTTCCTATGATGGTATTCATATTGCGCATGAAATAATCTGTTTTATCTTGAATTTTCTGAAAGAAAGTAATATAAAAGTAAAACACTAAAAAAGAGCCTAATACGACCCCTGAAACAAAAATAAAAACATGAAACATTTCGAAATAAAACAAATTGTAAGACGCTAACGTAACACTTACAAAAACATAATAAGGAATGGGGAAAAAGTTAAGTGCTGAGAGCAGCACTCCAAGAAAAAAACGAGTGGAAGTGCTCTTTTTTTTAATTATTTCTTTTTTCTTTTTGGGTTTTTTAGCAATTAACAAGAAATAGACTGTCAATGATGCAAATATTCCCAAACCCACTTCACGCAGCAAAACAATTACATCCGGGTGCTCTTTAATAAATTGCGCAAACAATATTGCGAGCGCTGCCTGAAAGAAAATTACAATTACCGCACCTAGAACAAACCAGTAAGCACTTCTTTTTCCTTCTTTGAGATTTACTTTAGCTGCTGTCATATTGATTAATCCCGGAGGCGTAATCCCTATAAAGGCAGTAATAAAACCCAATAGTAAAGAAGTAAATAAATTCATAGGTAAAGTGCAAGAATCGAAAAAGTAAAACTATTCTTTAATTTTAAATCGAATATACGTAATTGCTTTGTTAACTTCCAAATATTGTTTTTCATAAAAAGTTTGAAATGCGGTCACTTCCTCCGGACTTCCCTCGTTTACGTATACATTATGATTGGCGTACAAAACTTCATGTCCTTCGCCGTGCAACAATCCAAGGGTATATCCATGCATGAATTCACTGTCGGTTTTCAAGTTTACAACACCTTCTTTTTTGAGGATTTTTTTATACAATTGCAAAAACTCCGAATTTGTCATTCTGTGTTTCGTGCGTTTGTATTTGATTTGTGGATCCGGAAATGTAATCCAGATTTCATCTACTTCGTTTTCAGCAAAAATATGGTTGATCAATTCAATTTGGGTTCTGATAAAAGCCACATTGTATAATCCGGTTTCAACTGCCGTTTTGGCTCCACGCCAGAAACGTGCTCCTTTGATATCGATTCCAACAAAATTTTTATTTGGATACCTTTCAGCAAGACCAACAGAATATTCCCCTTTTCCACAGCCTAATTCCAGCACTAATGGATTTTCATTTTTGAAGAATTCCGAATTCCATTTACCTTTAAGCGGAAATAAATCTGCTACCACTTCTTCTCTTGTTGGTTGAAAAACATTTGTAAATGTCTCGTTTTCCTTGAATCTTTTTAATTTATTTTTGCTTCCCACTTTTTCAAAATATTTCGGCAAAATTAAGGAAATATAATAGACCGAATGGTGAACAAGTGAAAAAATGAAAAAACGTTTACGAAATCACTATTGTCTTAATCGTTTTTTATGCAATCTTTTGCAAAAATGTTTCCAAAAGAAATGACAATTGTACTATTTCAACTCTTAACTTCATTGTTAATTCACTTTTTACCAAGAAAATATTTCTGTATCTTTATACAAATAATCATGCTATGAAAAACGTTGTTTTATCTATTGCACTACTATTATTAAGCTTTTCACTTGCTTATGCTTACCATACCAATGCCAAAAAGATTACCAACACCTATGTTGCTCAAACATTCCCAAAATACAAAGCAGAAAGATATTTCGTCAAGATTGACAGTTCGATTATTTCGAGATTTTTTAAAACATATCCAAATTTAAAAAAATACAAATCGGATGTTCAGATGTTATATAAAAAGAGAGATTATAATTCCATTTGGCTTGATGGTAAAGGTGTTATCGAGTTTTCCAATTTATTATATTCCAAAGTAAATCAACTTGAAGAGGAAGGGCTACTTTCCCGATTTGCCTACAAAGAACGAACTGACTTGATTTTCAATAAAAAAACACCAAACAATCTTACCACCACCGAAACAGAGCTTTTACTATCAGCAATGTATATCTTCTATGCAAAAAAAGTATATAAAGGCATCGACATCGAAAAAATCAGAGAAATTGGATGGTTTTTACCAACAAAAAATCTCTCATACGAGACCCTTCTAAATTCTTTGTTGGCGGATCCAGAATTATTGGATAAAAATGAGAAACAGCTCTTTAGTCAGTATTACAAATTGCGTACTGTTTTAAAAAAATACCGCCAAATAGAGCAGAATGGAGATTGGAATTTAATAGTTAAAGATTCTTCAATACTGGAATACAAACCTGGTGATGACTCACGGACCATTGGTCAAATCAGACAACGACTCGCTGTAACCGGAGATTTAGAGCAAGATTCCAAAAGTAATTTATACGATGAGGAGTTAATGACCGGAATACTGAATTTTAAGAAAAGAAATGGCTATAAACCTGATTATATAATTACATCAAGCCACATTCAAAGAATGAATATTCCTATTGAAAATTACATCAAAACCATTATGGTCAATATGGAACGTTGCAGATGGATTGCTCCAGAGTTGACAAAAGCGGAAGAATACATCATTATAAACATTCCCTCTTTTAAACTGATTTACAAAAGAAATGGCATAACCGAATTAGAATCGAATGTGTTTGTGGGCGGAACCATGAATAAAACCGTCATTTTTAGCAGTAATATCAGCCATTTGATATTTAGTCCGTACTGGAACATACCGACGAGTATCGTTCAAAGCGAAATAAAAACGGCTATGGACCGCGACAAAAACTATTTGGCAGATAATGACATGGAATATAATAAAGGCAGAGTAAGGCAGAAACCCGGTCCTAAAAATCTTTTAGGGAAAGTCAAATTTATGTTTCCAAGTGCCTCCGATATTTATTTACACGATTCGCCCGCCAAAAGTTTATTTGATTCTGAATACCGGGCGTATAGTCACGGATGTATCAATGTAAATAAAGCACAGGAGTTGGCTTATTTAATTTTAAAAAATGATAAGGACTGGCCAGCTGATCGCATCAAGAAAGCCATGGACGGCGGCAAAGAAACCACATGCATCCTAAAAAAGAAAATTCCGGTTCACATTGGATATTTCACTACCTGGGTAAATGATTCCGGTGAAGTTAGTTTTTTTAATGACATTTATCAACGTGACGACCGTTTAGCGGAACTTCTTTTTTCTGATGACACCAAATAAAAGGACTGTACTCACGGTTTAATTTCGAACTTAACTTATTGATTCAACGGAATAAAACACGAAAAAAATAGAGGCATTTCGTAAGAAAGAAATGAATTCGATGATTTAAGCTAATCTGTTAAACTTTTTTTAGCATCAATGTACTAATAATCAATTAAATAAGATTATGCGAGATTTTTTATATTATATTTGATATTCTAAAAACCCAATTTATGAAATCAAAACCACACCCAATTAAAACACAACTAGTGTTGGCATCGTCCATTTTATTGTTGGCTGCTTTTTCTACTTTTGAAAAGTCAGACAAAACAATTTCCGGAATTAATACAGAAAACATGGACACATCCATTCAGCCAGGTGATAATTTTGATGCGTATGTCAACGGCGCTTGGATGAAAAAAACTAAAATACCGGACGATAAAGCCTCTTATGGCGTTGGCTATATGGTACATGAAAAAGCACAAGAAGACGTTAAGGCCATTATTGAAGCTTCCTCCAAAGGTAAGTTTGCAACAGGTTCTGATGAACAAAAAATTGGGGACTTTTACGAAGCCTTCATGGATACTAAAATAAGGGATCAAAAAGGAATTGCGCCGTTACTTCCTGAATACAAAAAAATTGACGCTATCAACAACTACAATGATTTGGCTGCTTATTTTGGATATGCCAATAAATCCGGAATCAACATTCCTTTTTCCGTTTCGGTAATGGAGGATTTAAAAGATCCAACCCAGTACATGCTTATTTCCTGGCAGGGTGGTTTAGGATTACCTGATAGAGAATATTACTCTCTTGTAGATGCTAAATCTAAGGAAATCCAAAAAAAATACGTAATCCATATCGAGAAAACGTTACAGCTTGGAGGGATTGCCAATGCTCCCGATTTAGCCAAAAAAATCATGGCGTTAGAAACAACTTTGGCTGCCCAACACATGAAAAAAGAACAAACCCGTGACATAGTAAAACTGTACAACAAATATGATATTTCTGATTTGGACCAACTTATGCCTGATTTTAACTGGGACAACATGCTAAAAAACGCCGGAATTCTTAATCAACAAAACATTGTTGTTGCACAAATTGATTATCTCAAATCGCTCAATAACATTATTAAAACAACACCTTTAACTACTTGGAAAGGTTATCTGAAATGGAATGCTATTCATGGAGCGGCAAGATCTTTGAACACGGCTTTAGACAATGAAAACTTTGACTTCTATGGCAAAACCCTGAACGGAATCCGAACACAACAACCACTATGGAGAAGAGGTGTTGACAGGGTCAATAATAACCTTGGTGAAATAGTGGGAAAGGTCTATGTAAAAAAACATTTCTCTCCTCAAGCCAAAGAAGAAGTAACACTGTTAGTCAAAAACCTACTTAAAGCCTACGGGGAAAGCATAAAAAACTTGGATTGGATGAGTCCGGTAACAAAAAAACAAGCCTTGGACAAACTCTCTAAATTCACTCCGAAAATTGGTTATCCTGACAAGTGGAGAGATTATTCTACTTTAAAAGTTGTTAAAGGCGATTTATATGGAAACCAGCAAAAAGCCACTGATTTTGAATACAACAGACAAATCAACAAATTAGGAAAACCTGTTGACAGAACTGAATGGGGAATGACTCCACAAACCGTAAACGCATATTACAATCCGCCACTTAATGAGATTGTATTTCCTGCCGCTATATTGCAGCCACCTTACTTTAATTTAAAAGTTGAAAACGCAGCAAACTATGGTGGAATTGGTGCAATAATCGGACACGAAATAGGCCATGGTTTTGACGACCAAGGAAGTAGCTTTGATGGTGACGGAGTGCTGCGCAATTGGTGGACACCGGAAGATTTAACCGCTTTTAAGCAAAAAACAGGTGCATTAGTCGCACAGTACAATACCTTCAAAGTATTTCCTGACCTCAATGTAAATGGGGAATTTACCCAAGGGGAAAACATTGGCGATTTAGGCGGATTATCCATTGCCATAAAAGCATATAAAATGAGTTTGGAAGGAAAAGAATCACCTGTTTTAGATGGCTTTACGGGTGATCAACGAGTATTGTTAAGTTGGGGACAATGTTGGTTAAATAAAAGTCGGGAGGAAGCTTTGCGAAATCAAATTGCTACCGATCCGCATTCACCCGCAAAATTTAGAGTCAATGGTGTAGTGCGTAATATTCCTGAGTTCTATACCGCTTTCAAAATAAAACCAACAGACTCATTGTATCTGGCACCCGAGAAAAGAGTTAAAATCTGGTAATTATCCGGTTTATATGTTACTGAAAACCTCTGCTTTTTTTGCAGAGGTTTTTTTGTACAAAAAAAAGAATAACTGATTAGCTAATAAGATAAATTTATTGCTTCGAATTTAAGGTTTGTATCAACGCATCTTCCAGCGTTGACTTTACTTTAACGACTTCATTCGAATTTTCATTTGGAATCGTCATCGATAGAACATATTGTTTTATTTTCCACTCGGTGCCTATTTTTACCAAAACACCCGACCCTCTACAAATTTTCATTTGTGTATTCAGCAATTCGTCAAACCAAGCTGTTTTACCCGTTTTATCAAAATAAATATGGCGTTCTAATGCGGTGAAATTCCACGCTTTTCCTTTATCAAAATGTGGCTTTGAATAGGCTTGAAAAGCTTTTTTATCCCAATTCTCCGTCGCATCAGTACCAATGAAAACAGCATCATCAGTCATTACAGAAAAATAATCGTTATAGTTAGCATCTGCCGCAGCTTTATGCCAGGAATTTAATGTGGCGTTGATATTTGCTTTTGAAATTGATTGGTTCTCCATTGTGCTTTTGCAACCCGATAAAGTGACAACCACAAGAACAGTCAGTAGTATTTTCATGTGCTTTTTGTGTTTATTCATGGTTTTTATTCCATTTTATGTTTATTTTTCCATCTACGTCAACGGCTAATAAATGCAATACAATTCCTTTATTTCGATTTTCAGCTCTTTCATTTTTATCCGTGATACCCTCATCCTTTTTTGGGTTTCTCAATGGAATAGTGATCGCTAAATTTGTCCCTCTGTCAAACGAATAAATGCCGTTTACATCTAAGTTTAAAACGCTGGAGCTCACTTTCAGATCATTAACAGCTACTAAATCGCCATTGATTTTAAAGTTTCCTGACAAATCTCTAAACACGATATTGTTCACATTTCTAAAAGGAAAAGCAAATTTTCCAATATTTGTAATCGGTTTAAAATCGATTAAAGTCCCTTGATTCACATCGAATTTAGCATTGCCGGAAAGCGAATTTTTCTTTAGTTGTCCGCCGGAAAGCAGCATTCCTTTCAACGATGCCGAAGACGTCAAAAATCCTTTTATGTTTTTAGGTTCAAAGGATTCAATCCCAAAATTATTCAACGAAGTCAGGAAACGGGAAATATTCACCCGATTGATTTTCGCATTGGATTCCAAAAGGAAATTATCCCCATATGGCGCTAACTGACCGTCAAAAGAAATTATCCCGCCAGAACTTTGCACCCAGCCATTTTTCACAATTAATTTATTGTTAAGTAATAAAATGGTAGCTTTAGCATTAGTCGCTTCGAGCTTACTATACACCATTTTATCTGCTTTAACATTTAACACCATTTGGCTTTTTTCAATTACTGAATACAATTCATCTGAAAAATCATCTTTTTTATTCTTGATTTTTGGAGATTTTTTACCCGAACTGGTAAAAACACCTACAAACTGTTTCACATCCAGAAAAGGAGCATAAATATCCCAATTAACGAGCATTTTTTCAGGATTTTCATAATATAACGTCAGGAAATTATTAATTTTTCCTTCCATAAAAACCGTGTTGCGACGGTCTTTAAAATTAATTTTTTTTATCAACAAAGCTTGCTCCGTAAAATCAAGCTGAATTTCTGTTTTTACGAAAGTCAAATTCCTTGGACCATAATTAACTGTTGCATTTTTAACTGCTACACTTCCTGTGAATAACGGTTTCTGTATTTTTAAATCTCTAATATCAAATTTGAAATCCAAATTCACTTCAGCTTGACCATTAGAAAAATGCATTAAATCCTTGTTGACTATCTCATTCAGTCGGGAAACGGGAAAATCCGATTTAAAACTTCCTGCTGCAGTGGTTTTTTCAAAATTGGAAATAATCCCGATTGGAATTGCAAATGGAATCGTTTTGTATTTCCCCGAAAATTCTGTTAAAGTAATTGTCGAGTTAGTATCGTTGCAGCCTGCTCCTTTTTTATATTGGTTGGTGAATGTAGCGCCAAAACTACAGTGGGTGATAATTCCGTCAGGTATCGTGAGTTCATTATTTTTTATATTCGTAGTCACGACAATCTCCGGATCACCTTCAGCATTCATATCGCCCACAATCGTACAACCCACATTTATTGGCTTTTTTAAGTCAAATTGATTGATTCGGCTACTAATATTAGCGCTCAATAATTCAGAAGCATCTTTCCACAAAATGTCGGTTTTAATAACAATATCAAAAGGAGACTTGTTTTTGTCCAAACTAAAATGTGCGTTAATATCAAAAAGTTCTATTCCTATTTTGAGATTTTCGGTTGCTACACTGATTTGGTTTTTCTGGTTCGAAAAGTCAACAACCAAAAAGCCTTCAACGATTTTTTCCTTTATAAAACTACCTCTTTTGGTATTGAAAGCCATGTTTTTGGCAAGCGTTTTCACGTACATTTTGGTATGCCAATTGTCATCTTCAAAATCTACTTTGCTTCGTAAAGCTAAAACATTAAAATCAAACAATTTATTTCCCATTTGATTTTCGGAAATGAAATGCACTTGGTCTAAAACAATTTCATTGATGGTGGAAGTAGTCGAACTTTTTGAATTTTTGCCTTTTGGCTTTGGTCTAAAAATACCGGTATTTACGATTCCGTTCTTTCCTTTAAATAAATACAAAGTCGCTTTTTGAATTTCGATTTTATCGATATTAATTTCATTGGAAATCAAATCCCAAAGATCAATCCTAATCTCAATTTGTTCCGCTTTTAGGAGGGTGCGCTTATGAACAGCCCACAAACTGTCTTTCAATTCCACTTGGCTTAATGCCAAAGTCATATTGGGAAAGCCTTTTAAAAATTTGTATCTAATATCGCCAATATCAATTTTTCCTGTAATATTTTCGTTGATTTTAATATTGATTTGGGTAATAATTTCCGCTTTGTTATTTTTAAAATAAAGTGCTAAAAGCCCAGAAGAAAGCATAAAAAACACAACTACTCCCAAGAAGAAAAAACCAATTCTTTTGAAAATTTTCTTAAAACCCGTTGTTTTAAAATATGTTTTTGTTTCCTGCCAAAATTGGTTCATCTGAATTTCTTTACTGTTCTCAAATAAAGATAGCATAAAAACTGGTTTTCCTACTGCTTTAAATCTACAAAATATGATTCGGCTTCCTAAACATCCGTTTGAGCCTTGTACCTTTTACTATTTCAAACTTCGGAAAGTATTTGAAATAATAACACCCTCAAAAAAGTGGTATTAAACTTTAAATTAAAACCTTACCTCTATAATAACAGGAGACAAAAACGGCAAAATAGTTGTGTAAAAAGCACTATTATTTTCATAATTTTTGGATTTTAAAAAATTTATCCAACGCTAAATTTCGTTTTAGAAAACAAAAAAAAATCGCAACTAATTTATTAATAAGTACTTATAAATTATTTTTCTTTCCCTTTTACTGTTAAACCACAGGTCATATTTTAAAGTTGAAAAACTCAGTCCGTCCAATTCTGGTAGTACGGCACGTGATTTGACGTATTTTTGTAGGCCCATAATTGTGTTCTTCACAAATTAAAAGTTGACTTATGAAAAAATTATTTTCGCCAATACTAATTGTTGTTTTTACGATACTATTTACTGCCGTTTCCTGTAAAAAGAAAAGCAATATTGATTTGCCAATAAATCAAACGAGTACAAATACCATTGAAGTTGCTTTTGACAGTACGCAAATCAAAACCTTCTTTAAAAAATATCCAAAACTGAAAAATTATCAGGGCGATGTAGAAAAATTATACCGTAAACATCAATTTCATTACATCTGGTTTGACAAAGATGGACTTAATGAATTTGCGGGTTTGTTGTACAATAAAGTGAACAATTTGGCTGTTGAAGGAATCGAAACCGTAATTCCTTACAAGGAAAAATTAGAAGATATCTATGACAATCCGGAGGAAAATCAGAAAGCGAATATTGACACCGAACTATTGAGCTCTTCACTGTACTTTTTTTATGCTGATAAAGTATACGATGGTATCAGTACTCAAAAAACGAAAGATTTAGGCTGGTTTTTGCCAAGAAAAAAACAATCGTATGTCAATTATTTAGATTCATTGTTAATCAATCCTACGCTTATCAACAAAGATGAAAAAGGGGTTTTAAAACAATATTACCTGCTTAAAGACGTCTTGCAGGAATACCGTAAAATAGAAAAAAAAGGCGGATGGAAAACCATTGCGTTAGATCCAAATGTCAAATCGTATAAACCTGGTGATAGTGCCGCTACAATTGCGCAAATCAGAACGCGTTTATTAATTACTGGTGATCTTAGCCGAGATTCTAAAAGTGCTGTATATGATGATGAGTTAGCTACAGGAATTTTGAAATTTAAAAAAAGAAGTGGCAATACCATTAACAAAACAATTCTGCCCGAACATATCAATTATATGAACGTTTCCGTTGCAGCCCGTATCAAAACCCTCATGGTCAATATGGAACGCTGTAGATGGATTTCGAATGACATTACCAAATCTAAGGAACTAATTGTTGTGAATATTCCAGCGTATGAACTGACTTTTTTCAGAAACGGAATCCCGGAATTACGTTCCAAAGTTGTGGTGGGAAAAACGATGCATAAAACCGTTATTTTTAGTGCCCCAATGAAATATATTGTTTTTAGACCGTACTGGAATGTGCCCGCAAGTATTTTAAAGAAAGAAATTCTTCCTGCCATCGAAAAGAATCCAAATTATTTAGCGGAACATGATATGGAGTGGAAAGATGATTATGTGAGACAAAAACCCGGCCCGGAAAATTCATTGGGACTTGTAAAGTTCTTATTCCCAAATTCGAATGCAATTTATTTGCACGATACGCCGTCCAAAAGTTTATTTGGTAAAGAAGACCGTGCGTTCAGCCACGGGTGCATACGGGTAGCCAAGCCAAAAGAACTTGCTGCGATGATTATGAAGAACGACAAAAAATGGAATCCTGAAAAGATAGAAACTGCAATGAATAGCGGGGAGGAATATTGGTATACGCTAAAAAATAAAATTCCGGTCTATATTGGTTATTTCACCGCGTGGGTAAGTGATGATGGAGTTGTACATTTCTATGAAGACATATACAAAAGAGATGAAACTTTGGCGACGTTATTATTTGACAAATAAAGAGCACCTTCTTTCACGTGAGAATAATTAACAAAAAAAATGACACTATCTTATTTAGACAGTGTCATTTTAGTTTTATGCTTGTTTGCCTACGGGCAACTATTTAGTGCGCTTTCTGTTTTTCGAAAGCTGTGTCTAATACTTTTTTGATTTTGTCTAATGCACCTTGAAAGGCTTTTTCGGTAGTATCGGCATGATTGGTAACTGCAACGGGCTGCATATTATTTGGTCTGGCTTCGATAAGGCATCGTTTGTCATTGACTCCGGATTTATCACTGTTTTCGTCACCAAGATGCACTTCTAATCGGGTTATTTTATCTTCAAAACGGGACAAAGCTGTTCCTACTTCTTCTGCAATATACGCTTTCAAACGTGCGTTTCCTTCTACATTGTTGTCTGTGTTAATCTGTACTATCATATTTTTATTTATTTAATGTTGACTTTCAAATTTACCGATTGCAGTATGAAAAAACGACTGAATTAATAAAACATTGGGAAAATAAAAGAGAGAAATTGTGGAGTTGAGGATGGGGTTGGATTCTCGTATCAGCTTAACGTTTGTACTTTTTGGGTTTGTCTCGAAATAATTTCGGATTGTATTTTAGTGATACAATCCTCGAGATTTTTTTTATTTCCAAACTCCAAAAACGAAGGACTTTCCAAATTTGTGATTCGAGATAATTGTTGACTTCAATGTCTCGTTTTATGTTGCGTTCAATTTTCTTTTGCCAAAACTCCGTATTGGTTTTCACGCGGTCTTTTTCATTTTCCCAATCTTTACCGTGGAAGAATTCACTGTCTACAAAAATAGCTATTTTATGCTTTTTGAAGGTTAAATCTGGTTTATCAAAAACAGTTCTGTTATTTTTACGGTAGCGATAGCCGAGATGCCATAAGGATCTTGCCAAAAGCACTTCAGCTTTGGTGTTCGTGCTGCGAATGGCTCGCATGTTTTTGGAACGTTGTTGTGGAGTGATACGTTCGATGGTAAAACAATTTAAAATCAGCAATAAAAGTAGGAATTTCAATTTCAAGAATTCAATAGTTCAAATCTAAATTCTCTAGATATTTACCAAGTTCTACCTCATCTTCAAAACTAAATTCAGGTTCAAATTTATAATCAAAAAAATCTAAAACTTGGATGATGTTATTAAAAACCCGAAAATGCCATCCTTCATAATTATAGATATATACGATTCTTTTTTTACTTGAGTTTTCTAATAAAATAGTTTCTATTGTTCTTGAAGAACGTAAATAGTCTACTTCTACACATGTTACATTATTCATCGGTTAAAATTATTTTGATAATCATATTGAAAATTTATCATCAGATAAAATTAATTTGCCAAGTTATGTAGTATTTGATTTTATGAGATATATACTTTCGAGAGCAAAACAACCTGTATTCTGAGATAAGAATCCAATATCATTTAAAAGCATTTTAAAAGAAGAAGTAATCAAGTATTTTTTTATTACATCTTCAATCGAAAATCCTTTTTCGTTTCCATTATGCTCTCCATTTCTGTAAATAGCAATAATTTTAGTTGTTTCATTTTTCGAAAATAGTATCGAGATGATATTCTAGAAATTCTTTTCTTGGTAAATATTTTATTCCATCAATAATTCTTTGGTTTTCAATCGAAGCAAAATGACTTTGGTAAAAAGAAGTTTCCTTTTTCTTTTTTAAACCATTAGATAATATCACTTGATAGCTTGAGTTTACCCCAATTAATCCTTTATCGAATGCTTTGTCGTAAAGAGCAGAAAGGCAAATTCCATTCTCTGGATTTAATCTTTCATTTTCATTTTTTGACCAAGGAACAATATGACTTGCCAACAGTAATTCAGGAATATCAATCCCTGTTATGGCACATTTAGTAGTGTAATTAGTTAAAACCATTTGTCTGAAAACCGATTGATTTACCCTTGTTTTCACTTCTCGAATGAACGTTTCTCCTTTCACACCTTTTCAGTCGAAAAGTATGTCTTGGTATTTGTTTTCTATTGAGGTATTTTCTTTTTGGGCTAGAATCTGTTCACTGAGAAAGACTAACTCTTCTTGATTATGAAAAAACTCATCCAAATGGGTTTTACTACATTTTTATTACCATCCATTCCTTTCACCCCTCGTGCTTGTAGGGCTGGATCAACACTTGCGAAATTCACTAATCGTATAGCAACTGAATTTGAAGTTCGACCAATTAAACTAGCTAGATAAATTATGTCTTTATTTGTACTGTGCATTTTCCCGAAAGGAATTTTTAAGTATAAATTAAAGGCAAGGATTAGTTCTTCTTTTGTCCAGAGGTTGCGGATTGCCATTTGTTATTTTTTTACAAAATCTACTCCAACTCTTACAGGATAGGTGAATGCTTGATTAGCAATTCTCTGTGCATAGTTTTGTTTTAAAGTAAAAACATATTCTAAACTTATAGATAATGGGTGACCATCAAACCAATCATATGCTAAAATATAGTTTTTCTCAATTTTATTGTTTGGAACATATATTTGAATTGGTTTTATAAATTCATCATCTGTTGACCACTTCAAACAAATACTATTTATATATGAAATAAAACCTGAATCACCATAATCAATAGCCTCTTCATTAGTTAAAATTTTGTTGTGTTTAACAAAGTAAAATTTATTCTTTATTTTATCAAAAGGAAATTGGCAATCACATAAAGCAGTTATGCATAAATAAAAATTATTATCTTCATCTTTAAAAATATCTCCAAAATTTAATATTCTTTCACTATCTAGATAATTACCATTATAAAACATATTCATCGAGATAATTTCATGCTGTTTGATTTCATGATTATCATCAATTTCTTTTAAAAAATCAGATTCCAATAGGTTTAGATTGTTTTTACTTATATTTTGTTCTGCGTTTTTTAATAAAACATTTTTAATTAAATCATTAAAATTGTCATCGTGCATTTGCCTTTTATGATGTAAAAATGCATCCAGGGAAATGTTTAATATACTTGGATCAAGAAAAGCTCCTTTCTTAGAAAAAAGATTTTGCATTTCAAGCCCAAGTAATTTGTAAAAACTCTTATTTTTGTCTTCGGTAATTTTTTTAACAAAATTATCAATTAACATTTGGGGCTCATTCTCGTCTTTTTTTAGAATTGATATTAAAGTGTTATCGATTATTAATACTGTATTATCATCTGTCGTGAGCATTTCAATTTTAAAAAAAAGAGGAATCTTAGGTTTTGGCAAAGTATTATCAAAAGCAAATTTTAAAAAAGTTATAGATTCTGGAAAATTTTTTTTAACTATTTCTTTTACATTTACTAAAATATCTTTGTTAATATTATTTATTTCCCCAATTAATTTATTATTCTCCGTCGAATCATATATATTAGCCTTTTTCAAAATTGGTATTAATTCATCCGCATACTCATTTATTTTATTGAGAATATCCTCACATATATCTTCAGTTATACCTGAAAAAAAGGAATATATTTTTGGTAAAATTGTTTCAAATATAGGAGTTGCGGTATAGATTGAACAAAAATGAATTTGTTTCTGTTTAATTATCTCATAAAGAAATTTTAGAGGTTTAACGTTGAATACATCAGAATTGTCTAAATCCCAGTCCAATAAAACTAGGTCTCTTTTGTGAAAAAGATATTTTTCTAAATCATTTTCAATTAAATTTTCATCACCATTTTTATATGTATGAACGTCAAATGAAATACCTCCTGTTTTGAAATTATTATAAAGATTATAAACTCTAATATGATCTTCATTTGAATCATCGAATGGTATGCAATCAAATGGATTCCAAGCTTTTTCATCTATAAAAATTACAGATTTTATAGACTCCCTTATTACTTCGCTAGCTTTGGTTTGATATGTATTCATTAATTTCAACTTTATAGTGGTTTGATAACGAAACAAGCTCCGTGTAAATAATTATAGTTTTCTTTGTTTGTGGCTTCAATGTCAAAATAATTTTCGTTTAAGCTTTGTTTAGCAAGATAAAGGCCAATACCTCTACCTGTTGGTCTATTGGAATAAAATAAATCGAAAATTTTATTAAGTCTATGATCTTCAATTTTTTGTCCTGAATTTAAAATTAAAATTTCATTTGTATCTTTAAAATAGTCAAAACGTATTTCTTTTTTATCTGAACTCCTCATCCAGTATATTGAGTTATTGATAATATTAATAATTACTGTATATAAAACAGGTTCTTTTATTTTTATGACTTGGTTTTCAAAGGAACTCGTATAAGTAATTTTGATATTATCTTCCTCAATTTTTCTGTCAAAAAATATTTTAATATAATCAACAATTTTTAAGCATTTGATTTCTTTTAAAATAGCATTGTTACTTCTATACAGTGGAGATAACATATTGTATTTGTCTTCTAAACTTCTAAAGGTCTTTTCTAACAATTCAAAATCAGAATTATTAGAAATAGTAGTTTCATTTTCTAATTTTTTAAGTAATCTATTTATTCGGGAATATAATACATTAAATTCATGGTCAATTATCTCTACTGCTATTCCTAATTGAGCTGCATCTTGTACTTGACTCCATTGTTGTTGCATTCTGTCATATTCCGATTTATAGGCACCTTGTAAAAGTTCTTCATCAATATCAAAATTCATTCTAGTAATATGAGTGACCATAGGAGATAACGTTGAATCAACAGATTTTTTAAGTTCTTCAAATTTGTTTTTAACTATACCCGATTGTTCTTCAATATCTTTTTTGGTAAAAATGGAATTCAAAGATTGTTCTTTACTTTCGTTAAAGTCTTTAAATATTTTCTTTGATCTATCATTATATTCACCTAACAAAGAATTTAATTTAGATTGTAATATTTGAAGATTATCATAGATTACTTTTTCTAGTTCACCTTTATAAACATCGATGTTCTTCGTAAAGTTTATTTTTAAATCTCTAATCTCAAGTTTTTCAGCAACTTTTTGCATCAATGTGAAACTATTAATTTTGACACGATTATTGAATGAATGTATTTGGTTTTCATATTTATTTAATCTATCTAATTGTAAGTCGTTAGGTTTATACCTTTTAGGAATAAATGGCAACAAATTTTCAAATTCTATGTCTAATTGTTGTAACCGTTGCAATAGGTTTTCAATTTCAGAATATGTAGTTGAGGCAACATTTATATTTTCTTCTAATTGATTTAACAGTGTAGTATATTCTTCCTCATATTTCTGGAACTTTACAGGGTAATTATTTAATTCTTGATTAAATTCTTTTCTTTCATCTGATTCTCGCTTTTTATCTTTCTCTATTGCGGTCTTTTGATCATTAAATTGTTTTTTTTGATCTAAGAAAATAGGTTTATCTGCCTTGTCAGAAAAATAATCTTTAGCAACTTGTATAAAAAAAGCTATGAGGTCAGATTCAAAAGCTCTGTATTGATCATTATTAATCAGCCCTTCTCTACTGGATTTGTCTCTCAAATCTGGATTTAGATCTCTACTTAATTCTAGACAACCAAACATTCTTCGGTATGAAAAAAAGAAAGTTCCAATTCTCTTATTTCGTCTTTCTTCAAATCTCAAAAAGTCTGTATTTGGCCGTCCATAAGGCAAAACTCTAAAGTTATCCCTATAAATGTACAATCCCCCGTTTGATTTCACCTTATCATTTATTTTTTTGAATGCAGACTCATTAAGCATTGAGTCTTTCGGATCTCCTTGGCTATACCCTAATTTAATAGGAATGTTCCCATAATATTTTTTCTTGAATTGTCTACGATTAGTATCGTATTTGTAAGGTATATCTTTACCATAAATTTTCAAAATGCCTTTAAAACCACCATTCCCGTTAAAAACCCCATCAATAACAACATCTGCCAAAGTAAAGTCTTCTGAAGTAAAGAAATTCCCTTCTTCATTAATAAGTTCTTTATCTCTTCCTAATAAATTATGAACGTATAACTTGGAATCTACCAAATCATTATTTTCTTTGAATGGGTTTACAAAGCCTGATAAGCTTGAAATAGTAAATTCTCTACTTTCTTTGTTTTCTTCTTCTTTGTTTTCCTCAGCTAATTCAAGAATTTGATCAATTGGCTCAAAAATTATAAATTTAGTTCCATGATGCTCTTTTAAATCTTTTAAATTTCCGAATATTTCATCAACTAGTTCAGGGTTCAAATGAGAATTTAAAACAGATCTTAAAATGTTGTATTTGAGTTCTAATTGTTTTTCTTCCCAAATAGAATTTTCATCTGAATCATGTTTTTTTTTGAAATTCTTAAGAAAAGACATTTTTAACTTAAAAAAGACACTTTTAAAATCATTAATACTCTCTAAATCTTCTACAGGAATATTTATATCATCTAAGAAAAGATTAAAATTTTCCAGTAATCTCCAATCAAAAAATAATAATTGAATAGGGTGTCCAATTTTTTTTGTGATCATTAACATTGGGTGTCCTAAATAAGCGACTGACAATCTACCGATGCCCTTTTCCCCTGCTTTAATTCTTGATTTTTTCCAGAGAGTTTCCTCATCTTCTTCTTTTTCCAATTCTGCCCTACTTTTAGAATCTGTGCCAAGAACTAGCCATTTTTCTAGAATATCTTTTTTAGACATTCCTTTCCCATCATCGGTTAATAAAAAAAAAGGCTTAACAAGTCCTTTGTAACCTTCTTTATATATTTCAGCAGTTAAGTTATCAGCATACGCATCGTAACCGTTTTTCCACAACTCTGTAATAGCTGTTGGTAAATCGGCAATTTGTCCTTTACCTAATAAATCGACTGCTCTTGCTTTGGTTCTAAACTGCATTTAGATGATTTTTTATAATTGCTTCTCCAATACATTTTGCATATTGCGGTGGAACAGCATTACCAATTAATCTTGCGATTGCTGAAGTGCTTGTTCCGTGAAATTTATATTCTTTTGGGAATGATTGTAGGGTTGCTCCTTCACGTAAAGACAATGCTCTATCTTCATCAGGATGAACAAAGCGACCATTCGAAATACTAAAAAATTTAGTGGTAATGGTTGGTGATGGTTTGTCCCACCATAAACGACCAAAAGTATCTTTAAAAGAAGTATCCTTACCTTCAAAACAAGCTAATTGTAATTCTGGATTATTGGCAAAACCTAATCGATTCCCTCCATCTTTTGCCACTTTCTCTAGTCTTTTTTTATTCATTGCCGAGATTGAAGCTACCGTGTGCAAAAATTCGCTCTTATCTTTGTGACCATCTTTTATTTCAGAAAAACCATTTGTCTGCCCTAAAACATCCCTAACAGTAACTTTTCTACCTTCGTTTTTTATTAAATCAATCCGTTCCTCAGTTACACGATTAGCTATTAAAGTAAATCTTTTTCGACTTTGAGGGACACCATATTCAGCAACATTATGAACTTCAAAATGCACTTTATAATTATTTTGTTCAAGCCAAATTATAAAATCTTCTAGTCCGCTTTCTCTTTTCTTTCTTAAAACCCCAGGCACATTTTCTACTACTACATAACCAGGATTAAAGTATTTTACAAAACGAGTAAATTCGATTAACAAATTAGCCGACTTTGTTGATTTTGACTTATCCGTATTAATTATGCTCCAAAACTGACAAGGACTACAACCTATCAAAATTAAATCATCATCATTACGATCAAGATTTAATCTTGTTTCTAATTCTTCTTCTTTTAATTCAAAAACATCGGCTTGTATGAATTGTGCGCCTGTTATATTGTCTTCATAAGTTTCTTTACAATTTGGCTCATAGTCAATTCCTGCTAAAACATTTATACCTGCTTCTAACATACCATAACTCATGCCGCCACCGCCACAAAAAAAGTCAACCGCTTTTAAAGTGTTAGCTTCATCCTCCATAATTAAATAATTCTTGAATTGTTACTTCGAGTGCTTTTGAGAGTTTTTCAATGATGAGTAGCGAAATATTTCTTTTTCCTTTCTCGATATCAGAAATATAGGTTCGATCAATGTTTGCAATATTCGCCAGATACTCAATAGAGTACCCTTTTTGCTCTCTTAGCTGTTTAATTTTATGTCCAAATTTTTCTTTCAGATTCATAACCTATAAAAGTAGTTTTGCGTGGACAATTGACCTGCTTACAATTGACATCATTTTTTAGTAATTTTGAAATAATTTTCTTAAAAAATAATCAGTAAAATTTGATAATCACAAAAAAAACGCTACTCTTTCGAATAGCGTTTTTTGAAAATTTATCAATTTATGATGTGAATGCCGAGTACCTCACAAGAACAATCGTCTGAGGAAACGAATGCCCTAGCCCTGATAATAGTGAAAATCCTTTTTCTAAACGCTGTCAGGGTTTTGAACCCTGACAGCGTTGAAAAAGATTGTAACGGATAGCAGGAAATAGCTTCTGAAATAAATTCAGAATAAATCCTGAAATAAATCCCGAAATAAATCCCGAATAAATTCTGAAATATCCCGAAGCGTCGGGACAGAATAAATCCTGCTATTCCAACTCTGGCAATAACACCACTCCCATATTATACAAGGTAAAAGCCTGAATGTCGACATTTTCCTGAATGGTTGCCGCCACGGATTTTCCGGCGCCGTGTCCTGCATTGATGTCAATACGGATTAGGATTGGGTTTGTTCCTGTTTGTTTTTCCTGTAATTCGGCAGCAAATTTAAAACTGTGCGCCGGCACTACTCTATCATCGTGATCGCCCGTAGTGACCATCGTTGCCGGATATTGAATCCCTTTTTGTATGTTGTGTACGGGAGAATACCCTTTGATATAGTTGAACATTTCCTTGCTGTCCTGAGCCGTTCCGTAATCATACGCCCAACCTGCTCCTGCTGTAAAGGTGTGGTAGCGCAACATGTCCATCACTCCCACTGCCGGCAAAGCGACTTTCATCAAATCCGGACGTTGCGTCATGGTAGCGCCCACTAGCAATCCTCCGTTTGACCCACCACGAATGGCCAGGTATTGTGAAGACGTGTATTTCTCCGCAATCAGGTATTCTGCCGCTGCGATGAAATCATCAAATACATTTTGTTTTTGCATTTTGATACCCGCATCATGCCATTTTTTCCCGTATTCGCCACCACCACGTAAATTTGGCACGGCATAAACGCCTCCGTTTTCCATCCAAACGGCATTAGCAATACTGAAACTTGGTGTTAAACTCACATTAAATCCTCCGTAACCGTACAGCATCGTTGGATTTGTTCCGTCGAGTTTCAATCCTTTTTTATGGGTGATAATCATCGGGATTTTGGTTCCGTCCTTAGAGGTATAAAAAACTTGTTTGGACTCGTATTGCTCGCTGTTGAAATCCACTTTTGGTTTTTGATATACCGCTGAAGTTCCTGTTTGTGGTTCAAATGAAAAAGTAGAACCCGGTGTAATGTAATTCGTGAAGGAATAATATAATGTTTTCTCTTTTTTCTTTCCACCAAAACCACCTGCGGTTCCTATGCCCGGCAACTGAATTTCACGAACTAGTTTCCCTGAATAATCGTATTGTTTTACCAACGAAACGGCGTCTTTCATGTAATTCGCAAAGAAATACCCGCCACCTGTGGATGGAGACAACACATTCTCAGTTTCTGGAATAAAATCTTTCCAGTTTTCCGGTTTTGGATTGTTGACATCCACGGTAACGATGCGTTTGTTGGGCGCATTCAAGTCGGTTTCTATGAATAATTTTCCACCTTCGTTTTCAATGATGTTGTTGTCGCTGTTGAAATTATCCACAATAGTCACAATAGGATTGTTGGGCTTTGTCAAGTCTTTGATGTACAATTCGTTTCCATACGTAGAATTTGACGCGGTGATGACTAAATAACGGTCATCTTCCGTAACTCCACCACCTACATAGCGGCGCTTTTGGTCAGCACCAAAAACCACTTGATCCTGTTTTTGCGAAGTTCCCAACTTGTGGAAATACAATTTATGCTGATCGGTTTTCGCCGATAATTCGCTTCCTTTTGGTTTGTCATAACTGGAATAGTAGAATCCTTCATTTGCTTTCCAAGACACACCGCTAAATTTCACGTCGACGATAGTATCTTCGATTATTTTTTGGGTAATGGCATCCATGATAATAACTTTTCTCCAGTCGCTTCCGCCCTCTGAAATGGCATAGGCTACTTTAGAACCGTCTTTGGAAAAATCCAAGCCGCCAAGCGAAGTGGTTCCGTCTTTAGAAAACGTATTGGGATCCAAGAAAACGGTTTCGGTTCCTTTGGTATCTTTTCTGTACAACACCGATTGATTTTGTAAACCGTTATTTTTATAATAATAAGTGAAATTTCCTTCTTTGAAAGGTGCTCCTATTTTTTCATAATTCCACAGTTTTTCCATTCTTGCTTTCAAGACATCGCGAAACGGAATTTGCGCCAAATACCCGTATGTTACTTCGTTTTGGGCTTTTACCCAAGCACCGGTTTGCGCTGATTTGTCGTCTTCGAGCCAACGGTACGGATCCGGAAGTTTGGTGTCGAAGTACACATCCACGGTTTCCCCTTTACTGGTAATGGGATAGGTTATGGATTTTGGATTTGGGTTTTGGCCAAAAGTCGCCATTGCAGATGATACAGCCATTATTAAAAAAGTGTTTTTCATATGTTGATATTTATTGTTTTTCATCGGTTATATGTAATTGTTTCACCTGTTCGCTATGCTCGAGTCGCATATTATCATTGGTGCTTGCGACCCAATTACCTTCATGCCCATTTCATTAGATTCTGTTTAAGGTTGTTACAAAAATAGGGAAAATAGTTAGTCTTCTAACGGTGAGAAAGTCTTAAATAAAACTAAAATTCGCTATTCTTACGAATAGGATTTGGGATGAATGAGATTGCTACTATTTTTTTCTTACCACGAATTGCTTGAATTTTGCTCGAATTATGGTTTTGATTAGAGTTGTGGATTTCAGAACTAATGCAATTGTGTCCGCACTGCGGACACAATTCAAACTAGCCCATAGATGTTACCTACTGAACAAATTTACAATGGTTTTACAGGTAGATAATTCTCATCTTCAAGTCAATATTTGTGTGCAGACTGTAGATTATTCACTTTCTTTTCCTTGCTCAAAATTATGTAATTCAATATTCATAGCTTCCAACAACTGTTGTTCCGTTGGCAGGTATAATTTATATTGACTGGCAACAATATTTTTTTCATTTTCCGGCAACGTAAATTTTACGACACCGTCATTTTTATTGGCGCAAAGCAAAATACCAATAGTTGGATTTTCACGAGGCAGTTTTTCTACTCGGTCGTAATAATTGACATACATCTGTAGTTGACCAATATCCTGATGCGTGAGTTTATCTGTCTTGATTTCGATAATGACGAAGCATTGTAATATTCGATTATAAAAAACTAAATCTGTAAAAAATTCATCACCGTCAATGTGTATTCTTTTTTGTCTCGCGACAAATGAAAAACCATTTCCCAGTTCCAATAAAAAATCTTGCAAATGCGTAATTATTGCGCTTTCTAAATCTCTTTCGTAATAAGCCGCTTCCCGTTTTAGTCCCAAAAATTCTAAATACATCGGGTCTTTTATAATCTCTTTAGCATCCGAAGGCAGTTTTTCATTTTTAGCTACAGCAAGTACGCTTTCTTTATCATTGCTGATTAAAAGGCGTTCGTATAAGCTACTGTTGATTTGACGTTCGAGTTGTCTTGATGTCCAATTATTCTTTACACTTTCCGCAACATAAAACTCTCTTTTATATTGATTGTCAATTGTCAAAAGGAATTTATATTGTGTCCAACTCAATTGCGTCCGCAGTGCGGACGCAATTGGAAACATTCGGTAAAACTGTCGGTATCTTTCTAATTGCCTCACTGAAAAACCACTTCCATATTCTGGTTGTAATTGTTGCGAAAGAAATTTAATTAAGTACGTGCCATAGTCCGCACGGTCTTTTCCTTCTTGTTCTTCCTCAAAAATACGTTGCCCAATATACCAATACATCAAGGTTCTTTCATTGTCCACCGCTTTAATCGCTTTGTCTTTCGAAGCTGCTATAATGACTTTAATATCAGGAATTACAGATTGGTTTTGTAGCATCATTATTTTGGTTTATAAAATTCATTTATTCTGTACACAATAATACGAAAAAGCACTGAAACAGTAATAAATGCTTTTTGTTCTTAAACCAAAAAAACGCTACTCTTTCGAATAGCGTTTTTTGCTTTTTACTGAAGCAAATAAATTACAAATTAAAATTCACACCCAAAATAATGTTTCTTCCTATGTTAGGAATACCATCGGTTTTTAGCCGAGAAAGATGTGCAATGTATCTTTTATCAAATAAATTATTCCCATTGATATTGACATCAAAAACAGTTTTACCCAACTTTACAGTTCCGCCAAAACCTAAATTCACTAAGTTGTACCCATTCGATTCGGTCTCAAATCCACTTACATTTTTTTGATTGAACGTGCTTGAAACATTAAAAGTTGCAAAACCATCTTCTAACCAGTTTTTGATTTTGAATTCGGTTCTAATGGTGTTGTTCCAGTTGTTTGCTGGGATTAACGGTAAGTAATCTCCGTTTTGTTTTTCACCGGTTACAGTTTCAAAACTCGTTTCAAAATGCAACCAGTCCAATGGATGCGGATGAAAATGCAGTCCGATTTCGCCTCCGTATAATTTGGCATTATTCTGAATATAATCAAAAACAGCGTTCTCTGCAACCATTTCTCCTGTTGGCGAGGTGTAGATATAATTGTTGATGTGATTGTAAAATCCGTTTACAAAAAACTCAAAATGATCCGTTTTATATTCTAAATTTAAATCCGTTTGAACATTTTGCTCGGTTTCTAAATCACTATTTCCTACTTCATAACGATTCGTTCCTTCATGAACTCCATTAGAAGTTAATTCGGCTAAATTTGGCGCTCTAAATCCTGAAGCTACATTCAAACGCAACGTCAAATCATCGGCCAGATTGGTTTTGTAACCCAACGATGCATTAAAACTGTCGTATGATTTATCGATGGCTTCAAATGAACCTTCTTCGCCTGCGATTCCTTGTGCATCCGTAGTGATATTTCTATTATCGAAACGCAATCCAGCTTGCAAAACATTCGTATTCCACTCATAATTAGCTGTCCCAAAAACACCAAAATCATTAGTAACCGCATCCGGAATTAAATATTCTTCCCCTGAATTTGTATTAGTTTGGTGCATTCCCTGAACTCCAACAATGGTTTCTATTTTTCCCATTTTTGGTAGATGGTATTTTGCGTTGTAATTGAAAGTCTTCAGTTTCATGTGTAGAACGGCCACATTGCTGTCTTCAAACTCGCTTCGATCGTTGGCAATATACCCTAAGTCGACATCCAACTTTGATTTTTCGAAAAAGAAAACATTGTTTAAACTCAACAAATGATTAAAAATTCCTTGTTTTGGAAATCCAGTTTTCTTGCTAGTCGTTTGCTCCGCAATACCATCTTCCGGAATTCCCAAATCTAATTCATTGTAATTGTAACGCAGTACACTTGAAAACTTGGCATTACTATAACCAATTCCTGTTTTAAAATCAGTTTCATTGTACCGGGTATTTGTCACTCGGTCGCCATCAGCACCCGAGGTCGTAGACCGAACTGGCGAAGCACTTTTATAATCAGAATGGGTGTTGTAACTTCCCCGTGCCATAAATTTCCAATTATCTGTGGAGGTTTTCACACCCAAAGAGGAATTGCTTCCGGCGGTATTCGAGAAATATTTTTGACTAAAGTTCGCTTTAAAAGTATTCGCATCAGCAAATTTTTCGGGGTTAAAATACAATACTCCTCCCAATGCATCGGAACCGTACAACAAAGAAGCCGGTCCTTTAATCACCTCAACACTTTCTATTCCTGAATCGTTCAATCCCAAACCGTGTTCGTCACCAAACTGTTGATTTTCTATTCGAACACCTTGAGAATACACCAAAACACGATTGCCGCTCAAACCGCGAATCACTGGTTTCCCAATAGATGTTCCGGTAGAAACCTGCGAAACTCCCGGGATAGTCGCCAATCCTTCAATTAACGTAGCAGTTCCTTTTCGTTGTAAATTTTTGATGCTTTCGTGCTCCACTTTCATCACGTTTTGCGATTGTATTTTATTGAAAGCGGTTGAAACAATAACTTCATCCATTTCGAATATTGCTTCCTCAAGGATAACATCAAGTGTGTTTTCTTTTTGAAGACTGCTTATGGTTTTATTTTGGGTTGCAAATCCTAAGAAAGTAAAGCTGATTTTTACGTTTGCGCTCGGCAGATTGGAAAATGCATATTTTCCGTTTTCATCTGTTGTGGTTCCTTTATGCAATTCTGATGCATAAACTGAAACACCCTTTATGGGTTGGTTCCTTAAATCGGTAACGGTTCCCGAAAGGGCATTTTGCGCTTGAAGCATTGCCGAAAAACCCAAGAATAGGGCTATAATAAATTTTTTCATTGAAAATGATTGTATAGTTTTTCCTCTGCCCAGCCCTCTACAAAGGAGAGGGAGCCGAGACCGGAATTATTTAGTAAATAATACGTGTAAAACGTGCGGAAATAAATTCAACAGAAGCTGAAATGAATTCAGCAGAAGCTGAAATGAATTCAACAGAAGCTGAAATGAATTCAACAGAAGCTGAAATGAATTCAGCAGAAGCTGAAATGAATTCAGCTTAAACTATTTACGGGTGGACCTCGGAGGGAATACAAACTGCCGGAAAACGAAATAACCGTCTCCGCTGTAGTAAAAAAATAAGGGATTTCTTCAATACTGGAGTACAATTGATAAGAGAAATCTTTTGGAGTGGTGTAACTTCCAAAAGAGAATTCACAAACGTAACAATGATCTAATTTGTGGTGTTGGTGCGTTATCTCTGTACCGGTAACATTGTATTTATGGTGGCACTGCTTTTCGGAAAGCTGTTTTTGCAAATGCTCATAGGTGTGCAATGACTGAAACAGCATTGAGAACAAGACTGTAACAATCAGAGAAAGACTTACTATAAGTTTATTCTTTTTCATTCGAGCCAAAGGTAACAAAAACAGGAAAAAAGAAAACCATTTGTCTCACAAAATATATTTTTGCGCAACAAATGGTTTCATTTTAAAAATAAAAATCGATTTACACCAATTTGGCTGCAATCAGATATTCTGCAATTTGTATTGTGTTAGTCGCTGCTCCTTTTCTCAAGTTGTCCGCAACAATCCACATATTCAATGTGTTTTCCTGGCTTTCGTCACGACGAATTCTACCTACAAAAACGTCATCTTTTCCTTGCGCATACATTGGCATTGGGTACGTATAGGTGTCATTATTGTCTTGTACCACTACGCCATCGGTATGATGCAGAATGTTTCGTACTTCGTTTAGGTCAAAATCATTCGAAAATTCTACGTTTACTGCTTCACTATGTCCTCCTACAATTGGCACACGAACTGCAGTAGCTGTAACAGCAATTGTATTATCGCTTAAGATTTTTTTGGTTTCACGAACCAGTTTCATCTCTTCTTTAGTGTATCCATTTTCTTCAAATGAATCACATTGTGGAATCGCATTTCTGTGAATTGGATATTTATACGCCATCTCACCTTGAACACCTGCGTATTCATTTTCCAACTGCTGCACTGCTTTTACACCTGTTCCAGTAATGGATTGGTAGGTAGAAACAATTACACGCTTGATATTGTATTTTTTGTGTAAAGGTGCCAAAACCAATACCATTTGTATCGTAGAACAGTTTGGATTCGCAATGATTTTATCTGCTGCAGTCAATTCAGCTGCATTGATTTCAGGAACGATTAATTTTTTGGTCGGGTCCATTCTCCATGCCGATGAATTATCAATAACAGTAGTTCCTGCTGCCGCAAATTTTGGAGCCCACTCCAATGACGTGTCGCCACCTGCAGAAAACAAAGCAATATCCGCTTTCATGTCTACTGCCGTTTGCATGCCCACTACTTTATATTTTTTACCCTTGTATTCAATTTCTTTACCCACTGATCGCTCAGAAGCAACCGGAATTAATTCTGTTACAGGAAAATTTCTTTCTGCCAAAACTTTCAACATTACTTCGCCAACCATTCCGGTAGCGCCTACAACTGCTATTCTCATCTTATATATTATTACTGAATATTGAATTTGAAGTACAAAAGTAACCAATATTAAAACCAAAACAAGTAGCTTCACAAAAAATAACAAAATGTTACATTTATAACATATGCTGTTAGGGATAATTCTATGGCTTTAGAATTCCATTGCCAATCTGAGAATCTAAGGACTAATTTTCTTGAAGAAAGCACAAAGCAAAACCGCTTCAAATATAAAGCAGTTTCTGAAATGTATACAGAATATATAATGTAGCGAAAATTACTTTTTCAATAAATCTCTGATCTGAATCAATAATTCTTCTTGAGTTGGCCCAACAGGAATAGCTACAACAACCACTTCTTTTTTCTTCGCTTTTTCGGCGGCTCTCAATATTACAAAAACAAAAAATGCAATAATAACAAAGTTAATAATAGCTTGGAGTAAATTTCCATAAGTGATTACAGCAGCCCCAGCCTTTTTTGCTGCAGCCAAATCAGGATAACTGCTCCGATCCAAAGTGATGAATTTTTGGGTAAAATCGATACCCCCAGTTATCAAACCAACGATAGGCATTATAATATCATCTACAGCAGATCCAACAATTTTGCCAAATGCACCAGCAATAACAACCGCAGTTGCTAAACTTAAAACGTCTCCTTTCATCAAAGAAGCTTTAAAATCCCTAAAAAATCCCATAATTTATTTAATTTTAGGGTTACAATTAATCTTTGTAAAATGAATTTAATATAAATTTTACCCCAATTGACCGTCTTTTACCCAATATTTATTTACTCCCTGTAAAATACCCGTTTCACTCGTTGAGAAATACTCGTAAGAATTTCATAGGGAATTGTGTTTAATTTCTGAGCCATGTAAGTCACCGTTGGGCTTTCGCCAAAAATAATCACCTGATCTCCTTCTGCACATTCTATAGCAGTGACATCAACCATCAGCATGTCCATACAAATACTGCCAACAATGGAAGCTTTTGATTTGTTAATTATTACATAACCTAAACCGTTTCCCCAACCTCTGGAAATTCCATCAGCATATCCAATAGGAATCGTGGCAATTTTTGTGGGTTTGTCCGCAATAAATCGTCTGCCATAACCAACACTTTCGCCAGCAGCAATACTTCTGATTTGTGAAATTATCGATTTTAGTGTACCCACGTTTTCCAACTTCTGCTGTTCTTCCGCATCATTAGAAACACCGTAAAGTCCAATTCCCAGCCGAACCATATCGTATTGTGAATCTGAATAATTGCTGATTCCCGAAGTATTCAAAATGTGTCGCAAAGGTTTTATTTGTAATTCTGTCATCAATTTGTGTGATAATTTTTCAAATAAATCAATTTGTGAATTTGCAAAATCCTTGAATTCCAAATCATCACTTGTGGCCATGTGAGACAAAATACTTTTTACTTTAACAGTTTTATTTCCTCTTAAAGTCGCAATCAAATCAGCAATCGTATTGTCCTCAAAACCCAAACGGTGCATGCCCGTATCGAGTTTGATATGTATAGGAAATTGATTTAAGTTCTTTTGTTCTGCAATCTTAAGGAATGCTTGAAGTCCTTTTAAACTATAAATTTCAGGTTCTAATTGATGATGAATAATCGCAGGAAAACTGGTCGTTTCAGGATTTAAAACCATAATAGGCAAATGAATTCCAGCACTTTTCAACGAAATTCCTTCATCGGCGAAAGCCACGCCGAGATAATCCACTTTATGATGTTCTAATAATTTAGCGATTTCAAAACCGCCATTTCCGTATCCAAAAGCCTTCACCATAACCATCATCTTCACATTCGGCTTCAATTTCGATTTAAAGAAATTCAGGTTATGACTAATCGCATTCAGATTGATTTCCAGAACTGTTTCATGTTTTTTTTCTTCTAATAAAGAAACAATTTCTTCAAATTGAAACGTTCTCGCTCCTTTGATTAGAATAGTTTCATTGGCAAAGTCCAAGTTTTGAAAATCAGCGACAAATGCAGCTGTGTTTTTGTAAGTGACACAATGAGCAAATTTATTTTCGTACGCCGAAATGGTTTCACCAATTCCAATAATACGATCAATTTTATTCGAAACAATCAACTGCGAGACTTTAGTATACAATTCGTCATTGGATAAACCACTTTGAAAAATATCCGAAAGAATCAACGTTTTCCTCTTGTATTGCTTCAGACTTTCGAGAAAATCCAACGCTATTTTCAAGGATTGAAAATCCGAGCTGTAACTGTCGTCAATAATACTACAGTTGTTGATTCCGTTCTTGACCTTCAAACGCATTTCTACCGGATACAACAATTCCATTCGGTTTTGAATGGTTTCTTCATCGTATTTAAAATACAACAAAACCATTACACACGAAATTGCATTTTCGACCGATGCCATATCCTGAAAAGGAATTTTTATATCAAAACGTTGCTTACCAAATTGAACATTCAAAAAGGTCTTGTCTAAAGCACTTTTTTTTGAAACAAAAACATCAGCATCTTTGCAGTCAAAACTCCACGAAAAAGTTTTCATTTCGGGATTGATAAAGGTATTGATGATTTCATTTTTATTGTAAATTAAAACTTGAACATGCTCAAAAAGTTTTAATTTTTCCGCTATTTTATTTTCTAAATTTACAAAACCTTCATCGTGCGCAGAACCAATGTTAGTCAGAATCCCAATCGTAGGCTTGATTATTTTCTCCAGTTTTTCCATTTCATAATGAGTGGAAATTCCGGCTTCAAAAATCCCCAAATTGTGTTGCTCATTGATTGCAATCACGGACAACGGAACACCAATTTGTGAGTTGTAGCTCTTTGGACTTCGAATTATGTTGTAATCAGGGCTCAATAAAAAATTAAGCCATTCTTTAACTATCGTTTTACCATTACTTCCCGTCAATCCTATAATAGGGAAATCAAAAAGACTGCGATAGTTTGCTGCAAATTGCTGTAAAGCAGTCAGCGTATTTTCGACAACAAAGAAATTAGCTTGACCTTCACATTCCAACGGAATATGTGTAACCACAAAATTCTGAACGCCAATTGCAATTAAATCCTTAATGTATTGATGCGCGTCATTATTGGCTCCGACCAATGCGAAAAATAAGGTCTGCGGTCCGTTTTGCAAAGAACGGCTGTCTATAGCAATAGCATCAATAGTCAAATCAGTGTTGTTACCAATGAATGTAGCGGGGACATCTTGAATGCTTTTTAGAATTTTCTGGCTCATGGAATTAGAAAGAGATTGAGGTAGATTTTTTATAGAGATTACTTTTTTAATAGTTTGTCTATTTGTAAAACTTCCTCAAAAATAACACTTCTTTTCAAAACGATGACTTAGATCCACTATAATTATGAGCAATTCCGTTTATTTAAGAAAAAGAAACAATAGCAATTGCTTTACTAATTTTCGCAGATTACTTATATTTGTTTTTAGATAAAAATCAGCAGTTTTGAAAAAAATACTCCCATTGTTTTCCTATGTTTTCCATCCGATATTCATACCGGTAATGGCAACAGTATTTTATCTTTTTTATAATGGGACTGATTTTGTAAGTCAGGAAAAACTATTTGTTTTTTTTCAAGTTGCGATTGTAACAGTATTTATTCCTGTCCTGGCATTCCTGCTTTTGCGAGCAACTGGAAATATGGATTCGATTATGGCGTTTAAAATATCCCAACGCAAAATTCCATTAGTACTACATTCTTTTTTGCTTATTTTTTTGGTACGAAAAAGCATTACCATAGACCGATATCCTGAACTGCACTTTTTTTTGTTGGGGGCACTTTTGAGCACAATCTTGGCACTTATCCTTTTGTTTACAAATATCAAAGCGAGCCTTCACATGATAGCAATCAGTTCCTTGACGGTATTTATAATTGGATTAAGTATGCATCTCCAAATTCAGAGTACGTTTACTATTGCAACACTGATTTTGCTGAATGGTTTTGTGGCCTCATCCCGGTTAGAAATGAAAGCACACACCAATAATGAACTGATTTTAGGTTTTTTTCTGGGAGCAATACCTCAGTTGCTTTTGTTGGTTCTGTGGTTATAAAATGTAGAATATGATCCCAAAATTTAAAGATCGCATATCAATGGATTCGTCGTTGACCTTCGCTGACTTAAACAACGAATTCAACCCATAATACGCATATAAATTAATCGTGTTGTAACCCGATGAAATATATGCGCCGTACTGAAATTTATTGAAATCTTTATTTCCAGTAACCGACACTTTACCGGTACTTGCATCATAAACAGACTTATCATACAATAAATAACTAAACTTTATTCCGGTGTAAATTCTCCAAAATTTATGACTTTCATAAGTAGAACTCCTCCATCTGAATTCAACAGGTACATCAACAGAGAATAAGGAGAATTTGTTTTTATTGTACTTTGTGTTCGGATCGATGTAAGCATAAACCGGCCCTGCATCCGTTGGCGAAATAATTAAATTCTGATTGTAATTATTATATGTAAAACCAAAACCCGAAGCTATGGCAATAGTTCTGTTTTTATTAATGGGCATATCTCTCAGAAAACCCGCTGAAAACCCGGAAGAAAATTTATTTTGAGACAAGCCTGTTGGCTTATCGACCAGCGTATTATACGTTATCGCAAAATAAAACTGATCTTCTCTATATAAGGAATCAACTTTTACAATTGGAGCCTCAACACCAGTTGTGTTTTCTTGCGAAAAAACATTAAAAACAAATAAAAGCAGGAAACAACTAAGAACTATTCGCATATTGTTTTTTGTTTTAAAATGGCTTGTTGCGCAAAAATAAAAATTGTGGTTTTTTATTTCTCGTGATCGCTTTACAAATATACCATTTTGTAGTATTTCTTACAGCCAGAAAGCATAATTATTGATTTTTACATCCTTCTCAAAGTTGAATAAAAAAATCCTGCTAAAATTACTTAGCAGGATTGTCATTTTGCAGAGAGGAAGGGATTCGAACCCTCGATATGTTGCCATATACACGCTTTCCAAGCGTGCGCCTTCAGCCACTCGGCCACCTCTCTATTTTATAAGATTGCAAAGAACACGAAAAAAAATGAGTTAGAAAAGTAAAATCTAAAATTATATCATTTCTCCACGTAAAGAAGTTTCAAAAATAGTTTTGAAATCCTTTGCTTCAATATTTTGACCTAACAAATACATTAATTTTGTGATTGCGGCTTCGGTTGTGATGTCTTTTCCAGAGATTACTCCAATTTTCTTCATGCCCGTACTGGTCTCATATTGCCCCATACTGACGCTTCCAGCAGAACACTGGGTAACATTGATAATGTGCAAACCTTCGGCAATTGCTTTCCTTAATAGGTTTAAAAACCAATCCTCTGTAGGTGCATTTCCAGCTCCATACGTTTCTAAAACAATTCCTTTGAGATTTGGAATATTTAGAATAGCGGATAAAACAGCTTCACTGATCCCCGGAAACATTTTTATAATCGCTACGTTGTTATCCAAGTTTTTATGAACCTTGAATTCTTTATTTTCATTTTTATACAGGAATAATTCTGAATTTAATTTTAAATGTACGCCAGACTCCACCAATTCAGAATAATTGGGAGATGTAAATGCTTTAAAATGTTCCGCATTAATCTTTGTAGTTCTATTCCCGCGATATAATTTATATTCAAAATAAAGACATACTTCGCTGATAACTGGTTCATCATTGTTTCGTAAAGACGCAATTTGAATGGCGGTGATTAAGTTTTCTTTGGCGTCTGTACGTAAATCTCCAATCGGTAATTGCGAACCGGTAAAAATTACGGGTTTCGATAAATTTTCAAGCATAAAACTCAATGCCGAAGCCGAATAGGACATCGTATCCGAACCATGAAGCACAACAAACCCATCAAATGAGATATAGTTATCCTCAATAATGATCGCAATTTTAGCCCATTTTTCAGGATTCATATTCGAGGAATCAATTGGATTTTCGAAAGAAATGGTTTCTATTTCACAATCCAATTGTTTTAATTCCGGAATACGCTGTAATAATTTACTAAAATTGAAGGCCGTGAGCGCTCCCGTCTCAAAATCTTTCCTCATACCTATGGTTCCACCGGTGTAGATTAAAAGTATTTTGGCTTTATACAACATCGTGATATTTTAATTTATTGACAACCGGATTCGCATACATAGCCAGAAAACCGTCTAAGGCAACTGGATTATCATGATCTATCCGCATTTCAAGTCTGCGTTCGAATAATGATTTTTCATTTTCGGTATACAAATGCGAAAAGCGATTGATCTTGTTTACAATATCATAAGCAATAAAATTCGTAGGCCACAATTTATAATTGCTCAATATGGCATCGTCAATCACTTGTGCCAATGCTAATATTTGCTTGTTGCAATTACCATTCTCGGCGCTTATTGAATCAATTTCAGCGTCTAGAACCTTCCCAACATGGATATGGATTCTTTTTTTCTGACCCAAAGCTCCACTAAGAATCGTCATGAAATCTTCGTTTTTTTCTTTAATGTACACTTCATTATTGGCCTCAGCCATTAATTGAGGCATTTTCAAAGCATCCGTTGGATCGTATTCATACGAAATGGAAACCGGTACAATTTTTATTTTCTTGAAATAATCCATCAAGTTCTTTTCATCAGAACCCATTCCAAGCATTTTCAAAACACCAGGATTGGTCTCGTCATTGCCGTCTTTTGTTCTTCCTTCGCGTTGAGCAATCCAGACAGAGCGGTTTTCATGCAGCAATAAATTACCAATATATTCCGACAATAACTTTGAACTTTGCAGCATTTCTCTTGGCGTTAAGCCACGTTGCACCAGAAAGTTCCGATTCAGTTTTGCTAACGTATTCAAAAATGCTTTTTTGACTAAATTATCGCCAATTGCTGAAGCAGTCATCACTAAACCATGCTCAAATAAAGCCGTGTTCAACAAAGTTGTGTCTAAAAGAATATCGCGATGATTGGATATAAATAAGTAAGAAGTATTAGGTTGTAAGTTTTCAAAACCGCAAGTAGTAAGTCCTTCGGAGCTTTTTTCTAAAACTTTTTGAACCGATTTGTAAATGAAATTACATTGAAAATCACGTATGGAATGCGTTTTTCGAAGTTGTTCTTTCCAAACTTCATCTGCAACATCGGGGAAAGTAAAATTCATCAATGCTTTCATCATTGGATGATTAACAACATTCTGAAGTGCTTCGTTTATTTCAGAATCATAAAATGGCCGAATAGCGTCAAATTTCTGCATTTTGGTTCTCAATTTTTGTGTGGGCAAATGAACAAAAAAAATATTAAAATAAGGTGAATTCCAAATTTAAATCCCAAAAATAGCTTTCGAATTCTCCGTGGTTATCTCCGCAATTTCATTTGCCGAAAGGCTGTAAATCTGGGCTAGCTTCTCTACTACGTTTAAAATATAGCTACTTTCATTCCTTTTACCTCGGAAGGGGACTGGCGCTAAGTAGGGAGAATCTGTTTCCAGAACAATGTGTTTAAGTTCAATTTGGTTCAGGAACTGGTCGATTTTTCCGTTTTTAAAAGTCACCACACCACCAATGCCCAACTTCATGTTATATGAAATCGCTTGTAATGCCTGCTCATACGTTCCAGAGAAACAATGAAAAATACCAAATAATTCAGGTGATTTTTCTTCCTCTAAAATTTCAAAAATTTCGTCGAAAGCTTCTCGGCAATGAATCACAATGGGTAATTTATACTGTTTCGCCAACTGAATTTGTCTTTTGAAAGCGATTCGTTGCTGTGGCAAATGGGTTTTGTCCCAATACAAATCGATTCCAATTTCGCCTACGGCGTAAAATTTTCTTCTGGCCAATTCGTTTTCTACATGTTGAAGTTCTTCCAAATAATTATCTTTTACATACGTTGGATGTAAACCCATCATTAAAAAAATAGTATTTGGGTGATTTTTCTCCAATTCATACATGGATTCTGTACAGGTAGAATCGATTGCGGGAATAAAAAAACGCGAAACACCGGCATCAATGGCGCGTTGTATCATTTCGTTTCGGTCTTGATCAAATTCCTCTGAATATAAATGAGTATGCGTATCAGTAATGGTCATAGTTGCTTTCAAGTGTAAAATTTAAGAGTACAAAATTACATGAATAAATGTTGTCGAAAAAATGGTTTTAAAAAGATTCGTACAATTCCTTAAGCAACTCCGCGTATCTTTGTAAACAGTTAAAAATTACTGAAATAAATTCAGCATAAATGAAAAACCTCCACGATATTCTCAAAAAAGAAAACTACAGAAAAGTAAAATTTAAAATCACTAAAACGCAACATCTTTTGATAAAAGCAAAAATAAATGGTGTAACAGGAAATTTTATTCTGGATACAGGAGCTTCAAACAGTTGTGTGGGATTTGAAAGTGTCGATTTATTTTTATTGGACGCAAAAAAATCAAAGACGAAAGCCGCTGGTGCGGGAGCAACCGGAATGTTTACGCAACTGGCTTTGAAAAATCAATTGCGGCTTGGTTCCTGGAAAGATTCTAATTTCGAACTCGTTATTTTTGATTTGTCACATGTAAATGAAGCGCTAACACAACACAAAGCCAAACCTGTTAATGGTATTATTGGCGCTGATATTTTGATGAAAGGGAAGGCGATTGTCGATTATTACAACCATTATTTGTATTTGCTAAAATAGAAAATCCTGTTTAGAACATACTAAACAGGATTCTTTTATATTCTAAAACCTTAGAATTACAATTCAAACGCTTTTTTAGGATTGTTGTCTAACAATAATTCCATTGGGTTTTCTAAAGCTTCTTTCACAGCAACTAAGAATCCAACTGACTCACGACCATCAATAATTCTGTGATCATAAGACAAAGCCACAAACATCATTGGGTGAATTTCCACTTTTCCGTTTACGGCAATTGGACGCTCAATAATATTGTGCATTCCAAGAATTCCCGATTGTGGAGGATTGATAATTGGCGTACTTAGCATACTTCCAAAAACACCACCGTTAGTAATTGTAAAGGTTCCACCAGTCATGTCATCCACTGTGATTTGTCCGTCACGTGCTTTAAGCGCTAATCGTTTAATATCTGCTTCAACACCACGGAACGTTAAGTTTTCCGCGTTGCGAACCACAGGAACCATTAATCCTTTTGGTCCTGAAACCGCAATTGAAATATCGCAAAAGTCGAAAGCGATCTTATGATCACCATCCATCATTGAGTTTACATCTGGGAATAATTTTAACGCTCTGGTTACTGCTTTCGTAAAGAAAGACATGTATCCTAAACCAATTCCACCGTGTTTAGCTTTGAATGCATCTTTGTATTCATTACGAATCAAGTTGATTGGCGTCATGTTTACTTCGTTAAAAGTAGTCAACATGGCCGTTTCGTTTTTAGCGGCAACTAATCTCTCAGCCACTTTACGACGCAACATCGATAATTTAGTACGCTCCGATCCACGAGAACCACCTGTAGGAGTTCCCATTGAAGGCACAGCATTTACGGCATCGTCTTTAGTGATTCTTCCGTCTTTTCCAGTTCCAGTTATGGAAGCTGGCCCTATATTTTTCTCGTCTAATATTTTTCTTGCTGCCGGAGATGGAGTTCCTGAAGCATAAGTCGCTGCTGGAGCTGCCGCTACCGGAGCCGCTTTTGGCGCTTCTGCCTTAACTTCAGCTTTTGGCGCTTCAACTGTTTTTGTAGCTTCGGCAACTGGTGCATCTCCTGCTGGTTTTGCTCCGTCCGTATCAATATGACACACAACTGCTCCAACTGCTACTGCGTCGCCTTCTTCTGCTTTTAAAGTAATGATTCCGCTGGCTTCTGCTGGCAATTCTAAAGTTGCTTTATCAGAATCAACTTCAGCAATTGCTTGGTCTTTTTCTACATAATCTCCGTCTTTTACCAACCAAGTTGCAATTTCAACTTCCTTTATAGATTCCCCTGGTGATGGGACTTTCATTTCTAAAATCATGTTCTATTATTTTAAATTATGAATTTTAAATTTTAAATTGTTCTCGAACAACCTGTGTTTATTGTATGAACTGTTTTTTAGCCCTGATTGCAGTGAAAATCCTTTTTATTTTTTTTTAAAAATAAAAAGATTGCAACGTAAAGCAGGTTCCCGGCTCGTAAAAATAATTATTTTAGTGACATTGCTTTGCTACGTCGCTAGCAACGCCTCGCAATGACTATCTAAATAAATTTTTATCAAAAACCATTCGCAAAGCATCGGCCTGACGGCGTTTTGCTCTTGTGTAACTTCCTGCTGCCGGAGCCGCGTATGCTTTTAGTGACGCCAATCTCCATTTTACTAAATCGAAATTCATCAACATAAAGCTGTACGCCCCCATGTTTTTTGGCTCTTCTTGTGCCCAAACATAATCGTCAGCGTTTGGATATTTAGCAATAATCTCTTTTAATTGTTCTACCGGCAATGGGAATAATTGTTCGATTCTAACGACCGCGACATCATTTCTACCAAGATTTTCTCTTTCGGCAGTAATATCATAATAGAATTTACCGGTACAGAAAACTAATGTTTTCACCTCGTCTTTATTCACTGTTTGGTCATCGAATGTTTCCTGGAAAGATCCGTTTGCAAATTCTTCAACGGTAGAAACCACTCTTGAATCACGCAACAAACTCTTTGGTGTAAAAACAATAAGCGGTTTACGGAATGTTGTTTTCATTTGTCTTCTCAACAAGTGAAAGAAATTGGCTGGCGTTGTACAATCCGCAACGTACATATTATGTCTGGCGCAGAGTTGCAAGTAACGCTCCATTCTGGCTGAAGAATGCTCTGCTCCTTGTCCTTCATAACCGTGAGGCAATAGTAAAACGATTCCGTTCTGGGTATTCCATTTGTCTTCTCCACAAGAGATATATTGGTCAATCATAATTTGGGCTCCATTACTGAAATCTCCAAATTGTGCTTCCCAAATGGTTAATGTATTTGGGTTTGCCAAAGCATATCCATAATCAAATCCTAGAACTCCGTATTCAGATAACAGTGAATTGTAGATATTGAATTTTCCAGTTGTTCCTTCTAAATTACTTAGTAAAGTTACTTCTTCTTCTGAATCTTCGACTTTTACAACGGCGTGACGGTGAGAAAATGTCCCACGCTCCACATCTTGTCCGGAAATACGAACATCAAATCCTTCTTTTAAAAGTGAACCATACGCTAAATGTTCGGCCATAGCCCAATCTAGCTTATTTGTTTCGAAAAACATTGTTTTTCTGTCGTTGATCAGTTTTTGTATTTTGCTGATGAATTTTTTGTCTGAAGGTAAGTTACAAATTACGTTTGCTACCTCAGTAAGTCCTGCCACAGGGAAAGTAGTATCAACTTTTTTCAGCATTTCCACATCAGAGACTTGTTCAAAACCTTTCCATTCATTTTTCATAAACGGTGTGATGATAGTTAAATCCTTTTTACGGGATTCTTCTAAGTTTATCTCCAAGTTTGATTTGTATTCTTGCTCCAATCCTTTTACAAAAGTGGAATCAATTACTCCGTCAGCAAGTAATTTCTCCATATAAATGTCTCTTGGATTTTTGTGCTTTGCAATAATTTTATATAATACAGGCTGGGTGAAACGAGGCTCATCACCCTCGTTATGTCCGTATTTTCTATATCCTAATAAATCGATAAACACATCGCGACCAAATTCCATTCTGTAATCCAATGCAAATGACATTGCGTGAACTACGGCTTCCGCATCATCCGCATTTACGTGTAATACCGGCGAAAGCGTGACTTTGGCAACATCCGTGCAATACGTAGAAGAACGCCCATCAAGGTAATTAGTCGTAAATCCTACCTGATTGTTGATTACAATATGAATTGTACCTCCGGTTTTATAACCGTCTAATTGTGCCATTTGCACTATTTCATAAAGAATTCCCTGAGCAGCAATCGCGGCATCTCCGTGAACGGCGATTGGCAATACTTTTGAGAAATCGTTAGGAAAATATTTGTCTTGTTTTGCTCTTGTGATTCCTTCAATTACTGCACCTACAGTTTCTAGGTGCGAAGGATTTGGCGCTAAATTGATATTAATTTTTTTACCGGTACTAGTAACTTTATCAGCGGTAAGTCCTAAATGGTATTTTACGTCTCCGTCAAAATATTCCTGGTCGTAATCTTTACCATCAAACTCTCCAAATATGTCTTGGGTTGATTTGCCAAAAATATTGGCCAAAATATTTAGTCGGCCACGATGTGCCATTCCCATTACAAATTGTTCCACTCCTTTTTCTGCTGCTTTTTCTATCAAAGCATCTAAAGCCGGAATGATTGATTCTCCACCTTCTAAAGAAAAACGCTTTTGACCTACATATTTTGTATGCAAGAAGTTTTCAAAAGAAACGGCTTGGTTCAGTTTATTCAGAATTGATTTTTTTTCATCCAAAGAAAATTTAGGCTGATTGTCATTGACACCTAACTTTTTCTGAATCCACTCCACTACTTCCGGTTTACGGATATACATATATTCCACCCCGATGTGCTGGCAGTATATTGTATCAAGATGCGTTATGATTTCCTGAAGCGTGCAAGGCTGAATATTTATCACCTTTGCGGCATCAAAAACGGTGTTCAAATCTGCGGAGGACAGTCCAAAATTTGTGATTTCTAGCGTTGGTGATGATACACGTCTTTCTCGAACCGGATTTGTTTTAGTAAACAAATGACCGCGAGAGCGATATCCATCTATTAATTTCAATACGTTGAATTCTTTTTGAAGCTTTTCAGAGATCAAACTTACATCTGTATTATTAGAGGCAAAATTTGCTATTTGTTCCACAGGGTTTTCCTCATTGTAAGTTGTCATCCCAAAGTCAAAACCTTGAAAAAAACTTCTCCAACTTGGCTCCACGCTGTCTGGATTCTCTAAATATTGATCGTATAACTGTGCGAAAAATTCTGTGTGTGCTGCGTTTAAAAATGAAAACCTATCCATAATATTTAGTGAATATACCTTTTTTGTTAAAATAGTTTGGCAAAAGTACGATAATACAATAAATTTATAATTTAATTTAAGATACTTTTACATTGAATATTGTTAAAAAACTAAAACTTATGACAAAGAATTGCTTTTTGAATATATCCAAATCATTTTTGACACTAATTGCCGTTTTTTTTTCATGCTGCGTGTTTGCACAACAAGATGATTTGCAACCAGAAACAGAAAATCAATTCTGGAGAAATGTACAATTTGGAGGCGGAATTGGTTTAGGATTTGGTTCCGGTTATACTGATATCTCTTTGGCGCCAAGTGCTATTTACAATTTCAATAAATACGTGGCTTTTGGTGTTGGTGCGCAATATAAATACTTAAAGCAAAAGGATTATTACGCTTCACATTTGTATGGGGGAAGTGTGATCGGATTGTTAAATCCAATAAATCAAATCCAACTTTCGGCTGAACTCGAACAATTAAGAGTCAATGTAAATTTGGATGGATCCAATAGCAATTCACAAGATTATTGGAACACCGGATTATTTATTGGTGCCGGTTACCGATCCGGAAATGCGACAATTGGCGCCCGTTATAATGTTTTGAACGATAAAAATAATATTTACGGCAGTGCCTTTATGCCATTCTTCAGAATATATTTTTAATTACCTGCTATGAAAAAAACCTTTCAATTATTCTGTATATTGTTTGTAAGTTACAGTTTTGCTCAAAACAATATATTGCAGTCTGGCCCTATGGTGGGGTATTGCGAAATGACGGAGGCGGTGATTTGGCTTCAAACCAACAAAAAAGCTTCGGTGAAAATAGCTTATTTCGCACTTGACAATCCTAGCAAAATTTTCTATTCCGAGGTCTATTCGTCTTCAAAAGAAGTTGGCTTCACGCATCACATTATTTTAGATCAATTAAGTCCCGGAAAAAAATATAAGTATGAGGTTATCATAAATGACAAAAAAATCATCTTGCCATACGAAACTTCTTTTTCATCAAAAAAATTATGGGAATGGCGCGAAGATGCTCCTGATTTCACAGTAGCAATTGGGAGTTGTTCCTATTTTAACGAAACTCCTTTGGACAGACCGGGAAAAGCCTATGGAAGTGAGTATGGAATTTTTGAAAGTATTGCCAAAAAAAATCCAGAAATTATGATATGGAGTGGCGATAACATTTATCTCAGAGAACCGGATTGGGATAGTAAAACTGGGATTTATCATCGCTATACTCATTCAAGGTCAATAAAAGAAATACAGCCTTTGCTGGCAAAAACACAGAATTTTGCCATTTGGGACGACCATGATTTTGGTCCGGATGATAGCGATGGCAGTTTTTACAACAAATTTCTGACTCAAAAAGCGTTTAAAGATTTCTGGGCAAATAAAAGTTACGGCATGAATTCAGCGCAAAACGAAGGCATTTATTCGACCTTTAGCTGGGGTGATGCGCAATTCTTTTTATTGGATGACCGGTTTTTCAAAACTCCAAACAACAGAATCACCGGCGAAAGAACGGTTTTAGGAAACACACAATTAGAATGGCTGATAAATGCCTTAAGCTTTTCCAAAGCCAGTTTTAAAATAATTGTGATTGGCGGACAAGTATTAAATTCAGTAGCAGAAAAAGAAAACTACAGCAATTATCCTAAAGAGAAAGAACGATTGTTAAAAGAAATTCTTGATAATAAAATCAAAGGCATTCTGTTTATAAGCGGTGACCGGCATTTCACTGAATTTTCTGAAGTTCCTCGAGACAATACCTATCCGTTGTACGACTGGACTGTTTCGCCGTTAACTTCTGGCGTTGCATCTGAAAATATCTTAAAGGAAAACAACATTTACAGAACAAAAGGCAGCTTGATTGCGCAACATAATTTTGGTACAATTTCATTCTTGGGTTCTAAAGAAAACCGCCAAATGAAATTAACTATTTTTGATACTGCAGGAACTGAATTATGGAATAAAATAATCTTTAAAAAAGACTTACAGTAACTAATACTTGTTCCTAAACCACACTTTTTGCCATTCTCTTTTTAGAATTAAAAAAGATACGTGTTCGGCAAGAACTACTAAATCTGATCCGTCCAGTTTTTTTATTTCTTCTTCAGAAACATCAATTATGTAGAGTAAATTAAGGTATTCTGCAAACTTGTATTGAATGAGTCGGTAGATTTTTTCATGGAGCTGCGCCTTTAATTCGTCAGGTGTGCTTTTTAGAGAACAATCAATGGCTTCGTTAGCCAAATTGAAATCCTTATTCATTTGTTCAATTAATTTCAAATATAAGTTTTCGCCTTCTGCTTCAGTAAGCAGTAAATCGGTATTTTTTGGAACTATAAACATATCTTTAAAATTTCAATGGCAATATAAATTGCAATTTTCAATATTGTTATTATGGTACATTTTACTTTTTGTTAATTTGAAATATCAACTTTCAAAGTCAACATTACTATTGATTTTTGAAATTGTTATTGAAATTGAATTACACTTTCCTTCCCATTAAATTTTCACCAAAACCTTTTAGCATTTCTTTTTTATCGGTACCAATATTCATTTTATCTAAAGTATGGAAAGCCTTTAAAGTAAAATCCTGAATCGCATCCTGAGTTGCCTTTGACGCACCCGAACTATTAAAAAGAACTTTCACTCTCTCTATTTTATTGGTATTATCTTCAGGCTGAACTGAAAACAAGCTTCTCAATTCCTGTGCTTCCTCTCTATTTGAAAAAGCAACTGCTTTAAGGTATAAATACGTTTTTTTGTTTTCGATGATATCTCCTCCTACTTGTTTTCCAAAGGTTTCTGGATTCCCAAAAGCATCTAGAAAATCATCTTGTAATTGAAAAGCCAACCCTAAATTGAGTCCGAAATCATAAATCAAATTGGCGTTTTCTTCAGAGGTCTCGGCAATAATTGCCCCCATTTTCATGGCCGCGGCTACTAAAACAGCCGTTTTACATTCAATCATTTTCAAGTATTCCGGAATGGTAACATCATCACGCTCTTCAAAATCAACATCCAATTGTTGACCTTCACAAACTTCGAGTGCCGTTTTGCTGAAAAGTTTGGCTAAATCTTTAAAAATAATTGGTTCGTATTGTTCAAAATATTGGTATGCTAAAATCAGCATTGCATCACCCGATAAAATCCCAGTATTCAAATTCCATTTTTCATGAACCGTTTCATGTCCTCTTCGTAAAGGCGCATCATCCATAATATCATCATGTACCAGCGAAAAATTATGAAAAACCTCAACAGCCAAAGCCGCTGGTAATGCTTTTTTATAATCCGCATCAAAAACCTCAGCACTCATTAATGTAAGTACCGGACGCATCCTTTTTCCGCCAAGATCTAATATATAATGTATAGGCTCATATAAATTTCTAGGTTCTTTGGTTTCATATTGTGATTGCAAATAATCCGAAAGGAACTCCTGATACTGGTAAATAGAATGCATAAAATAAATTTTTTGGCTAATTTACAGTATTCAATTTGCATTACAAACTCCGTTTCATTATCAAATGTTAAATAAATCAAAATACGTTGGAAACTATTTTGGTATTCAAAGTTTCCATCTTACATTTGCAGTCGAATTTAACCGCTCAAATACTGACAGTATTTTTGAAGCGGTTGTACGAATTGATTAAATTTATAATACACCCGAGAATTATGAAAACCAAATGGACAATTGACTCCAATCAATCTGATGTTCTAATTAAAATGAGACACTCTATAATTGCTTATTTAGCGGGTACCATCAACAAATTTAGCGGGCATATAGAGATCGAAAATAATGAAATTGAAGACGCATCAATTGAGTTTTCTTTGGATGTAAACAACAAAGACATTAAACTGGAACAAATCGACACGCATTTAAAAATGAATGATTTATTTGATGTCAACGAATATCCAATAATCAGCTTCAAGTCGACTTCTTTTGAAAAAATAAATAAAAACATCAATTTTTTAAAAGGAAATTTGACTATCAAAAACATTACTAAAGTAGTGGAACTCGATGCGGAATTTATTGGAATCAATGCTTACAATGGGGATCAAAAGGCAGGATTTGAAATAAGCGGAAAAATTAACCGTAAAGATTTTGGGCTAACCTTTATTTCATTCAATCAAACTAGCGGAATAGCTCTGGGTCAGGACATTAAACTGATTGCCAATTTAGAATTTACCGTTTAAAACTTCAACCGTAGTCGAATGTTAAATAATTACAAAATTAATGGAAACTATTTCAGTGCTAATAGTTTCCTTTGTACATTTGCCCTCCATTTTAAACTTTAATTAATTGATTTATAACAGAATAAAACTATTTCAGATTACAAAAAATGAAAGAAAAAATTATAAATAAAGCAAAAGATATGTTTTTGAAACTGGGTTTTAAGAGCATCACTATGGATGACATTGCTGGTGAAATGTGTATTTCAAAAAAAACAATTTATAAATATTTTGCTAACAAAGAATTGTTGATACAAGAAAGCACACAAGTGCTTCGTAAAGAAGTTCATGAAATTATCACCGACATTATTTCTAGAAACTACAACGCCATCGAGGAAAACTTCCAAATCAGGAAAATGTTTGCCGATATGTTTCAATCAACTGATACTTCTCCGATTTATCAACTGAAGAAACATTATCCGGAAGTTTACGAAACGGTTTTAGAGTATCAAATTCAAGAATGTGAAAGTTGTTTCAAGCAAAATATCGAAAAAGGAATTGCTCAGGGCTTGTATAGAAAAGACTTAAATATTGAAGCCTACATCAAACTTTATTATGCATTGATTTTTAGCATTAACGAAAACACCCGTTCCGAACGAGAAGCTTTTGCATTAGAAATGGAAGCCCTTGAATACCACACACGAGCAATGGCTACAGAAAAAGGAATTGCCGAATTAGAAAAAAACTTACTTAATCCAATTACTTAATAATGAAAAAAACAGTTCTATTAATAATTTTGACATTTGCGCTTGGTGCCAATGCACAAAATACAAAATCGCTGACGCTGAAAGAAGCTATCAATTACGCTTTAGAGAATAAAGCCGATGCTAAAAAAGCAAAACTGAAAGTGGAGAACAGCGAATACCAAATTCAGGAAATACGCTCCAGAGCTTTACCACAAATTTCAGCCAACGGTAATCTGACATACAATCCTGTTTTACAGACAACTGTAATCGATGGAGCTAATTTTGGTCAACCAGGAAGTACTATCCAAGCTAATTTTGGTCAAAAATGGATTTCAACTGCTGGTGTTTCTTTGACTCAAGCACTTTTCGATCAATCGGTTTTTATTGGTTTGAAAGCAGCAAAATCTACTAGAGAATTTTACCAAATTAACGAACAGTTAACAGAAGAACAGGTAATTGAGCGCGTGGCCAATAATTATTATCAGGTTTACGTGCAACGACAAAAACTAACGGTTATTGATAGTACATATAAAAACACTACTAAAGTACGAAACATAATCAAAGGGCAATTTGACAACGGATTAGCTAAAAAAATTGATTTGGATCGAATTTTAGTTAAAATTTCAAACATCAATACGCAACGCCAACAAGTATTGAATGCAGTTCAAATTCAGGAAAACACATTGAAATTCTACATGGGAATGCCAATAGAAACTCAGATCGTGATTCCTAATACGGCATTTGAAGTGAGCTCGCAATCATTGTCAGAAGTTCCAAATACGTCAAACAGAACAGAATATTTGCTTTTGAAAAAACAAGAACAACTGTTGACTTATCAAAAAAAGGCTGTTGAAGCTGGTTATTATCCAACAGTATCATTGAGCGCCGGGTACAATTATATTGGTCAGGGTCCTGTAATGCCTATCGGAGGAAAACCGGCTGATGGCGTATATTGGTCAGATTTCTCCTCAATTGGTTTGAATTTAAAAGTGCCTATTTTTACTGGATTTGGTACTCGTGCCAAAGTAAGACAAGCTGATATCGATTTACGATCCATAAAAGAAGATCTAAACGATACAAAATTATCCCTTGACCTGGCTTTCGCCAATGCAAAAACTCAAATTGACAACAGTTTAACGACAATCAACAATCAAAAAGAGAATGCGCAATTAGCCAAAGAAGTTTTAGACAATACTAGAAACAATTACATTCAAGGATTGGCCTCTTTAACTGATTTATTAGATGCTGAAAACTCATTGACTGAAGCGCAAAACAACTACACATCAGCCATATTAGACTACAAGCTGGCAGAAATACAATTAATCAAATCAAAAGGAGAATTAAAATCACTTATAAATAACTAAAAAAAATGAAAAAAAACATACTAATCGTTGTAGCAATCGTAGCCACTTTAGGCGTTATCGGATATGTATTAATGAATAACAAAAAAGAAAACGAAGCTAAAACTGCTATTGTAGCAGAGAAAAATGCCAGTATTTCTGTTAAAGTTGCCACGGTAAAAACCGAAGAAGTTTCACTTGATTTCTCTGCCAATGGAAATTTCGCGCCATTACAAGAATTAAGTTTTTCTGCTGAGAAATCAGGAAGAGTAGTTCGTGTTTTAGTTGATGAAGGTGACAAAGTGCGCATTGGTCAAACTTTAGCAATTGTAAGAAGCGAACAAATTACGGCTGACTTGCAAACAGCACAAGCTTCTTATCAAAATGCTTTGACCGATTACAGTCGTTTTGAAAATGCTTTTAAAACGGGTGGTGTAACGAAACAACAATTAGACCAAGCCAAATTGAATTTAGTAACTTTAAAATCAAGATTGCAACAAGCAAGAGTAAACATTGGTGATACTAATATCAAGGCGACAATAAACGGAATTGTGAACAAAAAATACATTGAACCGGGATCTGTTCTTGGTGCGGGAACTCAATTGTTTGACATCGTAAATGTGTCAAAATTAAAACTGAAAGTTAATGTCAATGAAAATCAGGTTGCAGGTTTAAAAGTAGGAACTACAATTTCTGTGAAAGCGAGCGTCTATCCAGACGCAACATTCTCCGGAAAAATCTCATTCATCGCTCCAAAAGCGGACGCAAGTTTGAACTTTCCTGTAGAAATCGAAATTGCTAATAATGCTTCAAATGATTTGAAAGCCGGAATGTACGGAAGCGCTGAATTTACTGCTAATCAAGGAAAACAATCGTTGATGATTGTTCCTAGAAATGCCTTTCTAGGAAGTGTGAGCAGCAATGAAATATTTGTAATTGAAAACGGAACAGCCAAACTGAAAACGGTTACGGCCGGAAGAATTCTTGGTGAAAAGGTAGAAATTTTAAACGGTCTTTCAGAAGGCGAAACTGTAATTGTCACAGGTCAAATCAACCTTCAAGACGGATCTAAAGTGGATATTATAAAATAAGTCTCAAAGTCGAAAGCCTTAAAGTCATAAAGAAACCGCTTCAAGCATAAAGCTACAAGATATAAAAATTTAAATATATGAAATTAGCAGAAATATCCATAAAACGTCCTTCATTAGTCATCGTACTATTTACGATACTAACTTTAGGAGGACTGTTCAGTTACAGCCAATTGGGCTACGAATTGATTCCAAAATTCGAAACCAACGTGATTTCGATTGCAACGGTTTATCCCGGAGCATCACCTAGTGAGGTCGAAAATACCGTTACCAAAAAAATTGAAGACGCAATTTCATCATTGGAAAACATCAAAAAAATTGATTCTAAGTCTTTTGAAAGTTTATCCTCGGTTTCGATAACATTGACATCTAATGCTGATGTAAATATTTCTATGAATGATGCGCAGCGTAAAATAAATGCCATTATCAATGACTTACCAGATGACGCTCAGGCGCCTTCATTAAACAAGTTTTCGTTGAGCGATTTACCAATTATGACCATTGGTGCCAACGGAAAAATGGACGAAGTTGCTTTTTACGACTTAGTAGACAAGAAACTTGCGCCGGTACTTTCTCGTGTGCAAGGAGTAGCTCAAGTTAATATCACAGGCGGACAAGAGCGAGAAATTCAAGTCAATCTTGATGCAGTAAAAATGCAAGCCTACGGACTTTCGGTGCCTCAAGTGCAACAGAACATTTTATCCTCTAACTTGGATTTCCCAACAGGGAACATTCAAACTCGGGAACAAAAAATATTAATCCGCTTAGCTGGAAAATATAAAACCGTTGAGGAGTTAAGAAACTTAATTGTGTCCTCAAGAGGTGGAATTCAAGTTCGTTTAGGCGATGTTGCAGATGTACAAGACACGCAAAAAATTACGGAGAAAGTGGCTCGTGTGAACCAGAAAAGTGCAATTATTTTACAAATTATAAAGCAATCTGATGCCAACGCAGTTGCTGTAAGTGAAGAATTGGTGAAAACCATTGCGAAACTGGAAAGAGAATATAAAACTTCCGAATTAAAACTAGAAATTGCCAAAGACAGTACCATTTTTACCCTTGAAGCAGCAGATGCCGTTGTGCACGATTTGCTTATCGCGGTACTTTTAGTGGCTTTTGTCATGCTGTTTTTCTTACATAGTATTCGAAACTCCTTGATTGTAATGGTATCTATCCCTGCTTCATTAATTGCCACTTTTATTGGGATTTACATAATGGGTTATACTTTGAACTTAATGAGTTTGTTAGGATTGTCACTCGTTGTAGGTATTCTTGTGGATGATGCTATTGTGGTTCTTGAAAATATTTACAGGCACATGGAAATGGGCAAAAACAAAGTTCGAGCTGCTTATGATGGTACAGCCGAAATTGGTGGAACTGTAGTATCGATTACGCTTGTAATTGTTGTTGTATTTTTACCAATTGCATTGAGTTCTGGTCTGGTTTCTAATATTATTACGCAATTTTGTGTCACGGTAATTATATCCACTTTATTGTCATTAGTTGCTTCGTTTACTATTATTCCTTGGTTATCATCTAGATACGGAAAATTAGAACATATTGAAGGTAAAAACTTTTTTGGAAGAATCATTCTTGGTTTTGAAAGTTATTTAACCCGTTTCATCAATTGGATCTCTGGATTACTGACATGGTCTTTGGATCACTACAAAACAACACTTGCCATTGTTTTAGTTTTATTCTTCAGCTCAATTGCATTGGTACCAGCAGGATTTATTGGTGGGGAGTTCTTTGCAGCATCAGATAGTGGTGAGTTTTTAGTTCAAATCGAAATGCCAAAAGATGCTTCTTTAGAACAAACCAACTTCATGACGCAAAAAGCAGAGGCCTTTTTAGACAAAGAAGATTTTGTTCACAGTCAATTTACTATTGTGGGTCAAACTAGTGGTGGTATGGGGGCTTCACAATCAACTGCTTATAAATCAGAAATTAACGTGAAAATGGTTGAATTAGACCAGCGTGATGAACCTGCAAATGTTTACGCTGCAAAAACCAAACGTAAATTAGAAAAATTACTAGTTGGCGCAAAAGTAAAAACGGTTCCCGTAGGTATTTTAGGAACAGCTGAAGATGCTACTTTAGGACTTATTGTAACAGGTCCAGATGTAGAAAGTGCTATGAAATTTGCTATTGCTGTCGAAAAAGAATTGCGCACCATTCCTGGAGCCACAGAAATTGAATTGTCGGTAGAAGACGGAAATCCTGAAGTTAGCGTAAAAGTAGACAGAGATAAAATGGCCGCACTTGGTTTAAGTTTACAAACGGTGGGTATAACCATGCAAACGGCTTTTAGCGGAAATACCGACGGACGTTTTAGAGCGGGCGAATACGAATACGACATCAATATTAAGTATAATGCTTTCGATAGAAAAAGTATTGCTGATGTAAGCAACTTGATCTTCATAAACGACTCTGGTCAACAAATCGAGTTAAATCAATTTGCAACGGTAACTGAAGGTTCTGGTCCAAGCCAATTAGAGCGTAGAGACAAAACAGCATCTGTAACTGTTAAAGGCCAAAATGTTGGTATCTCTTCTGGAACGATAGTATCACAATGGGAAGAAAAAATTGATAAATTAAAGAAACCAATTGGTGTAGACTATATTTGGGGGGGACAAAAAGAGAATGAAACAGAAGGTTTTGGAACATTAGGAATTGCTTTATTGGCTGCTATTATCTTGGTTTACCTTGTAATGGTTTCCTTATACGACAGTTTTGTTCACCCGTTTGTGGTATTATTTGCTATTCCGCTTTCGTTTATAGGAGCCTTATTAGCCTTGGCTTTGACCAATAATACGTTGAATATATTTACGATTCTTGGGGTTATTATGTTGATTGGTCTGGTTTGTAAAAATGCAATTATGCTGGTAGATTACACGAATCAGCGAAGAGCTGCGGGTGAAACTATAAGAACCGCATTAATTCAGGCGAATCACGCGCGTCTTCGCCCAATTTTGATGACCACTATCGCGATGGTATTTGGTATGGTGCCAATTGCACTTGCAAGTGGAGCCGGTGCCGAATGGAAAAATGGATTGGCATGGGTAATTATCGGAGGATTGATTTCTTCCCTATTTTTAACCTTGATTATTGTTCCTGTAATTTATGAAATTATGGAGAAATTAATTGCTAAATTCGGTAAAGGAGAAAAAGTTGATTACGAAGCTGAAATGGTTGCTGATTATGACCACGTCGAGTTAAGCGAAGATGGTTTTAATCCAAAACATACCGTATAAACAGTAATTTTTTAAGATAAAAGAAAGGCTCCCAATAGCATTGGAAGCCTTTCTTTTTTTAAAGGTATTTATTTCGAAACAAAAGATTTAACTATAACTTCTTAATCACATCCGTCCCACTTCCCCAAATGATCAATTGGTTTTCTTTAGTGACTTTTATCGGAGCAAAAATTGGATTTTCAGGCATGAAATACAAACTATCTTTCTCGACTTGCAAGCGTTTCACTGCAAATTCACTATCATTAAAGCAAATGACAATTTTATTATTTGCGGTTTTAAACTTCTATCCCACATTCGAACATCTTTTTAATTGATTCCCACATCAATTATGGAATTGCCTTTAACTTTGATTTAAAAAGTGGACAGTGGATTTTCAATAAGGTCCTTATTCCCATAAATGATTGCGTGTTTATTAGCATTATAAAAATGCTAAAAGCACAAGAAAAAGTATTTAGCAAATCTGGAATTATTGTAAAAACTCCTAATAAAAGCTTTTTTATAAAAATATTTTTTATTTTTTTTAAATAGCAAATAATTGATAATAAGTTAATTATGCATTTACAATCCATTCTTTACTTAAAATCACCAAACTACTCTGCTACTCTTTGGCATGCTACTTGAATATCTCTTACCAAATAAGTTCAAAAAAGCGAAAGCCGAAAAGCTAAAGAGTAGGCAAAATTCAAAATAGATGTATCATGAAAAAAATTACCTTTTTAGTTGCTAGTATCTTCGTATTTGGAGGTAATGTAGCGACAGCCACAGAAAAAATCGATTTTTCTGTAGAAAGAAGATCACTTGTAGATTTTAGAGATGCCCACCCGATCGTGTTCACAGAAAGAGGAATTGAGTTCTTCGTGTTTCCTGACGGACAATTTGATTTTAATACACGTCCTTCAAATAGCTCAAATGACGGTATGTATTATAAAATGGGTAAAAAAAATGGTTTCAATACAACGTACGGTGCAACCTCAAATAGCAGGAACGGAAATTATGGCGTACAAGTAGAACACGACAATTTGGGCAGGGTAAGACGTATTGGAAATGTGTTTATTAACTATGACTCAAATGATAGAATAAAACGAGTAGGTTCTGTCTACATGACTTACAACCGTTATGCGTTGGAACGAGTAGGTGGCTTACAAATTATTTACAACCGTCGTGGTCAAATTGTTGATATGGTTGGAACTGTAAAAGGTGACAGAGGATATCAATATGCCCAAAACAACAGTTACGACAACGATTATGATTATGATCATAACCAAAACTCCAATGATCAAGAGCACTACTATTATAAAAACAATGATACGAAAGTCAAAGTTGAAGACACTAAAGTATCCACTAATACTGCAATTGTAATAAACAGAAGATGATTGCTTGGTTTTGATGATTGGTTTGACAAATCCCGTTGGTATTCGTATCAGCGGGTTTTTTGTTTGAACAATTGAGAACTACTAAATATTCCCAATAATCTTGTCCATAACCCAACTTGTATGTGATCCAGTTAAACCTGTGGAAGGATGCTTACTATTCCCCAAAAGGTCTTCTCGCATTTGCTTTACATGATACAACTGAATGTTTTCAGGATGTTCAATAAATAATTCCGTTTGCTGCAGTTCGTTAGAAAGGATTATCGGTTCATTTTCAAATACAGAAAACGTTATTTTTCCTTTGCTTCCATAAATCTCCACTTTATCTTCCCGTTCATAGCAACCAAAATTCCAACTTCCAGAACCCGTAATTCCAGAATCATGAACCCAGCACGCAGTCACGGCATCTTTAGCAGAATACAATCCCTGCTGATTGAGACTAATCCCTGAAACCTCTTTTATATTTCCTAAAAAATGAATAAACAAATCCAGCCCATGACTCGCTAAATCATCAAAATAACCGCCTGTAGCAATAGCGGCATCGGTTCGCCAATTATAATCTCCGGATACATCTGTAGAATTTGCGGGTTTACTCAAGTGCCATCTTATATGTTTGATTGCACCAATGCTTTTGGCATTAAGCCACATTTTAATTTGCTGAAAACGAGGTAGCGTACGCCTATAATACGCTACAAACAAAGGAATGTTTTTGTCTGCAAAAGCATTATAAATTGCAAGACTTTCTTGGTAATTTGGAGCTAAAGGTTTTTCGATACAGCATATTTTTCCGGCTGCTGCCACCTTGAGTCCGTAAAATTTATGGACATCAGGAGGTGTGGCAATGTAAATTGCATCAATCTCAGGATCATTAATTAGATCATCGGCATTGCTATAAAACTTACTTATTCCGTGTCTTTTAGCATAATCAGCAGCTTTATCGGCATCTCTTCGCATTACTGCCACTACTTCAAAACCTTCCGTTTTTTGATACGCGGGGCCACTTTTCACTTCAGTAACATCGCCACATCCCAATATTCCCCAACGGATTACTTTAGTACTTACACTCATAATTACCGATCTTTCATTACTTTCCCCGATTAAATGCTATTGCAAATGTTTAGCAATATATTAAAACCACTAATAAATTAAGTTTTATAAAGCCGTAAATCTATACGACACCTAATTTATTAATGGTTTGTAGTGTTATTTTTAATCACATCCATCGATTCCACAGCTGTCTCCATCAGTAGCATTCAACAAAGTAACCTTAGAATCAAATTTACCTTCTTCCCATACTTTTTCAAGTGTTTTCACAAATGTTTCCACATGTTGCGCACCTGAAACTGCATATTTATTATCGAAAACAAAAAAGGGAACTCCTTGAACACCTATAGTTTGCGCTTCTTCAATATCCTGTTGCACTTCATTTGCGTAAGCATCAGAATTTAGCACTTCCTCAATAGCTTCTGCATTCAGCCCTGCTTCCAGTCCTAACGTTTTCAAAGTATTTAAATCATTAACGTTCTTTCCATCGGTCAAATACGCTTTGAACAGTATTTCTTCTAAATTATCCGCCAGATTGTGTTTTTTAGCTAAATGCAAAAGTCGGTGTGCATTCAAAGAATTTGCTAAAATAGATTTTTCAAAATGAAAATCCAATCCTGAATTTTTAGCATTTTCGGTCATACTATCCAGCATATTTTGAGCCCAATCACTATCCTTTCTATATTTTTCTGCTAAATGCTCTACCATATTGTCCTCAGGAGACGCTATAAAACCAGCGTCTAACTGAAAACTTTTCCATTCAATTTCAACAGCATCTTTATGTTCAAAAAGCGCTAATGCTCCTTCTATTCTCCTTTTTCCTATATAACAATACGGACACATAATATCCGACCAAATTTGTATTTTTAATGTATTTCCCATGATCTTAAATTTAGTAAATGATTAAATATTTGTATATACAAATTTACTCAATTCAATTTTGAAATTTTTGGGTTTTAGCATAAAATTATAGATACTTGAATAGTAAATATTTATTTGAATCACGAACGCGCTTTTAAACCAAAAAAACCATCAAAATTACTTCTGATGGTTTTCTTAATATTTTTAAGCTTCGGTTTATGCTAATAAATCCAACACTAAAGAAGGGAATAAACCTAATGCGATATTCAACACAATCGCAATAACAGCAACGGCATAAATAATAACTGGCGTTCCTTTTCGTTCTTCGTTTGGTTCTTTGGTGTACATCGCCATAATCAATTTGAAGTAGTATCCAACGCTGATAATGGAATTCACCACTGCCACTATTACTAAAGCTAAATAACCCGCTTGAATCGTTTGATTGAATAAAACCAACTTAGCAAAGAATCCGGCAAAAATCGGAATACCAGCCATAGAAAGTAAAGCCGCTGTAAGAATTGCTGCTAACAATGGATTGGTTTTTCCTAAACCGTGGAAATTCACAATATCTTCGTTATCTCTATTTTTACAAACGTACAAAATCACACTAAAAGCAGCGATTCCAGATAAAGAATACGCGGAAGCATAATACAACAAACTTCCTGCGGACGTAGATAAACTTAATAAAGTCATCAACATAAAACCGGCGTGGGAAACCCCTGAAAAAGCTAACATACGTTTTACATTTGTTTGTCTCAAGGCCATTATATTACCAACAGTCATGGAAGCCATAGAAATCACGACTACGATAATTTTGAATGACTCAGAAATATCCGCATTCATTACTGATAATAATTTGTACAAAGTCGCCATCGCAACTACTTTAGCCAAAGTACTCATCAAAGCCGTTGTCAACGCTGGCGAACCTTCGTAGACGTCCGGTGCCCAGAAATGAAATGGAACTGCCGCCACTTTAAACAACATCCCTATTGTTACCAATACAATCCCTATTGGGAACCAAATTGGCAATTCAGCTGATTGTGATAATTCGCTGATTTCAGTAACGTCAAAACTTCCCATGGCCCCGTAAATTAAACAAATACCAAAAAGAATAATTCCTGATGCAAAAGATCCCATTAAGAAATACTTCATTCCCGCTTCGTTACTTTTTAAATTCATACGATCACTTGCCGCTAGGATATAAAGCGCAATCGATAATACTTCTATTCCTAAAAAGAACATCGCTAAGTTTCCAAAAGAAACCATTGCCACCGCTCCTGCCAATAAAAATATTTTTATGGCAATAAAATCTGAGATTTTAGATTGGTGGTTTTCGTAAAAATTATGACCTAAAGCCACCAAGAAAATGGTAAGCACAATAAACAATGATGAAAAAGTACTTGAAAATTTACTCACAACAATCATGTTGTTGTAGTAGCTTTCAGTTGAATTAAATTCAGATATGGTTAAACCCAACACTCCTACTAATCCAATGATCGTTAAAGGCACAATGGCTTTCCTTAAATTAAATATTTCAAATAAAAGGCATAAAACACCTAATCCTATTATAGCTATTAATGTATTCATTTTTTGATTGTTTGATTTAGGATTTACGAATTAGGATTTAAAACCCGACTAATTCTTTATATCTGAAATCTAATTTTTTATATTATTTTTCTCTTTTATTGTTCTTATTCCTGCTGAGAAGATTGCTACCAATTCATCAGCTTCTTTTATTAATTTTTCAAGCTCAACTTTATCACATTCTATTTCTAATCCTTTTATAAATTCTAACCAAAATAAACTTTCATCAGCTTCTTCATCTACTACTTTTAATTTATTTAAAAAATCAGCAGTCGATTTACCTCTACAAACTGCTCTATAATTAGCAGCAACTGATGAAGATGATTTAAAAAGCTGGTATGAAACTACATCGACAGCTTTAGTTTTATTTAACCTCATTAAGAATTTAAAAACATCCAATGCAAATTGCTTCGTCCTATTTTTTAATTGTTCTTTAGTCATGGTTAAAATCTTCCTAGTTACTCATCCAACAAAAATCTCAAATCTCAAATCCTAAATGCTAATTTCTATTGATAACTTTAAGGATTTCTTCCAGACTTGGGGTAATCAAATCGGTTATTGGCTTTGGATACATCCCGAAAAAGAATAGAACACCAATTATTAGTACCAAAGTTATTCCTTCGCTGATAGTTACATCAGCAAAAACTTTCGAATTGGTCTCTCCCAACATCGCATGTTGAAACATTTTCAACATATAATACGCTCCTAAAATTATGGTTGTTCCTCCTAAAACAGCAAACCAAATATTAATTTGCGAAAGACTGTATAAAATGGTGAATTCACCAATAAAGTTAAAGGTAGTTGGTAAGGCAACCGATGCCAAAACCAAAATTAAAAACATCGAAGTAAATTTTGGTGCTTGAGAACGAATACCACCCATTTCAGCAATGGCTCTGGTTTCGTATCTTCTAAAAATAATCTCAGCAACGTAAAACAATCCAACGACTACCAATCCGTGTGCAATCATTTGTAAAACCGCGCCACGCAAACCGTCTAATGTCAATGTGTACGTTCCGGCTGCGATTAAGCCTACGTGTGCCAAAGAAGAGTACGCTAATAGTTTCTTTAAGTCTTTTTGTTTCAATGCTACGATAGAACCATAGATCACACCTGCAATTCCAAGTCCGATGAAAATATACATGTACTCCTTCGCTGCTAACGGCGCTAATGGCAATTGCCAACGAATAACGCTGTACAATCCCATTTTTAGCATGATACCAGACAACATCATCGTACCGGCGGTTGGGGCTTTTTGGTACACATTTGCTTGCCAAGTATGGAACGGAATTAATGGAATCTTAATCGCATATGCCAAGAAGAAAGCCAGGAATATCCATAATTGCTCGGTTGCTGATAAGTTCAATTTGTATAAATCTTCTAATAAAAGACTACCCGCTTTTTGGTACATGTAAACAAAAGCCACCAACATAAATAATGAACCTGCCAATGTGAAGATAAAGAATTTAACTACTGCTTTTTTGCGTTCTTCTGTATCTCCATTACCCCAAATTAAAGCTATGAAGTAAATTGGAATAAGAGATAATTCCCAAAAAACGTAATACAGCAAACCATCTGAAGCAAGGAATGTTCCTGCCATCGCAAACGACATAAACAAGATTAACGCATAAAATGATTTTGAATTTTTATATTGATTGCCAAAAGAAGAAAATATAATTAATGGAGTCAAAACTGTGGTCAATAAAAGCATCGCCATTGATAATCCGTCTGCTTTAAGAGCAAAAGAAATATTTGGTTGCGTGATCCACTGATTGATGAAACTTATATTTTCACCTAAATTATAGTGATTTAATAATACAAAAGAAGCGCCTGCAGCAGCTAACCCAAAGAACAAGGCAACTTTTGAAGCCAATTTATCGCCTGCAAGAAACGTTGCAAACGCACCAACCAAAAGTATAATTAATATTAGAGATACATTCATTTGTAATTTTTTATTGTTTTTTAAAGGTCAAATGTAAGAGACTTTTAAAAGATAATTTATTTTAAAATTGAAATTTTGGTGTTAAAAAATCTATTTTATGTTATATGATTATTGAGCTAAAAATAAATAAGAAACGATGGCACAAAGCCCTAATACGAAAACAAAAAGATAAAGACCAATGCTTCCATTTTGTATTTTCTTCCCTTGGTAACCTATTTCGTTCGTAACTTTTCCTAATCCAAAAACCAAAGCTGACAAGCCTGTTTCTACAGTGTCTCTGAAAAAACGAGACAAGAAATTAATTGGTTTAACAAAAATAGCATTATAAAATTCATCAACATAATATTTATTGTAAAGCACTTTAGAAAACCCTGTAATGGCCGCGTCTTCTGTGGGAACTGTATTTTGTTTGATGTATTTGGCGTAAGCAATACCAATGCCTATTAATCCGCCAACAACAGCAATAGCCATCAAAACATATTCAGTAGTTCCTAAATGGTGTTCTGCGATTGCTAATTTTGGTAAAACAGGAGTCAAATAGCCATTCAACCAACTGTTTCCAGGCAAACTAATCAAACCACCAATAGTAGCTAAAATTGCTAAAACAATCAAAGGAATGGTAATCAAAGAAGGACTTTCGTGCAAATGGTGTTTTTGTTCTGCGGTTCCTCTAAATTCTTGGAAGAACGTTAAGAACATTAAACGGAACATATAAAAAGCGGTCATGATAGAGGCAACCGAAGCAACGACCCATAACGGAATATTATTATGGAAAGCCACTAATAAAATTTCGTCTTTCGAGAAAAAACCAGAGAATAATGGAACTCCTGAAATTGCTAAAGAAGCAATCAGCATCGTTGCAAACGTAATTGGCATCGCTTTTTTCAAGCCACCCATTTTACGCATATCTTGTTCTCCATGCAAAGCGTGAATCACAGAACCCGAACCTAAGAACAAACAAGCTTTGAAGAAAGCATGCGTAATTACATGGAAAACGGCCACTTCGTAAGCACCTAAGCCTAAAGCTAAGAACATTAATCCCAATTGAGAAACAGTGGAATACGCCAAAACTTTTTTGATATCATTTTGAACCAAACCAATGGTGGCAGCAACTAAAGCGGTAACGGCTCCAACTATAGCAATTATTGATTGGACATCTGGAGTCAAATCAAACAAGAAATTTAATCTGGTAATCATAAAAATCCCTGCAGTTACCATCGTAGCCGCGTGAATCAATGCTGAAACCGGTGTTGGACCTGCCATTGCATCCGGCAACCAAGTATACAAAGGAATTTGTGCCGATTTACCACAAGCACCTATGAATAAAGCGAAAGCAGCAATAGAAAGCCAATACATATCAAGATCAGTTGCAGTGGCAATAGCCGTTTTTAAAGTAGCATAATCTAAAGTTGAGAATAAATTGCCAAGAATAAAAATTCCAACTAATAACCCTAAATCACCAATACGGTTCATGATGAAAGCTTTCTTAGCAGCATCATTGTACTCTTGGTTTTTATGCCAAAATCCAATTAATAGATACGAACAAAGACCTACGCCTTCCCATCCAATGAACATCACTAATAAGTTACTTCCTATTACCAAAGTAATCATGAAAAATATAAACAGATTCAAATACGCGAAAAATTTGTGCATATTTTCATCATCATGCATGTAGCTGATGGAATACAAATGAATCAAAGAACCAATTCCGGTTACGAAAAGCAACCATAAAATTGATAATTGGTCCAGTTGAAATCCAAAATCAACTTTGAAATTACTGATTTGAATCCAGTCACACAGAGCAATTCGAATTCCTTCCGGTTGCGCTGAAATTCCACTGAAGAAATAAACAGTTGCGACAAAAGAAACCAAAACTGAAAGTGTTCCGATTATTCCTGAAAGTAATTTTCCAAGGCTTTTGCCAAAGAAAACATTGATTAGAAATCCTAAAAAAGGAGCAAGAACTAAAACTAAAGCTATATTGGTATTCATTTCCATTTATCCTTTTAAGTTTTTTAAATTATCGATAGTGATTGACCCTAAATTTCTAAAAATAGAAACTAGAATTGCCAATCCTACCGCAACTTCTGCCGCAGCAACAGCCATCGAAAAGAACACAAAAACTTGTCCCTGCGCATCTTGATGATAGGTCGAAAATGCTACAAACAATAAGTTTACTGCATTAAGCATAATTTCAATTGACATAAATACGATAATGGCATTTCGTCTGTACAACACTCCGAAAACGCCAATACAAAAAAGTATTACGCTGAGGAATATATAATTTTCAATACCAATGTGGTTTAAAATATTGTTCATCTTATTTTTGCAATTTTTCTTTTTTAGACAATAACACAGTTCCGATCATAGCAACCAAAAGTAATATAGAAGCAAATTCAAACGGAACCATATATTCATTCAGCAGTATTTTACCCAATACTTTTATCGATTGATAATCCTCACCGGTAGTAACATATTCTCCTACAATAGGTTTTGAGTTGATGAAAATGGCAATTAAAACCAGACAAATCAAGCAAAAAGAAACAATAGCTCCTAATCGCGTAATTCTAGGTCGGTGCACTTCTCTTTCCTCATTTAAATTCATTAACATGATGGTGAATAAAAACAAGATCATAATCGCTCCTGAATATACAATAACGTGAACTATCGCCAAGAATTGAGCGTTCAACAATAAATAATGACCCGCAATCGAAAAGAAACAAATCACTAAATAAATAGCACTGTGAATCGGATTTTTGCTAAAAATTGTCAAAAATGCCGTTGCTAAAGTGATAGCAGCCAACACACAAAATATAATAAGTACTGTAGACATTAGTTAGCGTTTTTAAGTTGAGCATTTTTCATTGCGATATCTAATGGCATGACCAATTTGTCTTTTCCAAAAATAAAATCTTCTCTTTCATAACTGGATGGAACCAATACTTTAGAAGTCGTCAGGTAAATAGCGTCTTTCGGACAAGCCTCTTCACACAAACCACAGAAAATACAACGCAACATATTAATCTCATATATCGACGCATATTTTTCTTCTCGATACAAATGTTTTTCGTCGGCTCTACGCTCTTCCGCTTTCATCGTGATAGCTTCAGCAGGGCAGGACAACGCACACAAGCCACAAGCTGTACAGTTTTCACGACCTTGTTCATCCCTTTTCAATTGGTGTTGACCTCGATAAACAGGACTCATTTCACGTACTTGCTCCGGATATTGAATCGTTACCTTTCTGGTGAACAAATGCTGAATCGTAATTATCAAACCTTTGACAATCGCAATAAGATACATTCTTTCCCAAAAAGTCATCTCCTTATTAGAGACTAGCTTTTTTCTTCCCGATAAGGATATACTTTCTATTGACATTTTTTATTTTTATTTGAAGCTTAATCCTGCTATTCGTTTCAATCTTTTATCCTGAACTTATTTCAGGATCCTGAAACAAGTTCAGGATAAAAGGATTTCCACTGCTATCAGGGCTAGGGCTTTTTCGGTACTAATTAAAATCCTAAATAAGTAGCAATTTCTGCTCTCAAAATCACAATTCCGGTGATGATAATATTAATGATCGCCAATGGAATTAGTATCCTCCAACCCAAATGCATCAATTGATCGTATCTGAATCTTGGAATAGTCCAACGAACCCACATATAGAAAAATATGAATCCACACAATTTGATAAACAAAGCAACAAATCCTAAAATATTGGCAATATTTACACCCCAATTTTCAACAACCCAGCTCATTCCAGGATAATTATAACCTCCAAAGAATAAAACCGCTAAAATTGTAGAGGAAATAAACATATTTGCATATTCAGCAAATAAATAAAATCCCATTTTCATTGATGAATATTCGGTGTGGTATCCTCCAATAAGTTCCGTTTCGCATTCCGCTAAGTCAAAAGGAGTTCTGTTTGATTCTGCAAAAGCACAAATTAAAAATATAATAAAAGACAACGGTTGGTAAAACACATTCCAATTCATTCCTGCTTGCTGTTCAGAGATCTCTCTTAAACTCAACGTTCCGGTCATCATCAATAATGCAATTATGGACAATCCCATGGCAATTTCATACGATACCATTTGCGAAGCAGCACGAACGGCACCAATCAATGAAAATTTATTGTTCGACGCCCAACCACCAATCATAATACCGTAAACACCCACTGAAACAACACCAAAAAAGTATAACAATCCAATATTTAAATCCGTGGCCTGCAATAAAATATCTCTTCCAAACAAATGCAGTCTGTCTCCCCAAGGAATTACGGCACTCGTCATCAAAGCGGTACTCATAGCAATCGCCGGACCTACAAAAAATAAAAATCTATTGGGAGTATTCGGTTCAAATTCTTCTTTCGAAAATAACTTTAAACCATCGGCAAGCGGTTGAAACAATCCAAAAGGACCAGCTCTGTTTGGTCCAACACGATCTTGAAGCCAAGCGGCCACTTTTCGTTCAGCCCAAGTGGAGTACATTGCCATCAACATTGTCAAAGCAAAAACTGCAACAATAATGACACTTTTTTCTATAATAATCGTACTATCCATTATTACCCAAGCTTTTTTGATTAATAATGTCTTCTTCAGTCAATGGAATTTCCGCCATGCTTATTTTCTTGCGGTCTTCTTCTCTACCTAAAAGGATATGATCTTCGGTAGCAATTTCTACTTTTTGTAATTTTCTATTGTACTTATTTTGATTGATCACCGAATCTTTTTCGAATGCTCTTGGTCCTTCAATCGTCCAATCTGCAATTTCTTTGTGATCAAAACGACATCCATTACAAATAAATTCATCTACTTCATGGTACTCATCTTTTCTTCCGGTAACTCGTTGAATTTCGTCACCAAACATCCAAACGGTAGTTTTTCCAGAACAAGTCGGGCAATTTCTGTGTGCATTATAAGGCTTACTGAACCAAACTCTAGATTTAAATCTAAACGTTTTATCCGTCAATGCGCCTACCGGACAAACATCAATCATATTTCCGGAGAACTCATTATCGACCGCTTTAGAAATACAAGTTGATATATTCGAATGATCGCCTCTATCCATTACTCCGTGCACCCGATCGTCGGTTAATTGATCTGCCACCATTACACAACGGTAACAAAGAATACAACGGTTCATGTGCAATTGAATATTTGGACCAATGTTTTCAGGTTCAAATGTTCTTTTTTCTTCGATAAAACGAGTTTCTGATTTCCCGTGCTCAAAGCTCAAATTTTGCAGATCACATTCTCCTGCCTGGTCACAAACCGGACAATCTAATGGGTGATTGATCAATAAAAATTCCGTTACTGATTTTCTGGCTTCGGTTACTCTTGGTGAAGATTTACTATTCACTTCCATTCCGTCCATACAACCTGTTACACAAGATGCCATTAATTTAGGCATTGGTCTTGGATCAGCTTCACTTCCTTTTGCAACTTCCACTAAACAACAACGGCATTTTCCACCGCTCCCTTTTAGTTTAGAATAATAGCACATTGCCGGGGGAACTACTTCTCCACCTATCATACGTGCTGCCTGCAGGATTGTTGTTCCTGGTTCTACTTCTATGCTTTGACCGTCTATGGTTACTTTCATTTTCTGAAATTCTTGACTTTATACGATTACTTTAGAAACTAAATGCTTTACTTTTTCAAAAGGTTCAGCAACAAAATGATCTCTATTTTTTATTTTTTCCGGGAAACGAATATGATATTCAAATTCTTCTCTAAAGTGACGAATTGCTGCTGCCACTGGCCAAGCTGCCGCATCACCTAATGGACAAATTGTATTTCCTTCTATTTTGCTTTGAATGCTCAGCAGCAAATCAATATCTTCTTCACGACCGTGACCATTTTCTATTCGGTGCAATACTTTTTCCATCCAGCCTGTTCCTTCACGACAAGGAGAACATTGACCGCAGCTTTCATGGTGATAAAAACGGGAGAAATTCCAAGTATTACGAACGATGCACGACGTATCATTATAAACGATAAATCCACCTGATCCTAACATAGAACCCGTTGCAAATCCACCATCACTCAATGATTCGTATGACATCAAACGATCTTCGCCAGCGGCAGTTTTATAAATTAAATGGGCAGGTAAAACAGGAACAGAACTTCCTCCCGGTACAAATGCTTTTAACGGTCTGTCAGAGCTCATTCCGCCTAAATATTCATCAGAATTCATGAATTCGTAAACACTTAAACCCAATTCAATTTCATAAACACCCGGGTTTTTAACATGCCCTGATGCCGAAATTAATTTGGTTCCCGTAGAACGTCCAATACCAATTTTAGCATATTCTGCACCTGAATTATTAACAATCCATGGCACAGCGGCAATCGTTTCTACGTTATTTACAACCGTTGGATTTGACCAAAGTCCTGAAATGGCAGGAAATGGTGGCTTGATACGAGGATTTCCTCTTTTTCCTTCCAGGGATTCAATCAACGCAGTTTCTTCACCACAAATATAAGCACCAGCACCACAATGAACATAAAGTTCTAAATCGTAGCCTGAACCTAATATATTTTTACCCAAAAATCCAGCAGCTTTTGCTTCATTAATGGCTCTTTCTAATATTTTATAAACCCACATATATTCTCCACGAATGTAGATATATGAAAGGTTTGCACCCAATGCATAACTGGAGGTAATCATTCCCTCAATCAATAAATGAGGAATAAATTCCATCAAATAACGGTCTTTGAAAGTTCCCGGTTCTGATTCATCAGCATTACAAACTAAATGCCTAGGTTTTCCAGATTTTTTATCAATAAAACTCCATTTCATTCCGGCAGGAAAACCCGCTCCACCACGACCACGCAATCCTGAAGTTTTCACTTCTTCGACTACCTCGTCCGGTGTTAATGTTTTTAGGGCTTTTTCTACTGAAGCGTAACCCCCGTTTTGACGGTATACTTCATAGGTTTTAATTCCTGGGATATTTATTTTGTCTAATAATATTTTTTGTGACATGTTATTTATCGTGTAATATTATTGTATCGTTTTTGCAATCTTCAATTAACTGGTCGATTTTTGCTGCCGTCAAATGTTCTTTGTAAAAATCGCCTAACTGCATCATTGGAGCATAACCACAAGCACCTAAACACTCAACTCCTCTCACTTCAAACAGACCGTCTGGAGTACGTTCCCCCACTTTGACTCCCAGTTTTTCACAGGTATAATCCATTAAATCCTCTACTCCATTTAAACAACACGGAGAAGTTTGACAAAATTCAAACATGTATTTACCAATTGGTTTTTGATTGTACATCGTGTAAAACGAAACTACTTCGTAAACTTCAATCGGTTTTATCAAAAGAATTGCTGCTACTTTATTCATTAACTCGATACTCAACCAATTCTCGTGAGCATCTTGAACTTCATGTAAAACTGGCAATAATGCCGATTTTCTTTTGTCTTCAGGATAATGACTAATTAATTCATTGATGCGATTCATCAATGTTTCTGTCATATTTATTTCTTGTTTGTGATACGTTCTTTCCATTTTTATTTTTTTTGCCACGAAGGCACAAAGTCACAAAATTTTATTTTAAAATCTGAAATTGATAATCAATAATCTGAAATCTTTATGCGTCTAACTCTCCGGCAATAACATTTAAACTTGACAAAATAACAATTGCATCCGACAGTAAAGCACCTTTTATCATTTCTGGATATGCCTGATAGTAAATAAAACAAGGTCTACGGAAATGTAATCTGTAGGGAGTACGACTACCATCAGTGACTAAGTAAAAACCTAATTCTCCGTTTCCACCTTCCACAGGATGGTAAATTTCAGCAACTGGAACTGGAACTTCTCCCATAACAATTTTAAAATGGTATATCAACGATTCCATACTCGTGTAAACATCTTCTTTTGGAGGAAGATAATAATCAGGAACATCTGCATGGAAGTCATTTCCTTCCGGCATTTTTGCCAATGCTTGACGAATGATACTCAAACTTTCCCAAACTTCAGCGTTACGAACACAAAAACGGTCATACGTATCGCCCGATTTTCCAACAGGAATAATAAAATCAAAATCTTCGTACGAAGAATATGGTTGAGATACCCTTACATCATAATCCACGCCCGCAGCACGTAAATTTGGACCCGTAAATCCGTAAGCCATAGCTTGCTCAGCAGTTATAGCTCCTACATTTACCGTTCTGTCAATAAAAATTCTATTTCTTTCGAATAAGTTTTCAAATTCTTTCCAAGCTGCTGGAAATTCTTCTAAAAACACATCTAATTTTCTAAAAGCTTCCGGTGACCAATCTCTTTCGAAGCCACCAATTCTTCCCATGTTAGTAGTCAAACGCGCTCCACAAATTTCTTCGTAGATTTCATATACTTTTTCTCTAAATTGGAACACATATAAAAATCCGGTATATGCTCCAGTATCGACACCAAGAATCGAATTACAAATAATATGATCCGTAATTCTTGCCAATTCCATTACAATAACTCTTAAATATTGCGCTCTTTTTGGAACTTCAATATCCAGCAATTTTTCTAATGTCATCCACCAACCCATATTGTTTATAGGTGACGAACAATAGTTCATTCTATCAGTAAGAGGTGTGATTTGGTAAAAAGGACGGTTTTCAGCAATTTTTTCGAAAGCTCTGTGAATATACCCAATGGTTGGTTCCGCTTCCAGAATTCTTTCTCCATCCATTAAAAGGATATTTTGAAAAATACCGTGTGTAGCTGGATGAGTAGGTCCTAAATTCAGGATCGAAAGCTCGCTTCCATCCTCATTTAGTTGTTCTTTTATTCTCTTAGCATAACGATGCTCCGGTGGTAATAATAGTTCTGACATTTATTTAATGTGAAAAATTATAATAGTGTGTGTTTTTAATAATTGTCGGTTGTTCTTCCAAAGAAACGGTCATCTTTATCAGTTCTTCCACTGTCTTCCATTGGAAATTCTTTTCGCATTGGAAAAGAAATCATTTCATCCATATTTAAAATACGTTTCAATTGTGGATGACCAATGAAGTTTATCCCATAAAAATCAAACGTTTCTCTTTCCATCCAATTTGAACTCAAGAAAATGTTTGATATTGTTTTAATTTCTGGATTTTCACCGTTAATAAAGGCCTTAATTTTAATCCTTTTGTTTTCATACCAATTGTGCAAATGATACACTACTGCAAATTGATGATCTACATCATTGTCAGGATAATGAATCCCACATAAATCCGTTAAAAAATGAAAACGCAATGTTGAGTCGTTTTTCAAAAAAAGAATTACAGCCGTAATTTTATCGGCAGCGACTTCAAATGAAAATATATCTTTTTCCTGTTTGAATTCAAAAACTTCCGAATCGAATGTTTCGACTAATTTTTCTTGGATTTGTATTGTTTCTAGCGCCATTATTTATTTGATATTATATGAAGCCAATAATTCTTGATACTCCGGAGAACTTCTTCTTCGCACCGATTCATTTCTCACTAATTCCTGCAATTTCATAACTCCATCAACAATTTGCTCTGGTCTTGGCGGACAACCTGGAACATATACATCAACCGGAATTACTTTATCGATTCCTTGCAAAACAGAATAGGTGTCAAAAATTCCACCTGAACAAGCACAAGCTCCTACCGCTATAACCCAACGAGGTTCTGACATTTGTTCGTAAACCTGCCGTAAAATTGGCGCCATTTTTTTAGAAATCGTCCCCATAACCATTAGCATGTCAGCTTGACGAGGAGAAAAACTTACTCTTTCTGAACCAAAACGTGCCAAATCATAATGCGAAGCCATCGTTGCCATAAACTCAATACCACAACAAGAAGTCGCAAAAGGTAATGGCCACAATGAATTTGCACGAGCCAATCCTACAACATCATTCAGTTTTGTGGCGAAGAAACCTTCCCCAACAACACCTTCGGGAGGGGCAACCATATTTATATTTGAATCACTCATTTTTTATTATTTACCATTATAAAATTTGAATCATAAATTACTTGCTATTTACAACTCAACATTTAAAATAAATTTTTACTCCCACTCTAACGCTTTCTTTTTGATAATGTAGAAAAAACCCACCAAAAGCAAAAGCATAAAAATGACCATTTTGACCATTCCTTCGATACCCAATTCCTTGAAATTAACAGCCCATGGATATAAGAAAATCACCTCAACATCGAACAAAACAAATAAGATGGCAACGAGAAAATATTTTACTGAAAAAGGAATTCTTGCATTTCCAACAGATTCGATACCACATTCAAAGTTTCTATCTTTAACTTCAGAGGATCTTTTGGGTCCTAATTTTGATGAAATCAATATAGTTCCTACAACAAATCCTACAGCTAGAATAAACTGCATTAAAATTGGAATATAATTTAATTGATCGGATTGCATACTGTGTTTTTTTTGAATGAAAATGAGCTACAAAGATAACTTTCAAATTATTAAATAACAATTAAATCTTAAAAATACATGCCAACTATAACGATGTAAATTTACAATTTTTATTAATTATAAATAAGGCAGTCCCATTATATTAAGATGTGTTTAACGTTTTAGAAATTCCGCAATTTGGAATTTGGAGTATAATTTATTGGCACTTGGAGGGAAATAACAAAAAAGCGTTCCGATAAAAATCGGAACGCTTTAAACATTCGTAGGCAAAAAAAATATTTTTTTTATGCTTAGATCACTGCTACTTTCGCAGCAACTTTTCCTTTTCTTCCTTCTTCTTCTTCATAGCTAACTCTGTCACCTTCGCGCAATTCTTCCGCGTTGATTCCTGATGCATGAACAAAAATGTCTTTTCCTGTTTCTTCGTCTGTAATGAATCCGTAACCTTTAGATTCATTGAAAAATTTAACTGTACCTGTACGCATTGTAATAGTAATAATAATTTATAATGAAGCAAATGTAATATTTAATATAATACGAAAGACGTTCTTCTCTTTTTATTTTGCAAAAATATTGATATTCAACGTTTTCTAACATATTATGACGACAAACTACAATTAAGCTAGTTTTATATGCAGTTCTTTTAACTGTGATTCGTCAATTATTGATGGCGCATCTATCATAACATCTCTTCCCGAATTGTTTTTTGGGAACGCAATAAAGTCCCTGATTGTTTCTCTTCCTCCCAAAATGGCAACCAATCTATCCAATCCAAAGGCTAAACCTCCGTGTGGTGGCGCACCAAACTGGAATGCATCCATTAAGAATCCAAACTGCGCCTTAGCTTCTTCTTCAGTAAAACCTAAATATTTGAACATCAATTGTTGTGTCGCTTTGTCGTGAATACGAATTGATCCACCGCCAATTTCATTTCCATTCAAGACCATATCATATGCATTCGCACGAACTTTGCCCGGATCAGTTTCCAATAAGTGCATGTCTTCCGGTTTTGGAGATGTAAACGGATGATGCATGGCATGATATCGGCCGCTTTCTTCGTCAAACTCCAATAAAGGAAAATCAACTACCCAAAGCGGTGCAAATTCGGCTGGATTCCGCAATCCTAAACGAGTCGCTAATTCCATACGTAATGCACTCAACTGTGTCCGTGTTTTATCGGCTGGACCAGAAAGCACAAAAATCATTTCTCCAGGTTTTGCACCTGTGATTTTTGCCCATTGAGTTAAATCGTCTTGATTGTAGAATTTATCCACCGATGATTTATAGCTTCCATCATCATTGCATTTGACATAAACCATTCCGCTTGCGCCAACTTGTGGACGTTTTACCCACTCAATAAGTCCGTCAATTTCTTTTCGGGTGTAGTTTCCAACTCCTGGAACTGCAATTCCCACCACTAATTCGGCAGCATTGAAAACCGAAAATTCTTTATGTTGCGCTGCTTCATTTAACTCGCCAAATTCCATTCCGAAACGAATGTCCGGTTTATCATTCCCGTAAGTTTTTATAGCATAATCGTAGGTAATTCTTGGAAATTTATCTACTTCAATACCGTTTATTTCTTTTAATAAATGTCTGGTCAGTCCTTCGAAAACATTTAAAATATCTTCTTGTTCGACAAAAGCCATTTCACAATCGATTTGTGTAAACTCCGGCTGTCTGTCTGCACGTAAATCTTCGTCACGGAAACATTTTACGATTTGGAAATATTTATCCATTCCGCCCACCATCAATAATTGTTTAAAAGTCTGAGGCGATTGTGGCAATGCATAAAACTGTCCTTCATTCATTCGGGAAGGCACTACGAAATCTCTGGCTCCCTCTGGAGTTGATTTAATTAGGTAAGGTGTTTCTACTTCACAAAAATCCAAATCAGAAAGATATTTTCTAACTTCCATTGCTACTTTATGGCGAAAAAGTAAACTGTTTTTCACAGGATTCCTTCTAATGTCAAGGTAACGGTATTTCATTCGGATGTCTTCTCCACCATCGGTTTCATCTTCAATCGTAAATGGAGGCGTCAAAGCAGCATTTAAAACACTTAGCTCTGTCACTAAAATTTCGATAGCACCGGTTGCCATATTTTTATTTTTGGCTTCACGCTCAATAACGGTTCCTTTTACTTGAATTACAAATTCACGACCGAGTGTTTTGGCCAGTTCAAAAACGGATTTTTCAGAACGACTTTCGTCAAAAATTAATTGTGTAATTCCATAACGATCGCGCAAATCGACCCAATTCATAAAACCTTTATCGCGTGATTTTTGAACCCATCCCGCAAGGGTAACTTCTGTATTAATATGAGTGGCATTTAATTCGCCACAATTATGACTTCTATACATGATTCAAATTTTAGATTATTTTCTCCTTTGGAGATGGGTGCAAATTTAGGACTAATTATGAATAATGAATTGAGAAATAAGAAATTTTAGTAATTGGTTTTTTGGCAAACATTATAACCAATGTTAAATTTTATTCCAATGTTATTAAATTGTTAAGTAAAAGTTTTTTTATTGTAAAATGTTTTATACATTTGTTAAGCTAATATGAATTTAAAAAAATAAACAACATGAAAAAATATATAATATTAACCGCATTACTTTTTTCAGGAATAGCATTCGCTCAAGAAAATAACCCAAAATTAGAAGCTGTAGGTGAATTAGTTAAAACGACTTACTATTTTGAAAATGGAAAAATACAACAAGAAGGTTTCTTTAAAAATGGAAAACTGGACGGGGTTTGGACTTCATACGATACGAATGGAAACAAACAATCTGTTGCTACCTATAAAAATGGACAAAAAACTGGAAAATGGTTGTTCTGGAATGGTAACAACTTAAGTGAAGTAGATTATTCCAATAGTAGAATTGCTTCTGTAAAAACTTGGAAACAAGATGCATTAGTGAATAACTAAATAAAAGTCAAATATCATACAAAGCTTTCGTTAATTCGAAAGCTTTTTTTGTGCCTTATTTTTTTTCATTTTGCTTACTCATTAAAGTTTTGTCGCATACAATAAAATGATTTTCGTAAAAGACTATTTGCAAACACATATTTTCTTCAAAAAAGATGAATCAGGTATTAAAAAAACTTTACACACATCTAAATTACTGCGAACAATTTTCTTCGTACCTTATTATTAAATAAAAAAGCGATGAATTCAATATAATTGAACCCATCACTTTTTTTATTTTAGGCTGTTTTCTACCAAAAGATCGTATAGAAAGCAGCAATAATTGAAAGTACAATCAACATCCCGACAGTAAAACCTGGTGACATTTTAAACATAGTACGGTCAATTTCAAGACCATTTGTTTTAACGCCTTTAGCTGTTTCGTACATACTTATGCTGTACATTCCGATTACGCAAATCAAGAATACAAATCCCATTCGGTCAATAAAAGGAATTTCATAAACACCATCAGCATTTGGCACTGAAAAACCAGTCGAATGAAGGAACGATAAGTCAACAAATGCTGGCATAAATTTGAAAAGGATAGATAACATAAATCCACCAATTGTAGCAAACAAAGCCGCATTAGAAGTTGTTTTTTTCCAAAAGAAGCCTAAAATAAACATAGCGAAAACTCCCGGACTTACAAATCCCGTATATTCCTGAATGTATTGAAATCCCCCTTTTTTATCAATTCCTAGAAAAGGCGCCACTACAACTGCAATTAACATCGCCACCACAATTACTTTTTTGCCCACATTAACTAATTTTTTTTCATCGGCATCTACATTTAGTTTTGTTTTATAAATATCCAACGTAAAAATAGTAGCGATACTATTCGCTTTTCCAGCCAATGACGCTACAATCGCCGCAGTCAATGCAGCAAACGAAAGCCCTTTTAAACCCACCGGAAGCAAGTTTAGCAAAACGGGATACGCCCGATCAGGATTTACAGTACCGTCTTGTAACATTTCGGTTCCAAAATGTCCGTTCTGATACAATACAAAAGCCGCAATTCCCGGCAAAACAACAATTACAGGCATTAACAATTTTAAGAAAGCAGCAAACAAAATTCCATTTCTGGCCGTTTTTAAATCAGCTCCCAATGCACGTTGCGTAATGTATTGGTTGCAGCCCCAATAATTTAAATTGATGATTAGCATTCCTCCTATCAAAACTGACAATCCCGGCAAATCCATATAATTAGGATTTGTTTTTTCAAAAATCATGTGGAAATGATCGTTTGCTTGTGTCGTCATCAAATTAAAACCGTTTATAACACCCGTAGATCCAAATTCTTCGGCAACTAAATTCAACGCTAAATAAGTAGTTACTAATCCACCCAAAATCAAAAAGAAAACTTGAATCACATCCGTATACCCAATCACTTTCATTCCGCCCAGCGTAATCATTACCGCAAAAAACGCCAAGAAAATCATACACAAAGTAATGTCCAAACCTGAGATGCTGCTTATCGCCAAAGCGCCCAAATACAATATCGAAGTTAAATTTACCAAAACATACAACAGCAACCAAAATACAGCCATAATCATGGCAACATTACTGTTATACCTTTGATTCAGGTATTGCGGCATGGTAAAAATTTTATTTTTCAAGTACACAGGAATAAAAAAAATAGCAACAATAATCAAGGTAAAAGCAGACATCCATTCGTAAGTGGCGATCGCTAATCCCATCTTAAAACCGCTGCCGCTCATTCCTATAAATTGCTCCGCACTAATATTACTGGCAATTAATGATGCGCCTATTGCCCACCAAGTAAGTGATCCTTCGGCTAAGAAATAATCTTTACTATTCGTTTCTTCTTTCTTTTTCCTTTTATAAATCCATATTCCATAACCGACAATCAGTATGAAATAACATAAAAAGACAATATAATCTTGGACTGCTAAAGTTTGCATTGGTTAAATGTTTTTAGTTTTGGGTTACTATTTTATAATGAACGTTCGATTGGTTTTTTAAAATTTCAGCACTTTTTTCTGGTGTAATATCTCTTTGTGATTCGCCCATCATTTCATATCCTACCATGAATTTCTTCACAGTTGCTGAACGCAACAATGGCGGATAAAAATGCATATGAAAATGCCATTCCGGATGCAACGTTCCATCAGTAGGAGATTGATGAATTCCTGAAGAATACGGAAAAGAGGTTTCAAAAAGATTATCATATTTTGTTGTCAATTGTTTTAAAATAATCGCAAAATCAGTCACTTCCGTATCAGTGAAATCAGTTATTTTATTCACATTTCGTTTGCTGACAATCATCGTTTCATAGGGCCAAATAGCCCAAAAAGGAACTAATGCCACAAAATGATCATTCTCAATAACAATGCGTTCGTCTAACTTCAACTCTTCTTTTACATAATTCTCTAAAAGTGTTTTATTGTGCGTATCAAAATAGGCGTTTAGATTATTTTGTGTTTTCTCGACTTCGGTTGGCAATGAAGATTGCGCCCAAATTTGTCCGTGTGGATGCGGATTACTGCAACCCATCACACTTCCTTTGTTTTCAAAAATCTGAACATGATTAATGTAATCCACATTGCCTAAATCCGTGTATTCTTTTTGCCAAGTGTGGATGATCTTTTCAATAGCCTCAGATGGCATTTCAGGCAATGTCAAATTGTGTTTTGGCGAAAAGCAAACCACCCGAGAAATTCCTCTTTCCGGTTTCACTTTAAAAAAAGTCTCGTTTTTATTTTCTTTAAAAGCAATTTCTTCTTGCTTCAAAGCGGCAAAATCATTTTCAAAAACAAATGAATCTTCATAATCCGGATTAACCATTCCATTCGCTCGAACATTTCCCGGACACAAATAACAAGTCGGGTCATATTCGGGCAATGTATCCGAAGTTACGGTTTCATTTTGACCTTGCCAAGGACGTTTCGAACGGTGTGGGGAAACCAAAACCCATTCGTTGATTAACGGATTATAACGTCTGTGCGGATCTTCGTTTATGTCAAAATTTTTCATTTATTTCGCAATATAAAGTGATGTTCCGTTTCCAATTTTGACATCATAAATTTTTAATTCTATTCCAAATGCGTCCTGATACAATCCTGTAAGTTTGTTTTTCACAGCATCTTCTTGTCCTTTTTTAATTAAATTGATAGTACAGCCACCAAAACCACCGCCCATTAATCGGGAACCTATCACTGATTTTTCCTTTTTAACCGTGTTGACCAAAAAATCTAATTCCGCGCAACTCACTTCATAATCCACTGATAATCCTTCATGCGTTTCGAACATCAATTGCCCTAAAACTAAAATGTCTCCCACATCCAAAGCTTCACAAGCCTGCGTTACTCTTCGAATTTCCTTTACCACGAAAAGACTTCTTTTGAACACATTCGCATTCATTTTATCTTTCAGACTTAAAACTTGCTCTTCTTTACAATCTCTAAAACTAGTAATTTCCGGGAAATTAGCACTAATTATCGAAAGTCCTTCATCGCATTCTTCTCTTCTGGTGTTGTAAGCAGAGCTGAATAAGGAATGTTTGACATTACTATCGAATAAAACTAAGGAATAATCACTGAAAGTAGCGTCATGATGTTCGAATTCCAATGTTCTGCAATCAATTTTTATAACTTTATTTTCTAAACCCATCACACTGGAAAACTGGTCCATTATCCCGCAATTTATGCCCACCCAATGTTCTGCTTTTTGTCCCATTAAGGCAATATCAATTGGTTTGATTTTCAAATTAAAAAGTTCATTTAAACCAAATAAAAAGCCACATTCCAATGCCGCCGAGGAGGACAAACCGGAACCCACAGGAATATTACTGCTAAAAACACAGTTAAAACCCTCCAAGGTATAACCGTTCTTTTTTAACTGATTCAGAACACCGCGCAGGTAATTTGTCCATACATTATCCGTCTGATTTTGGTCTTCGTTTGTATAAACTTCAAACCGTTCATTCAAATCTATTGCTACAATTTTAGCTCTATCCGAATTGTTTTTTTCAAAAGCAAAACAGATGATTTTATCGATGGCTGCCGGTAAAACAAAACCGTCATTATAATCAATATGCTCCCCAATAATATTAATTCTGCCGGGGGAAAGGACAATTTTTTCAGGCTCTGATTTAAAAGTCTGCTGAAAAAAATCAATTGTTTTGTGTACTAAAATGTCATTCATTGTTTAGAAATTGTATGTTTCCCAATTCAATTTTTGGAAACTTACTGTTATTGTTATCGTTTTTTAAATTTTTAGTTTTCAAAAGTATTGTTGCAATACCCGCTTCTGCTTTTTATTTATTTTGAGACACTAAGGTCAATTTTCCGCTCTTTAGTCCAGCACCATTTACTTCAAGTTTTATAGCACCAGCAGTCGTTGTCGATTTTACAAGCACTACCAATTTTCCGCTAAAAAGCTTCATGGTATCTTTATGAAACATTTCGAGTGAAGTGGCATCACCATTACAGGCAGCCCGGTAAGTACCCGCGCCTGAAACCTTAAATTTTAGCTGGTTAGTCGCAGTAGGACAAAGAATTCCATTTTTGTCCACTACAGATACTGTTACAAACGATATATCCTCGCCATTGGCATTGATTATTTTCCTGTCAGCGTCTAAAACAATTTGGTATGGCTTGCCGGCAGTGCGTACTTCTTGTTCTGCAACTGCTTTCCCATTGTCATCAAAAGCCACAACTTTTACCATACCTGGCTCATATTTCACATCCATCCACATCAGACGATAGCGATTCTGTGGTGTACTGTTGTTTTTTTTCTGCACTCCCATACTTTTGCCATTTACAAAAAGCTCGGCGCTGTTGTAGCTCGTATATACAAAAACGGGGGTTATCGCTCCTTCACGGCCTTCCCAGTTCCAATGCGGTAAGATATGAAGGGTTGATTCCTTCGTATTCCAACGGCTTCGGTATAAATAATAGCGGTCTTTGGGTAAACCCGCTAAATCGTTAATTCCAAAATAAGAACTTCGGGACGGCCAGCTTTCATCATACGGCGTAGGCTCTCCTAAATAATCAAAACCAGTCCAAACAAACTCGCCGATCACCCAAGGTTTATCATCTTGAAGCACAAAATCTTCATCAGGCACATTAGACCAGCTACAGGCTTCCAAATCATAAGAGGAAGACTGAAAATCAGGATATTGTTTCATTTTCTCCTGAACCACAGGAAATTTATAAATCCCTCTGGAGCTAACCGTTGACGCAGTTTCGGAACCTAAAATAAACCCTTGTGGAAATTTTGCAAATGCCTCATCATACAAATGCACCCGATAATTCAATCCCGGAACATCCAGCACAGCTCCAAATCCAGATTCCATAGTCGCTTTTACCTGATCCATACCAACAGTTACAGGACGTGTTGGATCTTCTCGATGAAATATTTCCTGCAGCCATTTGGCTCGTTTTACACCAGCCTCTCCCCATTGATCCGGCACTTCATTTCCAGAACTCCACATCACAATAGAAGGATGATTTCTTGTAGCCTGCACGAGATTTACGATGTCTTTTTCGGCATAATCCTCAAAAAAACGATGATACCCATTTTCTACTTTTGGCTTTGCCCATTCATCAAAACTCTCTGCCAAAAACATAAAACCCATTTCATCCGCCAACTCCAGTTGCTCAAAAGAGGGCATATTGTGCGAACTGCGAATTGCATTACAACCCATATCTTTTAATATCTTCATTTGCCTGCGCAACGCGGCTTTATTTACTGCAACTCCGAGTGGACCAAGATCGTGGTGCAGACAAACTCCTTTAAATTTGGTTATCTTTCCATTCAGACTAAAACCTTTATTGGGCTCGTATTTTATTTCTCGGATTCCAAAACGGGTTGAAATTTCATCTTTTAGTTCTTTTCCAACATACAATTGGGAAACCGCTTTATACAAGTAAGGCGTTTCGGGACTCCACAATTTTGGTTTTTCTACTTTTATGTTTTGATCGAACTCATTTCCGAATTGAAGCGTAGATTCCTCTGAATTTAGTTTCTGTCCTTCGGCATCAAAAACAGTGGTGATTAAACGAGTATTTTCGCCAGAAACTTTGGTCTTAATATTTACTTTGGCCATTGCCGAACTTATAAAAGGCGTCGTTACAAACTGCCCCCATTGGTCAATACTTTCGTTGTTTTTTACAATAACGCTTACATTTCGATACAAACCAGCACCCGGATACCAACGGGAAGCAAATTCCTTATTGGTTAATTGTACTGACAATGTGTTGGCTCCTTCTTGTATAAATTGGGAAACATCAAAATAAAAATAACTGTAGCCGTACGCCCACTCTCCCACTTTTTTCCCGTTTAAATACACTTGAGGTTCGCTCATTGCTCCTTCAAAAAGTAAAATTATTTTTTTCCCTTTTGAATCTTTAGGCAATGTAAATGTATTGCGGTACCACGCTGTTCCTACATGGGGCAAAGCTCCCGTTCTTCCCGTTTTTTCGGTAGCTATATTTTCTCCGTTTTGAACAATGGCAACTCTTTGTTTGTCTACATTTTTATCAAAAGGCCCGTAAATTGCCCAATCATGCGGAATGGTTACGGATTCCCATTTCGAATCATTAAAATTTACTTTATGCGCCTCTTCAAAATCGCCTTTTTGAAATTTCCAATTGCTACTTAACACTTTAATGGCTCGTGTTTGAGACAAAGCCATTTGTGTAAATACTAAAAATACAACAAGAATACATATCAATTTCTTCATTTTTAAACCTATAAAATTATTTAATGTCACGCAATTAAAATCTATTCCTTAATATACTCATACTTCCGCAAAAGGCAAAGCCAAAACTATCCTTTAAAAGCATCTAAAGCCGCTGAAGGTGACCCGTCAGGCTGCCAAGCGCTCAGGGAATAACCGCTCCAACTTTTTTCTCCTTGTGGTTCCCAATAAATTACGCCAAGTCCTTTATTATTTGGTACCGCTTTGACTGCTTTGATTGTTGCTGCTAACATTTCATACGTATTTTGCACTTTGTCATATTCGCCACCAACTTCTACAACCATCACTTCTTTGTCATATCTAGTAGCCATATCATTCAAATTATAAGCTAAATCCGCTATAGTTTCCGTGTAGTTTTTCTTGATCCAAAAAGGATAATAAGACAGTCCAATCACGTCGTACTTTACATTATTTGCTTTGGCATTATCAAAAAACAATCTGAATTTTTCATTATTATTTCCTTCGTCAAGATGAACGATAACTTTAATTTTAGGATCAATAGCTTTTGTAGCTTCATACCCTTTGTTAAGTAATTGTGCCAATTGATTCCAATTTTTGGTACTCCCTTCGGGCCACATCATGCCTCCAGGAATTTCATTCCCTACCTGTACCCATTCCGGCGTAACTCCTGCATTTTTCAATGCCGTTAACACCTCAAAAGTATGGTTGTAAACATCATTTAATAATTCCGGAAAAGTGTGATTTGCCCAAGCTGCGGGTTTCGCTTGTTTTGCCGGATCGGCCCAAGTATCACTATAATGAAAATCAATCATAATGCGCATGCCCAATTTTTGAGCGAGTAAAGCCGCTACAACAGTTTCGGCTGGACTACAATGTCCGCTTGCTTTATCATTAGAAGGGTTTACCCAAACACGCAAACGAATGGTATTCATTCCTCTGTCTTTGAGTAATTGCAAACAATCTTTTTCAGCACCGTCGGTATCATAAAACTTATATCCTGTGGCTTCCATTTGTGGCAACCAACCTATATCAGCTCCTTTTGCAAAAGAACTTTTTGAAGTTGATTGAACATTTTTGGATGTACTGCAGGAAAAAAGCAGTGTAAGCAGTAAAGACATTAGAACGAATCGAGAATTCATTGGTAAATTTTTCATATCGAATTATTTATTAAATACCTGCAAAACAGGTAGCGCTTTATTATTAAAATCATAAAATGCCTGATTTTCAAAAGTAGAGCCATTTGCAGCTTGATTTCCTTTGAAAGAAATCCACTCTCCTCCCCAATACGCAAATCCTAAACCGTATTCAGACTCTTTTACCAATGTTTTTATTGCCAATAAAAAACTTTTTTGTCCATCAGGAGTGGCAGGAAATCCGGAAACCAGCTGAGAATCTAAACCCACAATATTGTTAGTCCAGTCATTGTAATCTAGCGTAAAAGGATACGCCGTTTCAGCAATAATTACTTTTTTATTGTATGTTTTTCCTAACGTATTGATGGCGGTTTTTACAACCTCTACATCTTTTCCGTGCCAAATTGGATAGTACGATAATCCAATATAATCGTAATCTACACTTTTTATTTTGTTAAAAAACCAGTTGCAGTCCGAGGCTTTAACACCTGCATAATGAATCATGATTTTGCAATCTGGCGCTTTGGCACGAATGGTAGCACTTGCAGTTGCCAATAAAGACAGACTTTGTACTTCCTGATTGATTAAATGTCCTTGCGGCCAAAGCAATCCGCTATTGATTTCATTCCCGATTTGGATTACATCAGGATTAATTTCCGTGATAATTGTTGAAGTATAATTGGCGACAGCCGTTTTTAAATCGGTAAACGACAAATTTTTCCATTCTTCTGGCGTATTTTGTACCGCTGGATCAGCCCAAGTATCCGAATAATGGACCGTCAACCAAACTTTCATACCAGCTTGTTTCACGCGTTTTGCCAACGCTTTAACTTCGGCTAATCCCGAATGTCCATTCGCAGGATTTTTCCAAAGACGAATTCGAATCGTGTTACAACCTGCATTTTTTAGAGTTGTAATCATATTTTCAGGTTGGTTGTTACTATTGTATAAAACAGCACCCGATGTTTCTATTTCCGGTAAAAAAGAAATATCGGCGGCTCTTATAAAGGAATCGTCGGTAATTGGCACCTTTACTGCTTGAGTTTCCCCTATTTCATTACTGTTGGAACAGGAAAAAAGAAGCATAACAAGGATCAACAACCCTGAAATTCGAAGGTTTTTTCTCATCTTAAAAAGATTGAAATTTATAAATAGTTTTATGATAATATAATTCTCCTTTTCTCAAAATAGAAGTTGCAAAATGTTCATGATTCGGCGCATCGGGGAAATTCTGTGTTTCGAAACAAATTCCGCTCGTGGGGTGATACGCTGCGTTTTCTTTTCCTTTTATTGTATTAAAGCAATTTCCGCCAACATAAATATGAACCGCGGGCTGATTCGTGTAAACAGACATTTTTAAAGTTTTGTCACTATTGAAAAGAGACGCTGCGTATTCGTTTTCTTTATTTAAAACAAAAGTGGTATCAATTTTTGACGGACAGGTTCTCGCAGAGGTAAAATCAAAAGGACAGTTAGCAACATTCAGAAAGCGGCCGGTGGGAATTCCAGCAGTTGTAGTTTCTAATAATCGCTGAGAACTTACACGCATTTCCTGATTAACAACGCTGGATTGATGACCATCAAGATTGAAATAACTGTGGTGGGTCAAATTCACAATTGTATCTTCTATTGTGCTGGCGATATATTCGATAATCAATTCATTTTCTTCTGAGAGCATATAGGTCAAATCTATCGATAATTCACCCGGAAAATGCTCTTCATTATCAGCACTGACACACGTAAAAGTTACGGAAGGATTCTTGCCTTCGTTACGTTTTTTTATTTTCCAGTTTTTTTGGCTATAGCCAATGGTACCTCCGTGTAACGAGTTGCCGTTATTGTTTTTGTTTAGGCAAATTGTTTCTCCGTTCAGTTTAAACTCGCCGGCATTAATTCGCCCGGCAAACCTTCCCACTGTTGCTCCGAGATAAGGCGCACTTTGTAAATTAAATGATTGCATGTAGGAATCTAAAGTGTCAAAACCTAAAACCACATCTACCAAAGTTCCATTTTTTAATGGAACTTTTAAAGAAGTAAGCGTAGCACCATAACCCATAACTTTCATTTTCATTCCATTCTTGTTTGTTGCTTCACAAACAAAAACTTCTTCGCCATCTGGCATCAAACCAAATGATTCCATTACAAAATTGGTTTTAAAATGTGATATGTGTTTTATTTTCATGGTTTAATTATGAAATGTCAAAAACCAAAAGTAAAATAATTGTTATCATTAACATACCAGTACCTACCAGTTTTTGTATATTGCTAAAAAATTCACTTCTTTATGAAAATAATTTCCATACAGAACAACCTCGGAGTTCCTAAATACCGACAAATAATAAGTTCCATAGAGAAGGCAATAGAAGAAGTAAACCTAAAAAAAGGCGACAAACTTCCGTCGGTAAACAAAGTCTGTCTGGAATTCTCCTTGTCCCGTGACACAGTTTTACAAGCCTATGAAGAATTGAAAAAAAGAGGGATTATTTATGCCATTCCTGGCAAAGGTTATTATATAAAAAGCATAGAAGTCACCATAAAACAAAGGATATTTTTACTTTTTGACGAATTGAACATTTTTAAGGAAGACTTGTATAATTCATTTTTGGAAAACGTTGGCATTAACGCTCAGGTAGATATTTTCTTTCATCATTTTAATGCTCCCGTTTTCCAAAAACTGATTAATGACAGTAACGGCAATTACACCAAATACATCATTATGCCGACCAATTTAGCGGAGGCCGCCGCAGTGATAAAAACCCTACCAGTTAATGAAGTATACATATTAGACCAGACCAATCCAGAACTAAAGTCGTTTCCCGCCGTATACCAAAATTTCGTAAAAGACATTTATGACGGCTTATTGAAAGGAAAATCCAAGTTGAATAAATACGAAAAACTAATTATGATTTTTCCGGGATTCCGCGAGCCGCTAGGTATGAAAATAGGTTTTGAGAATTTCTGCAACGACTTCGCATTCGATTATGAAATCATTACTGAATTTCAGAATCGAGAAATAAAAAAAGGCGAAGTGTATATTATTCCGAGCGACAGGGATTTAGTGCGCGTCATTGAAAAAGCAAAGATTCAGAAACTGCTATTAGGTAGTGATTATGGTATTATTTCATATAACGAAACCCCGCTGAAAAAAGTAGTTGAAAACGGGATTACAACAATTTCAACCAATTTTGAAGTCATGGGAAAGTTACTGGCACAAATGATTTTGAAAGGCAAAAAAGAGCAAATTGAGAACAAAAGTGCTTTGATTATTAGGAATTCATTGTGATATAAAACCAAAAAAACCGCTTCTTTCGAAGCGGTTTTTGTACCCGGAGCCGGAGTCGAACCGGCACGGTTTCCCACAGGTGTTTGAGACCAGCGCGTCTACCAATTCCGCCATCCGGGCTTAGCTAGACATGAAATAACAACAGTTATTCCAACGCAATAAAAGAGGTGATTGTGTTTAAATCAACCATCAATTCCTTTAACACGCTGCAAATGTAAAAAATAATATTAAATGTTCAACTAAAAATACTTAATTTTTTCCTTTCAGAGTTGAATAAATTTTATAAATTTGCACCTCGTTAAAAACGGAACACACAACTAACTACACCCGAGGTATATACAAACTTACGGCTTTATTCAAATGACAAAGCCAACAGTATGAAGCGCAGCGGAATAAAAACAATAAATTAAATGTCACACCTAGAACCAGAAGCTAAAATTTTTGCTTGTTCACAAAGTGTCTATCTGGCTGAGAAAATCGCAGAGCAATACGGAATTCCATTAGGGAAAATTACAATGTCAAAATACAGCGACGGTGAATTTCAACCTTCTTACGAAGAGTCCATCAGAGGATTACGCGTTTTTATCGTTTGCTCAACTTTTCCAACGGCAGATAATTTGATGGAAATGTTACTGATGATTGATGCTGCAAAACGTGCTTCGGCTAGACACATAACAGCAGTAATTCCTTACTTTGGTTGGGCGAGACAAGATAGAAAAGACAAACCAAGAGTTCCGATAGGAGCTAAACTAGTAGCTAATTTATTAGATGCTGCAGGCGCAACAAGAGTAATGACCATGGATTTGCACGCAGATCAAATTCAAGGATTTTTTGAGAAACCGGTAGATCATCTTTTTGCATCGACAATATTTATGCCTTACGTTAAAAGTTTAGGTTTAGACAATCTGACTATTGCTTCTCCAGACATGGGAGGTTCAAAAAGAGCCTATGCGTATTCTAAATTTTTAGAATCGGACGTGGTGATTTGTTACAAGCAAAGAAAAGAAGCGAACATTATCGATACCATGGAGTTAATTGGTGAGGTAAAAGGTAAAAATGTAATCTTAGTAGATGACATGATTGATACCGGAGGCACTTTGGCGAAAGCCGCAGATTTAATGATCGAAAAAGGAGCTTTAAGCGTAAGAGCCATTTGCACGCATGCTATTTTATCAGGTGATGCGTACGAAAAAATAGAAAATTCTAAACTATTAGAATTAATAGTTACCGATTCTATTCCATTAAAGAAAGAATCAAATAAAATAAAAGTGTTGAGTTGTGCACCACTTTTTGCTGAAGTCATGCACATGGTGCACCATAACAATTCCATTAGTGGAAAATTTATAATGTAATACATTAAGTCGTAATGTCAAATGTCTTAAAATTGTAAAGTCATGCTGATAGCCAAAAGCTAAAGGCCAAACAAGTAATATTATTTAATAACTATATTTTTTTTACAATGAAATCGATTACAATTAAAGGATCAGAAAGAGAAAGCGTGGGTAAAGTTGCGACTAAAGCCCTACGTAATGCTGGATTGGTTCCTTGCGTATTATACGGAGGAAATCAGGCAGTTCATTTCTCAGCAGAAGTTATGGCTTTCAAAAACTTGGTTTACACTCCAAACGCTCACACAGTTGAGATCGATCTTGGTGAAGGAAAATCATTTAACGCAATTTTACAAGACATTCAGGTTCATCCTGTGTCTGACAAGATTTTACACATTGACTTCTTTCAATTATTTGATGATAAAGAAATCACTATGGAAGTTCCTGTGAAAATTGTTGGAACTTCTCAAGGAGTTCTTGCAGGTGGTGTTTTACGTTTAAATACTCGTAAACTTAAAGTAAAAGCTTTACCAAAAAATCTTCCAGATTTTATTGAAGCTGACATTACTCCACTTGAAATGGGGAACAAATTGTACGTTACTAAATTAGTTAACGACAACTACAAATTGGTTCACCCAGACAACACTGTTGTTGCTCAAGTAAGAATTTCTCGTGCGGCTATGAAAGCAGCGCAAGAAGCAGCAAAAGCAGCAAAAGCTCCTGTAAAAGGAAAGAAAAAATAATATTTTTTCAATCATTCAAGAAAGCATCAGTTGTAAAACTGGTGCTTTTTTTATGCGCATTACTTTTTGTCATTTCCTGGAAAGAATTAATCTAATTATTCCATTTTTTATTAGTAGGAGCACAAATACCTCCATTTTAATCACGAATCTTCCTGCTGTCCTTTGTATCTTTTTCCTATTTACCGGGTCAGGGTTAAAAACCCTGACCCGGTAAATAGGAAAAAGGATGCCACTTCCATCAGGGCTATTCAGAACTATTTTGTTCTCAATAGTGATTTTCTAAAAATCTAATAGTCCGATACTCTAATTAAGTCTATTTTTGCAGCATGATAAAATGGATTTCAAATTTATTCTCATCACCAAAAACACAAGACAGTACAACTTGTATGAAACCAGAGGTTCACGAACACAAAAAAAACAATATAGAAAGCGTGAGTAATAAATTTTTAATAGTTGGACTCGGCAACATTGGCGCCGAATATGTAAACACAAGACACAACATAGGATTTAAAATAGTGGATTTTCTCGCCCGAAAAGAAGGAGTAAATTTCGAAACCGTAAAACTGGGCGCACTGGCCGAATTTAGATTCAAAGGAAGAACCTTTTTACTGCTCAAACCAAACACTTACATGAATTTGAGTGGCAAAGCAGTTCAATATTGGATGGACAAAGAAAATATTCCGCTAGAAAATATTCTGGTTATTACCGATGATTTGAATCTTTCCTTTGGAACTATTCGCATCCGACAAAAAGGAAGCGACGGCGGGCACAACGGACTTAAAAACATCAACCTTGTGCTGAATACACAAAATTACGCACGATTCCGTTTTGGCATCAGCGATGAATTCAAAAAAGGAAAACAAGTTGATTATGTCCTTGGAGACTGGGACGATACTGAAAAAACAGCGCTTCCGGAGCGATTAGAACTAGCGTCAGAAATCATAAAATCTTTTGGAACAGCAGGATTAGAAATCACCATGACCACATTTAACGGGAAATAAAAAAAGGGAAACGTTTTACAACGCTTCCCTTTTTTCTAATTCTATTTTAACTATTTGATTAAAATTTTTCTGATATCTTTTCTATTTCCGTTAATAACAGTCAATAAATAAAGTCCGGGTTGGACATTTTTCAATTGGATGTTTTCGTTAAAATTTGACTTGTTTTCATATTCATTTTCGAAAAGCTTTCTTCCTAATACATCATGCACCATTACCTTCACTTCAGCAGAGGATTTGTTTGTAAATTGAATATTAAAATTCCCTTTATTTGGATTAGGATAGACCACAAAATCATTGATTTCTATATCTGATATTCCTAAAGTATATGTTTTCGTACAAATTGTTATTGATGCCTGATCTACAGTCCCTATTTTTGTAGCATCCACATCTCGAACCCTAAAAGTCCAGACTCCTTGTGGATTTTGCCCATTAAATGCTGCCAATGGCTCAAATGGAGAAACGGTTTGAACAGTAGTGCTTCCACAAACAAGTGAGCCTCCCAAATCATCATAATCAAGGATTAAAGCATTGTTGGTATTGCCACAACTTCTATCAAATAATTTCACCGTAGTGCCTAGCGGACTTACGATCTCCATTTGTACATCAGACAAATACGAATGCGTAAGACTAACAGCAAAATTCACATCGGCTATAGTTCCTGTTGAAGTTGGAACTGTTATCGTTCTTGTAGTATAAGTAGTTATTGCATCCGGAATTACAACAGGAGTTGCAAACGTATATGTAGCACAGGATGAAACAACTGAATAACCAATTGCAAAGGATTTGCTATTCACAGCATAATAAATATTTGCCGTAGGCTCAATTAAAATCCTACAATTGGTTGCTGTAACATTGGGTACGGTAATAGTTTCTGATCCGTCATTTGGGGTATTGGCGATTAAAACTGTTGAAAACGTCAAACCTCCATCAGTAGAAAGCTTAATATTTACAGAGGTAGAACCTTCTAAACCATTTGATCCATTCACATCCCAAGTGATCGATTGATTTGTACCTTGCAGCCAACTTAAATTTTCTGTATTTTGTGATGTAACTGCAAATGGCCCAACTGTTCCATTTACAGTAACGATCATTTCATCGGTATTGGTTTGGGCAGTTCCAAGGGCAGCATTGTCTCTACCTGTTAAAACAAAGTGAAGCGTTCTAGCAACGGTAGAAACGGATTCCCAAGTTGTTGTTAATTTATTGGACAATACCGTGCTGTAAGCGGGCATGTAGCGAATTGGAGAACTACTTGGATATAGAGACCTGAAAAGAGGACCATCAATTTTAGTAGGAAAAGCAACGCTTTTAACCCCACTCGTTGTTATTGCGCTATCATTTTGCTCCCAACAATACGTTATAATATCACCATTGCTGTCAGATCCCGAGCCTTTTAATATAAATGCCGTACCATTAGGTATTGTATAATCTAAACCGGCACTGATTGCTGGAGGATTATTAGCAAGAACAGTACTCACGGGGCAAGTTTTAGACAAAAGATTATCTTGTATTTGCTTTATGCTTACATAAGCAAAGTAATCGTCGGAACTAGCCTGAACATCATAATCCGAAGTAATTCCTGCATACCCCATAATGGTAGAACCACTTCCTGGCTCTACACTTACACCTGTCCCTTCTATTTCATAAGAAAAGGTATGATTTGCCCCTAACTGATGTCCCATTTCATGAGCTACAAAATCAATATCAAACGTGTCTCCTTCGGGTTTCGCATCGCTTGGTGATGTAAAGGCGCTCCCTTTAGCTAATGGATTAGCCGTCGAAGGATTTACACATACGCAGCCTATACACCCTGCATTACCTCCACCTCCCGAGGCACCAAATAGATGGCCTATATCATAGCCGCCATTTGTAATAACATTTGTTAAATTATCCTGCAGCTCCTGATTCCAAGCACCCCCTGCTCCGGCAGTGGCATTAGAATACGGATCCGTAGCGGAATTGGTATAAATTATGAGATTGTTATTTGCGATGATTTGCAATTTTGTGGCTAAGTCTTTATTAAAAACACCATTAACTCGAGTCATAGTGGCATTCATAGCTGCTAAAGCTAGAGAAACAGTACCTCCATGATACGCCGCATATTCTCCAGTACACGATAAAGCCAATCTCAAAGTTTTAAAAACTTTATTATTCGCTGAAATTTTGCCTGTAGTATTTAGCAACTGTTTGTTTAAACCTATTTCCTCCGTTTTGCAGGTGAAAGGCAAACTACCTTTATTTCTGTTTTTGGAATTAAAAAGTACATAAACAGTACTATCTTTAGAATATGGTTCAATAAATTCCGATCCACTATCCCCTCTTAATATCATGCTCTGAATTCCCTTTGGTGATAAACTAAAATAAAGAGAAGCATTTCGATCTGTAATTCCAATACCGCTGTAAGCTCTTATATTAGGAAATTGCGTTTGCAGTTCCGGTTCAAAATTAGAAGATTCCCAAACTAAAAATCGCTCTAAATCCCCATTCATATTTGGAATAGTAATTTCAATTTTGGCCCCCGCAACCGTTTTATTTTGAAGTAATTCTAAAGATTTTTTTATAGCAACTTCATTCAAATTAAACAATAACTCATTAGTAGCAATTGATTTTATATCGCTTCGATCAGAAAGGCTAACGTTATCTTGAGCAATTTTTGTCCAATAAGCGCTTTCTTGAGCACGAATTGTCGTGATTGAAAAAACAATTATAAAAAACAGTAAAATTCTTTTCATAATTTTATATTATTTGAACTTCAAAATTAAAGAATTTATCGTGATGGTTGATTCATTTGTTTGCTATTTTAAATCAAATTTTGGAAAATTCAACGATTTTTAATTTTTAACGCTTTTTTTTATCTTCTTTCTTAAAATTATACGGAAATTCAACTAGTCATACCATTACTTTTGAATTAGATACCTTAAATTTGCGCTTTTATAAAACACTTGCTTTGAAGATTTTTCATTCTATAAACGATTTCGCTTCCACAAAAAAAACAATCTTGACGTTGGGTACCTTTGATGGAGTTCATATTGGTCACAAAAAAATTCTTAATAAACTAACACAATTTCAAAGCGTTGGGAAGGAGAACGAGAAATATGAAAGCTTAGTGCTTACTTTTTTCCCACATCCTCGCATGGTTTTACAGGAACATTCCGATATAAAATTGCTCAACACCATAGATGAAAAAATAAATTTGCTTGAAAAAATCGGCATCGAGAATTTAGTGATTCATCCTTTCGATGAAACGTTTTCGAGATTGACTGCCGAAGAATTCGTAAGTACTATTCTTGTTGATCGATTTCACATTCACAAGATAATTATTGGGCATGACCATCGTTTTGGAAGAAATCGAACGGCCAATATTGATGATCTTATCAATTTTGGGAAAAAATATAATTTTAAAGTAGAACAAATATCCGTTCAGGAAATCAATGATATTTCCGTAAGTTCCACCAAAATCAGAAATGCTTTAATGGAAGGAGATATGGCTTTGTCCAACGAATATTTAGGGTATGAATATTTTCTAACGGGAAATATCGTTCAAGGAAAACAATTGGGAAGAACCATTGGTTTTCCAACGGCTAATTTAAAAATCGACGAAAATTACAAACTAATCCCCAAAAACGGAGTTTATATTGTAAAAAGCTTAATTGATGGCCAGACCATTTTTGGAATGATGAATATTGGTTTTAATCCAACTGTTAACGGAAAAAAACAGTCTATTGAAATTCATTATTTCGATTTTAATTCTGATTTGTATAATCAAAAAATCAAGGTTTCAATACTGCAGAGAATTCGTTCAGAACAAAAATTTGAATCGGTAGATCTCTTAAAAAATCAACTTAAAAAAGACAAAAAAACAGCCCTCAGCCTCTTGCAAAAATTTTAAATCGGAATAAAATCTTTTGTGTTTTCCATAAAAATTTATAATTTTTTCTGTAAATTTGATAGAATATACCTAATTCCACAGAAAGGTATAATTCTTTAATTTTAAAACTGGATGTATGAAACTACCTAAAGAATTAGTAAACGGATTTATTATTTTCATTGGAATTGGACTTTATTTCTTGCTAATGGAGCTTTTAGGTTTAGCCGATATTTATTTATTACGTCTGTTTAATGTTTTATTTGTGTTTTATGGAACGTACAAAACATTAAAATCTAATTTCGCTGAAGGCAAAAATATACTAGTTTCTAATGCTGTTTCCGCACTACTAACAGCGCTAACAGGAATATTCTTGAGCATTATTGGTTTAATTATTTATAGTTACGTAAGAGGAGGAGACGCATACGTTGGGTCATTATCAAAAACTTTTTTATTTGGTGGTGAGCCATCTGTAATGACATATTCTATTTCCTTATTGTTTGAAGGAATTGTATCCGCAGTAATTGTTACATTCATGCTCATGTTATACTGGGATACGCGTTATTCCTCAGACAAACACGGTGCTGAATCTTAAGCCAAACTGCTATTTACAGCCAGTAATTTTCCAGTAAAACAAGCACCCACTCAGAATATTAAAATCTGTTTTTAGGACGTTTGCTTATTAATAATTCCCAATTCTTCGTGCCCTTAAAGCGTGGTATTAAAATCACCGCAACCCGAATTTAAAAATTTCAGAAAAAGCCTAATGAGATTGCTTAGCTTTAGTCATAAAAAATTTCACCTCAGCCTTTTCAATACTATTGCATTGGTTCTTTAGAACAATTTAACTACTTTTGAAGCATCAAAAACCAATATCGATGAGCATTACAAAACACAATTGGACCAAAGACGAAATTATCGCAATATATAACAAACCCATGATGGACTTGCTTTATGAAGCAGCTTCTATTCACAGGGAACATCATGATCCTAACGTGGTTCAGGTTTCAACTTTACTCTCTATAAAAACAGGCGGGTGTCCAGAAGATTGTGGCTATTGCCCACAAGCTGCACGGTATCATACTGAAATTGAAGGCAATGATTTAATGTCAGTTAGCCAAGTAAAAGCACAAGCATTACGTGCAAAATCCAGCGGATCGTCTCGTGTATGTATGGGAGCGGCTTGGCGAAATGTAAAAGATGGCCCTGAATTTGATCAAGTTCTTGAAATGGTGCGTACCATAAACAAACTAGACATGGAAGTGTGCTGTACCCTTGGAATGATTACTGAAAATCAAGCACATCGATTGGCGGAAGCTGGTTTATATGCCTACAATCACAATTTAGATACCTCTGAAGAATATTATAAAGAAGTAATCTCGACCCGCGGATTTGAAGACCGTTTGCAAACAATAGAAAATGTTCGTAAAACAAATGTCACCGTTTGCAGCGGCGGAATAATCGGTATGGGAGAAAGTATTGAAGACCGAGCCGGAATGCTTGTAGCTCTTTCTACTTTGAATCCGCAACCGGAATCAGTGCCTATAAATGCGTTGGTTGCCGTGGAAGGAACTCCGATGGAAGAAGAAAAACCAGTTGAAATATGGGAGATGATCCGAATGGTAGCAACAACAAGAATCATCATGCCCGAAACCCAAGTTCGTCTTTCTGCAGGAAGAATGAACATGAGCCGCGAAGGTCAAGCCATGTGCTTTTTCGCTGGTGCCAATTCCATTTTTGCGGGAGATAAGTTATTGACGACTCCAAATCCTGATGTAAATGAAGACATGAAAATGTTTGAAATGTTAGGATTGATTCCACAAAAACCATTCACAAAAGTTTCTCAACCGCAAACTGTTGAGGCGCAAGATTCTCAATTTGCTCCATTAGGTGAAAAACCAAAATGGTCAAGACCTGGACATACTATCGAGCGAAATCTTGAAGCATCAGGTAAAGAAAAATAAACTTTATTTTGAATGAATATTTAAACCATCTTGTCTCGCAGGATGGTTTTTTTATAGTTTATTTCAATGCATTACTTTCTTAGTAACTGAATAACCATCCTGCAAAAGAAGTTTTACTAACACGACTTGGTGCCCAACCAGCAAATTCAACACCGATAAATTAGCAGCATTTATCTCTTTTTTTTGATATATTTTTCTTCCTGCCAAATTGTATATTGTAACCTCATCTATCAATTCTTTGGTTGAGTTTATTAGCAACTGTTTGTTTTTACTCGATACAAAAACGGATTCATTATCTTTTACAAATTCATCTGAAGTCAATGTTTTTTCTATGTAACGCAATACAAAGCGATTATCAAATGTTCCCACCACTGAAGTAAAAGCATAGCTTTCGTTTGTTATATTAACAGTGCTATTGTTTAATTTATCCTCAATAAAAACATTTTTATTGGATAAGAATCCATCTGCCTGATCAATTTTAATCCTAAAAGTTCCCTCAATTGTACTTCTGAATCCCAATCTAATTTCATCTGTTTCTTCAAATGGCAACGCTCTTCCTTGAATGACTAAATTCTTATCCTGATTGATGCTGTAAAAATCTAGAAACTGATTACCGTCTAAACTTTTGCCATCGAACGAACTATCAAAATCATTAGTGGCTCCAGTTGCATATCCTATCAAAATTTGTTTAAAAGCACCTTCCGCATTACTCAAATTTAACCAAATACGATGTTTCTCAATCTCATTTGATTTCAACTTTTTAGGTGAACTTGATTTAAAAAAATTAGCATTTTGCCCAACCACACGCATGCTGTTATCAAAAATGGTTGGTCCTCCACCATTAATACTGGTCACAAAAAAGGATTGCCCGGAAGCTATTTTACCATCAGGAATTGTATTATTAACCCCCGAATTGGCTGCAGCACTTGTACCTATGCCTCCCAATAAGTTATAAACCGCATAGTCATCTGCAGTATAAACATTTTTAGTGATTGCAGTATTATGTGTCCAAAAATAGATAGTCCCGTCCATAATTCCTTTGTTCCTATTAATGAACAAATCTGCATTTATCGCTGAAGGATAGGGATTGCCAATAAGATTTGACGTGTCAGATATACTAATGGGAACTGATATCTCCCCATTATTTGGCACTCCAATAAAAACAGCTTCATGGCGTGCTGCAACAGTTTCAGAAAAAGTTTGTGGCCCGCGAATAATGTAGCCTTTGCCAACGGACATTACATTTGTAGCAAGCTCATTTACCCAAGAATTACTGAAGGCATCAAAGGAATAAAACTTATCCGAAGCCGTATCAGGGGAAAAATCAATCAATTTTTGACTTGAAACTGGCGATGACCAATAGGTATAATCTGTTATCAGAATAGGTGTTGTTTTTCTTTTCAATCGAATAATTCCGGAGTTATTTACTTGGTCTTCGGATTGATACAATGCTGCATTGTTTTCTAAAATCAATGTGCCTGAACCAGAATAATCGAAAACCAAACCTAAAGTATTTCCGTCTGGAATTGTAACTGTTTTTCCAGAACTGATCGTACATGAACAGGAATTTACAGTTGCTGATAAGGTATGATTTTCATTAAAAAAAAGTGTTTTTTCAGCTGATGGCATTCCATGACTCCAAGAAATCCCATTCCAATTAGAGCTATTTGTACAAAGCTTTATCCTAGCCACACGATGTTTTGTTACACCCGAAACGGAATTAAAATTCCCACCGATAAGCGCTTTATTATTTGGAGTAAAACAAATACTGTACAGCGTATTGTTTAAATTCACTGAAAATGTATTGTCATAAACTCCGCTTGCAAGCAGGCGAACCATGCGCTTTACAGCTGTTCCGTTGTATGTTCCAGAAAACGTTCCACCAATTAATAATCGATCATCGGGTTGGATTACTATAGCTCTAATTTCACCATTGCTAAAGCCTAAACCTGTTGCAAAAGAGGTGTCTAAACTCCCGTCACTATTCAATCTCAAAAGTCTTTTTGTGGGAACGCTTTTGTAACTTGTAAATGTCCCGCCAACGATTATTTTATTGTCTGACTGTAATGCGACTGAAAACACATTTTTGTCAAAACCGACTCCAATTGAAAATCCCGAATCTACACTCCCGTCTGTATTCAACCGAACCATCCGATTATACGAAATCCCATTAAAAAAAGAAAACTGGCCACCCAAAACAATTTTTCCGTCTGGCTGTACCAAAATACTGTCTACGATAGCATCGGCTCCAGAACCAATCGTAAAACTAGAATCCAAAGTTCCATCGGGAAATAACCTTACTATTCGGTTCACTAAAACTCCATTGTAGCTTGTGAAATTCCCGGCGACAATTATTTTTCCATCTTGCTGCAACGCCAAGGCATATACTTGATTATTGAAACCGGCTGCAATGGAGAAAGTCACATCAATTTCTCCATTTACCAAAATTCTCGCTATTCTGTTTCTGACAATACCATTGTAATTTGTAAAAACACCTGCAAAAACAACTTTCCCATCTGTTTGTATAACAGCGGTTTTAATAGTGTTATTTGCACCGGTTCCAGAACTATTAAAAGAAGAATCAATCGTACCGTCTTCAGACAACCGCGTAATTCTGTTGCATATCATTCCGTTGAATTTGGTGAAATTTCCGAAAGCCATCGTTTTATTACCTGCTAAGGCAATTACTTTTAAAACAGAATTATCAAAACCCACTCCGGCGGTGAGATAACCAAAATCTAAAGTTCCAGAACCATCTATTCTAGCTAATCGACCTTGAATCTGGGAATCGAAAACAGTAAATGAGCCGCCAAAGTAATAAGAGTTCGTTAAATCCTCTGTAATCGCATTCACTGTACCATTATGCGGTCCGGAACCAATATCAAATCCTAAATTTATCCCTCCAGAACTATCCAAAAAAATTACTCTATTAATATCTGTTCCATTATAAGTTCCCGTAAAGGAACCCCCGATCATAATAGAACCGGAAGCATTTACTTTTATAACTTCAACCACACCATTACTAAATCCTGATCCGGAAATAAAGGAGCCGTCGATACTCCCATCAGGATTCAACCGAATTATTCTACCGGCAGTAACATCATTGAATTCTAAAAAAGCTCCACCCAATAAAATCTTCCCATCAGGCTGAGTTGTAAGAGCAGATACATCTCCATTAAAACCTGTTCCTTGCACAAAAGTAGTATCAACAGTTCCATCGGTATTCAATCGAATTATTTTGCCGCACGGAATTTTATTAAATGAAAGAAATGATCCTCCCAGAATGATCCTCCCGTCTTGTTGAATTAGAACTTCCTCAACAAGTGAATTGGCACCATCTCCGATTGCAAATGTTGGATCTAAATTTCCGTTTGGCAAAATCCGAGCAACCCGATTAGAATTAACACCATTATACTTAGTAAAACTGCCTACAACAATCAGGTTTCCATCCGTTTGTAGCGAGATTGAGTAAATTGCCCCTGAACTCGCTGCAATTGTAGTATTAAAAGTAGTATCTAGCGAACCATCACTATTTATCCGAACCAGACGTAATGCATTTGCGCTGTTAAAGCTTGTAAAAGAACCTCCTAAAATAATCTTCCCATCCGGTTGTATTATGGCACAATATACTTTGCCATTGATTCCGGAACCTAAATTGAATGAAAGATCTTTGGAGCCGTCTGATAACAGTCGGCATAAGAATGAAGTTGCGGTACCATTAAAATTTAAAAACTCACCTCCCACAATCAATTTCCCATCCGTTTGCAAAACGACTGTTTTGACAGTTCCATCAAAACCGTCGCCCAGCAAACCATCATCATAGGCGTTAAATGTTACATCTGACTTACCCTGTTGTGGAAATGCTACGTTGCTAAAAAGAAAGATGAAAAAAATAGCGAAGTATCGCGCAACTATATTTAAAATTAAACTGATTCCGTTTACCTGAACACTGCGGAAATTCATAACTGTAATAAATAATTATTTTCCATATCGAATAATTTAAATGTGATCTATTTTTTTGTTAAAACTCATTTCGTAAGAAACAATCGCGATAACTTTTATAAATGTAGGCACAAACTTTATTTATCGCAATACCCACATTTAGTGATATTTACATCTGAAAATTCAAACATCAATAGGAGTGCTTTTTTATTTAAAGTCAAAAAAAATCCCATTCTGAACAAGCAGAATGGGACTTTCAATATGACTGGAATATAAAATGTCAATCTTTAATAAACAACTTTTTTAGAAATTACCTTTCCATTAGCTAACGTCAATTTCACCACGACCACTTGATTGCTAAGTTTAATAGTAGACGTTTGGAACTCATTAGAATTCACTGCAACTTTGTCAAATACTTTTCTTCCCAGTAAATCAAAAATAGTAATTCTATTTATAGTTTCAATTTCTGATTTTATCTTTAATTCATTTTTATCTTTAGCAATAAGAATACTGCTGTCGTTTAATTCAAAATCAGCTGACGCCAGAGTTTTATCCGTAAAACGCAGTTCAAAACGCTCATTAAAAGTACCTTTTTCAGAACTGAAACTGTATGGGTCTTCTTTTAAATTGTGAAATACATTTAATACTTTATCTTTTAAATAAATGTTTTGATTGTCTGAAAATAATCCATCCACTTTATCGATGCTGATTATTGCATTTCCGGCAACATTTATACTGTAACCAATAGGAATTACGTCGGTATCTACAAACGGCAAAGCTTTACTTTGAATCGCCATCTTTGCTGTTCCAATAAAACTATATAGCGAAAAAGTTTGGTTCTCATCATACACATAACTATCATATCCAGGGTCAAAATCATTGGTCGAATTCGAACCATAACCCACTAATGTTCCGGTCAAATCACCTGTCCCTTTTTGTAATTTCAGCCAAATTCTATGCCTGTCTTCTTGTGCATTTTTGGTTTTCTTCTGTCTGTAGAAGTTAGTATTGTTTGAAATAACTCGCATGCTGTTGTCAAAGGTAACGTTGCCTACAAAATCATTCTCAACAAAAAATCCTTGACCAGATGCAATATACTGATTTGGATTAGTTAAATTTCCTGTTCCCGAACTTACACCAACAGCTCCAAATAAATTATAAGTGGCGTAGTCCGAAGCTAAATAATCATTGCCTGACAAAGTGTGATTGTGTGTCCAAAAATATAAAGTTCCTGTAATGGTTTGGTTGATTGTCCCCGTTCCCAAAAGATTGGCATTGATAAAAGCATCCGCATCTATAGCAGAAGGATATGGATTTCCTATCAATCGCTCCCCTACACCATCTGATGTTCTGACCGTCAACGGAATTTCAATTGTACCATTGTTAGGTACTCCAATAAACTTTAAAGAGTCATCAACAGCAGGCATGCCAGGCGGAATCAATGTTCCTTCTGCTCGGATGGCATATCCTATTCCGGGAGCAAAAACGGTTATGAATGCATTTACATTAGCCCAATCATTATTGTAAATAAAATACTTGTCGCTCTGAGTGTTTGGCGAAAAATCAAGTAATGTTTGTGTTCCATTTGTTGGTGAAGACCAATAGGTGAAATCATCTAAAACAATTGGAGTTGTATTTCTTCTTACTATAATGTTCCCAACATTATTTCCTGTAAAAGTAGTTTGGACTAAACTTGAATTATTTTGTAAAGTCAGTGTTCCAGGAGAAAACACTGTTACTGCACTATTAAGGTTTAAAGAAACAGAATCATTAACAGATACATCTCCCTTAGTAACATTAAATGTGTTAGCAACATCAATATTATTAGCGATAGTATAACTCCCTCCAATACCGGAAAAAAGAATATTGTAATAATTTCCTCCAGCTACCGTTTGTCCTACACCGTAATAATCAACAGTACCTGAAGGGAATGATAACCCATTAGAAGCACCTGAAAAACGGATTGTACCGTCCATGGAATCTAAAATATTATACGATAAATTACCGTTTTTCATATCCAGTATGGCACCAACTGTTGAAATATTTAATGTGTTGGATGTTAAATTAAAACCATTCATATCAAATGAAGGTGTGCCACCAACCGCAATATTCAATTTATCACCCGTACTAATATTGCCAGATGCGGTTTGATTTCCTGAAATGTTTTTCAATTCAAGAGAAGGTGTTCCGTTATAAGTCCCACCAACGATAGTTTGACCACCCGCTGAATTATTATAAATCACTTTGCAGGTCCAAGTTTTACCTGTAGGAATTGGAGTAGCTGCACTATTAGATGTTATAATTTGTCCATTACCCGCATTTGAAAAAGTATCTCCTCCAATTAATACAAAAGTAGCCATATCAAGCACTGATGACGGATTGGTAATATTCAATATATTGTTTACTGTAATTCCTTTTGCTGCTGTAACGATTGAAAGTATATTCAAGTTCGTGAAATTATAAAAAGTAGAAGCTGTTGTCCCTTCGACTATTTGAGGCAAAGATCCATTAAAATTTACCGTACTAATATCAGGTATAAAAGTTCCATTATTAGTCCAGTTCCCACTTACATTTAAGGTACTTAATCCTGAAATAATTAAAACCGCACCATTAGAAATAGTTATATTTCGCACACTCGTATTTGTACCCAAAGTGGGTTGATTTGTTGCTGCAACTGGTATTACAACATCAGTAGTGGCAGATGGTACTATTCCACCACACCAATTTTCTGCTGTATTCCAATTAGAACTCAAACTACCTAACCATGTTCCTTCTGCACATGAAAGCTTTACATTCAAAATACCTGTTGTGGTAGAACCAAACCGAATCACATCCCTGTTTGTTGCTGCTGAACCAGTACCTCCCCATGAGCCGATACTTTGTGTTGTAATTCCAAATGTTAAGGTTTGCGAAGAAGAGAAACCAGTTAAAAATAATGCGACCGCTGATCCGGTAATTTTTAAATCCCCTGCTATAATTGTTGCAGCAGGAAAGGTTTTATTCCCTGCACCACTAAGAATCAAGTTCCCGTAGACCTGTGTTGCAACCGTCTGAACATCTCCACTGTACTCCACTTTACTTATCGCATTCAGAGCTGTATTTGTAAATGAAGGAAAGGCACTTGTAGCAGTAAGTTTTAATAACCCGTCAGTAAGAACCGATAATGTTGATCCTCCCGAAATTACAAAACCTCCGTTATCTAAAGTTGCTCCGTTAGCAATCGTAAGAGGCGAAGAAGCTCCAAAAGTTTTAATCCCGCTTACCGTTATTATTCCTGTATTCATTACCGTAACTCCGCCAGTTGCTGCAAATGGAGTTCTCCACTCTAAACCAGAAACCTGAGACACACTTCTATTATATTGAAGCTTAGCCGCAGAACCATAATTTGGAACTGCTGAAACCGTTGCTGTTCCTTCCATTGAAAGAAAACCATTTATTGTAGGAATACCATTTAGCGTTTTTAACCCGGAATTTGAAAATATCAAGTTATTGAATGTCGATGCTGCTGCCAATGTCTGTGCAATTCCGCTAAAGTTTACGGTTCCATTTCCTGCTATAAAATTAGTTCCTGTACCATTCCAAGCTGTAACACTATTTGCATTAACGTTAAGACTGCTTGAACCACCATTTAATATTCCGTTTGTAAAAGTTACAATACCTGTCAAATTATGTATCAATCCTGAACCTAGATTTAAAGTTCCCCCAGTTCCATTAATTGTCAATGCACCTCCGCTGACAGCACCTGTATAAGTTGCTGTACCTGCAGTTTTTAACATAGATATTGTTCCTGTCGTTGAAAAAGCTCCAATGCTTTGATTTGCTGTCCCAGCTATCGCAACACCGCCTGTAGTTCCCGTTACACTCCCGCTATTATTGATAAGATCACCATTTAAAGTCAACAAAACAGTAGACAGGCCTAATTTTCCACCACTATTCACCGTTAAAGGAACTGAATTGTTGAATGTTTTAGCTAAATTTAAGGTAATTAATAAACTGCCATTTATGATCACTCCTCCAGAAGCGGTAAATGGGGTTATCCATTCTTCAGATGTCACCGTTCTTGCGTTTGATGTATTGTATTCTAATGTTGCATTTGGACCGTAAGTAACAACTCCTGTCGACACTACAACAGTTGCAGTTCCTGCTATTGTAAGTTTTCCGCTTACTGTTGGGGTCGTTGCAAAAGTTTTTATACCTGTACCTGATAGTATTAAATTATTATAAAGAACTACTGCAGTTGTTTGATTACCTAATCTATAATAATCGACCGTTCCTGTTCCTGCTATAAATGCACCTCCTGTTCCTGAAACACTTCCCCCAATTTTTACAAGACTCGACCCGCAATTCAATATACCGGTTCCCGCAGATCTTGTCCATATTCCTGAAAAAGTATGTGTCAATCCAACACCAAGATGTAATGTTCCTCCCGAACCATTGACCGTTAATCCAGCTCCACTTACATTGCCTATTAATGTCACTACTCCACCCGTTTTGAGCGTAGTAACTGTTCCTGTTGTGGTAAATCCTTGTATGGTTTGGTTTGCGGTTCCCGTGAATTGAACTTCTGAACTCGAAAGTGTAATAGTCCCAGAAGTGTTATAATTTCCTCCTAACATTAGTCTTCCCGTTCCTGACAATGTAAAATTTCCAGAGTTATTGAAATTTCCAGTTGCAATGGTTAAGCGACCAGTAGTCAGCGTAAAATTACCTGAATTTGTAAAATTACCAGTCAGCGCGATGATTCCAGTTGTTCCCGTCAGCGTTCCGTTGTTCACAAAGAATCCAGTGGTAGTGAGTGTTCTATTGGCTACATTTAAAGTTGCCCCTGCATTAATAGTGACATTTATAATACTGGTACTTGTTCCTACTGTAACTGAATTTGCTCCGGTTGTTGCAATAATAACATCATCCCCCGCTGTTGGTGCAACACCTCCAACCCAAGTAGAGCCAGTTGCCCATGTTCCTCCGACAGCAGTACTAGTTCTTGTAGCAGCATTGATGAATGAAAAAGTAAAAAACAACATACAAACAAACGCGTGCTTCCAGATATTATCGTTGATGATTTTAGCTGGAAATAAAAGACTTAATGGTTGTGAAGTATCGGTTGAATTATGCCTCTGAAAAATATTATTTGAGAGATTTTTAATTTGGAAAGAAATTAGATTTTTTATCAAAAAAAAAGAAAAATGAGGCAATAATCTCTTGATCATAAGTTGTTTTCGAATTTAAGTTAAAATCTGCTGCGTAAAATGGCGTTCAAAAAAGGTTTGTTTGACAAAAACACATAAAATTATTATAAAATCAAAATTTAACCGTTAAAAAGCAATTTTATTCGTTAAAAAGCACCTTTCTTTATTAAATAATTAAACGAGGAGAACACGGGATAAATTTCATAAAATAATTAACATAAAAAAGCCCATTTTATTAAAACAAAATGGGCTTAAAACCTATTACTTTAAGTTTTTCTAATAAATCGTTTTTGCAGTTACCACAATCCCATTTTGCAACACTGTTTTTACAATTAAAAATTGTTCACTTGAACCTAAATTAGGGATTACAAGTTCCTTATTCTCAACATTAATTTTTTCGTATAATTTTTTGCCCAGCATATCATAAATAAAAACTTTATCGATTGATTGTACTGATGAATTGATTTTTATCCGCTTGTTTTTCACCGATACCAAAACTTCCGTACCAGTAGTAACAAAATCTCCAACACCCAATTTTTTATCTGTATAACGCAGTACAAAACGATCATCAAAAGTTCCTGTTGCTGTTTCAAAACTATATGCCGCTTTTTTCAAATCGTGAATGCTATTGTTGAACTTATCCTCAAGATAAATGTTTTGAGACGCAAATATGCCATCGACCTCATCAATACTAATTGAAAAAACACCTTCTATAACAGAACTGTATCCTAATGGAACACTGTCATTTTCGTCAAATGGCAAAATCCTGCCTTGAATGGTCATTGCTACATCATCACTAATACTATAGAAATCAATGAAATCATTCCCATTATAACTTGGCCCATCAAAGGAAGAGTCAAAACCGTCAGTAGCATTGGTGACATACCCTACTAACATTTGTTTAAACGCACCTTGCGTATTGGTAAGGTTTAACCAAACACGGTTTCGCTCAAGAGTATTTGTCTTTTTTGTTGCATTTTTTACTTTAAAAAACTGATCATTATTTAATATCGCGCCGTTTACATCCAGCCTCATACTATTATTAAAGTCAATAATTGTACCGGTTGGACTTAGTTTGCTGCTAGTGAAAAAAGCTTGACCCGCTGCTATTCTTCCACTTGGTTTATTTATCGTTTGCTCTACATTATTTACGGAATTACCAGTCCCGGTTCCAACCCCACCCGTAAGATTATAGGTAGCATAATCATCGGATGAATACGCATAAACACCCGATCCTGGATTACTAACACCAATTCCTATAGCGGTATTGTGCGTCCAGAAATACAGTGTTCCATCTAGTACGGAACTATTAGCATTTAAAAATCTATCTGCAGATAATGCCGAAGGATATGGATTCCCTAAAAGATAAGATCTGTCCTGGCTAATTCCAGTAATTGTCAACGGTCCATTAAATGGAACTCCCACAAAATTAGCTTGATACACCCCTAATGGTGCTGGTGGCGCAGAGATATTTTCTGGTGCTCTAATAATATACCCTATTCCTCTTTGCATGAAATCTTGTGGGTTTTCCTGTTTCCAATTATCAATTGTAGCATTAAAAGAATAAAATTTATCATAATCCGTATTAGGAGAAACATCAATCAATTTCTGGTTTGAAACTGGGGATGACCAGTAGGTGTAATCGTATCGTTTAATAGGAGCTGTTTCTCGTTCGTAAATTATATTACCCGAATTACCAGTATTATTTATTTGTATGAGACTCGCATTATTTTGAAAAGTTAAAGTGCCACTTCCATTAATCGTAAGTTTATCTTGAAGCTTAAGTGTGACATTTTGATTTACAATTATTTTTGAATTCGTATTTACTGTGCAAGAACACAATTCCGTATTGCTTGAGATCGTAATAGGTGAAGCTGATGGAGCTGCTATAATTCCTATTTTTGATATCGTAGGTGGAGAAGTCCAAGTTGAACCATTAAAGGTTGTAGTTACTACGTTATCAACTACAACATTAGAGGTAACTGGCGAAGTACATGTTGTATTGGAAACCGCAAAAGTATACGTTGTTCCTGCTACCAAGCCTCCAACAGTCTTAGTTCCTCCCGTACCCGTTAATCCTGTCAAGCCCGTAGTATTAGGACTGGCAATAATTGTCCAAGTGCCCGAAGCTGGCAAACCGCTTAAAGGAACATCTCCTGTTGTAACGACACAATTGGGCTGATTAACTGTTCCTACAGTAGGCGTTACAAGTGATGAAAATACGGATGAAAATCGTAATCTTGACTGTCCTAAGTTTTCAAAATATTCTAATACAAAATTAGTATTACCGCTTAGATAAACCGTGTAGGTTGTTTCGACATACGAATGAGCACCCCAATTATTTACAACGTAAGTAAGACCTCCGTCTAAACTTAAACGATATCCATCATCACCACCAACTGTAAAAGTGTAACAACCTGCTGGCAAATTTCTATTCATTTTAAATCGTACCGCAAAATTATCAGCATAACTACCACAGAGATTAGGTCCCGAAAGCGATCCGTCAACTAAATTTAAATCAAAATTCTCCGTTTGTGTAACATAACCTCTATAGTTTGTACTAAAGGCATTAGTTGGCGGATTACCTCCGTTTGTATTAGCATACACAAAACCTATCCAAGAACCTGTACCATAAATAACTTGATCTCCTTGTGGTGGCACTAGAGAAATATTAGTTGAACTTGTTGCTGTACCACCAGGGGTAGTTATAGTTATAGCTCCAGTAGTGGCTGTGACAGGTAATTGGGCCGTTATTTGTGTATTGCTATTTACTGTAAAAACCGCATCCACACCATTAAATTTTACTGCGGTTGCACCAGTAAAATTTGAACCAGTAATGACAACAGAAGTTCCGGATGCAGCACATGAAGTATTTGGAGTAAAGCTGGATATTGTCGGGATTCTATGGCCATTTAAAGTAACATTATCTACTAGCAATGAAGTATTAGCAGAACCAGCATCATTTGATTTATAAATATAAATCAAAACATTTGGTCGGTTATTAGCCGCAACAGGCAATACACAACTATTAGTTCCTCCTGTGGTTGTTGGGACATAAGCAGGCGCAATCGAAGTTATAGTTGCACCATTATCAATACTATAACGAATATCAAAACTATTTATATTAGTATTAGTTGTTCTATTACAGTAAGAAAAAGTCATGTTGGCAAACCCAGTAGTATTAACAGCTATTCGATAATAAGCATTAACATTCCAAGAATTACCCGTTACTGATGATGAAATTCCACTTCCACAAGTATTATCGTTAACAAAAGAATTATTTCCAACACCTGAAGAAAAACTTGTAGGAGTACCTACAGTATTATTCACATTTGGATTAGCAGAGTTTCCTTCAAAATTAAATTGAAAAAGAGTTGTTTGTCCATTAGACACAAGAGACAACAACATGAAAAAAACAAAAAAAAGAAATCTTGTATTTAGTAAAAGTATTTTTTTATTCATATCGTATTATTTATTTGCAGTACCGTTAGTTGATAGAAATTTTTACTTGAAAAAAAGCAAAAATATAGCTACAGATGCAAGTTAGCTTCTGATTATATACAACCCGCAATTTAATCGACCAAGTACTTAATAATCGGTTGAAATACATATTTAAGCAGTTCTAATTTCTACTTTTCAACCTTTTAAAAATCATTTTTTTTAATCTAACTCGTTTTATAACAGCGTTTATTGCTAATAACATGACAATAGGTTTTTTTATAAAAACAAAAAAATTAAATACCGGTTTACCATTTGGAGCAATATCGATTTAAAGGCTTATTTTTGAAATCAAATTACTTGTAGAAACAATCAACTTTAAGCGCAATAATACTGCTGTAAAACCAAAAAAATGAATCCAGTTTTTTCTGTAAAAGAAGCCATCCATAAAATAGAGTATTACTGCGCCTATCAAGAACGCTGTCACGAAGAAGTTGTGCAAAAATTACGAAGTATGAAAATGGATTCTGATGAAATCGATACTATTTTAGTGCATCTAATCAAAGATAATTTCCTGAATGAAAGCCGCTTTGCCTGCAGTTTTGCCAGAGGAAAACACCGGATTAAGTTTTGGGGGAAAATTAGAATTGTAAACGAATTAAAATTTCGAAAAATCACACAGTACAATATCAATTTGGCACTCAAAGAAATCGATACTGCCGAATATCTATCCACTTTTCACACCGTTGCAGAAAAAAACTGGGAATCCATTCCCGAAAAAAATGTGCTAAAAAAACGCAAAAAATTCTGTGATTATTTGTTGCGCAAAGGATTCGAGAGTAATTTGGTTTACGAAAAAGCAAAAGAGCTTGAGAATTCAAACACAGATGAAATGGATGTAACGGTTTAGCACCAATTTTAAAATTCATGACGACCCTTAACTAATAACTACCTAAATTATTTCAGTCACGAATTACAACAATTTCCACGAATTCCTTTGCCCATTTTTTAAAAATCAGAGCAAATTAGAGTGGTTCGTGGTTAACTATTTTTAAAAGTACGCATCCTATAAATTGAATAATTACAAACTCAAAAGTATACTCACCGCGTTTCCACCAAAACCAACCGCATTTATCAGTACTTTTTTTATGGGCTTTGTTTGTATTTGTACTTCTGCAAAAGGAACTCCTATAAATTTATTATGTTGCATCATCAAAATAGCAAGTTCCATACTTAAAATACCTGAGGCTCCAAAAGTGTGCCCTATTTTCCATTTATTAGTAGTTAATAAAGGTAGACTTTCGCCAAAAACTTTCTGTATCGCTTTATATTCCGTCAAATCTCCTCTGATGGTTCCCGGAGCGTGCATCACAATAGCATTAACTTCTGACAAATCAATATTTTGCAACGCCATTTGCATCGATTTCTGTAAACAAATCGCTTCCGCAGAAATAGAAATATTGTGTTCTAAAATCTCCGTAGCATAACCAATTCCTTCAATGTAAGCCAATGCGTTTTCTTTTTTTCCAATTTCCAGACAACAAATGCCGGCACCTTCGCCAAGAACCATGGTGTTTTGTTTCTTTTCTAAATCAAGTGCTCGATTCGGATATTCTTCTGTGCTATTTGAATAAATTTTCAAAGCGCGCATTTGAGCAATCGTAAAATCAGTCAAAGGCGCTTCACTGCCGCCGACCAGAAATTTATCTGCCATTCCTGCTCGAAGCCAAGCCACTCCGTTTAATACAGCGTGCAAAGCAGTAGAACACGTAATAGAATGTGAAATTTCAGGTCCCGAACTTTGCAAATCATGAGCGACCCAAGAGGAAATATTTCCCAAAGTCGTCGTTGGAGAAGCTAAAGTTTGTGCTTTTCCAGTTCTTAAATATTCCTGGTAGTGTTTTTCAAATAAATCAGTGGCACCACGCGACGAACCTATATTGATTCCGAAAACGTCATTTGAAGCCCAGCCCGCATTTTTCATCGCTTGTCGTGAAGATGCCATAGCATACAAAACCGATTTGTCCAAGGATTTATATTTACTGTCTGAAGCTCGCAAAGCCAAAATAACTTGTTCTAAATCATCAGGCAACATAGCAACGAAAGTTTTTTTATGGTCTAAAATGTGTTCCGTAAAACAATGATTTTCATTGAGATAATTTTCCCAAATTGTTTTTGAGTCAGTACCCAAAGGTGAAATGGAAGCTATGGCGGTTATAGAGATTGTTTTAGACAAAATAGTACTATTATTTAGCGGCAAAGGTCGTAAAGTTTTTCATTAAATTGGTACACTGAGAGCACAGATACTCATGATAAAAGCGGAATTTTATTCTTTTAACCTATGAAAATCCGTTCAATCTGTTCAATCTGCGGCCTAAAAAACAGAAATCAATCTTAATGAATTTTCAGTGTGCGTCGTCGTGAAAAAATAACACGCAGACAACACGTATCTTAGCAGATAAAATCGGATTTTTTAATCTGTGAACATCCGTTTAATCCGTTTGATCCGCAGAAATTGTGGCTAAAAATTAGACAATTTCTAATGCATTTTCGACTACTTGATACACTTTTTTTAATTGCTCGTCTGTAATAATGTAAGGAGGCAAAATGTATACAATATTACCAACAGGACGCAGAATTACTCCGTTTTCGATAAAAAAATCATAGAGTTTGTTGCGCAAAGTTCCATAGTAACTGGCGGAACTTTGCGTTTTTATTTCTAATGCAAAAATGACTCCGAGCACACGAGTTGTAGTTACTTTCGGATGGTTTTTTATATGTTCTTGAAAGTTCAGATGGCTTTTATTTACTCTAATAATATTCGCTTGCATTTCATTGCTTTGCAACAATTCTAAACTGGCCAAAGCCGCCGCACAACCAGTAGGATTTGCTGTAAATGTATGTCCGTGAAACAACGCTTTATTGATATCATCATCATAAAAAGCATCGAATAATTCCTGAGTAAAAGTAGTAATCGCCATAGGAATTGTTCCTCCGGTCAACGCTTTAGACAAACACATCATATCTGGATTTTCGACCAAAAAATCCGTCGCAAAAGTTTTTCCGGTTTTTCCAAAACCTGTCATCACTTCGTCTGCAATGGTCAGCACATTATTTTTCTGACAGATTCGCATCAATTCATCTAATGACTCCGGATCATACATTACCATTCCTGCGGCTCCCTGAACCAATGGCTCAAAAATAAAACCAGCGCAATTCTGGTTTTTTATAATTAATTGTAACGCATCATAACTTTCTTGTTCTTTTCCTTTTACAGGAACCGGAATCCGAACCACATCAATAAACATTCCCTGAAAAGCTTGTGTGTAAAAAGAAATTCCACTCGCCGCCATGGCCGCAAAAGTGTCACCATGAAAAGCATTTTCGAAAGCAATTATAGTAGTTCTCTTTTCTCCTTTGTTAAAGAAATACTGCAAAGCTACCTTAATTGCAACCTCAACAGCAGTTGATCCGTTATCTGAAAAGAATATTTTTTGTTGGTTTTTTGGTAATATTCCCATCAACTTCTCAGCTACCAAAATAGCGGGTTCGTGTGTAAATCCGCCGAACAACACATGTTCTAATGTCGTGAGCTGTTGGTAAATCGCATCGGCAATAAATGTATTAGAATGTCCATAAGGATTCACCCACCAAGAAGCGATAGCGTCAATATATTCTGTGTTATTTTCGTCCCATAGCAAAGCGCCTTTGCCTTTTTTAATAGCAATTGGCAACGCCGCAGTTTTGTGCTGGGTGTACGGATGCCAAAGGTATTGGCAGTCTCTTTCAGTTAAAGTCATTTTAAATAATATATTTCACAAAGATACACAGAGAAAGAACAGAGTTTCATAAAGATTTTATAAACTCAGTAGCAGTTCCCGAAACACATCAGCGTATTCTTTGACTACATTTTTATCAAAATAGGGTTCTTGTTCTATTCTTCCAATGCATTTTACACCAGTTTTACTCCCGATTATTTCTTCAGTCGCTTTGTTTTCATCGCCAGAAAAAATAATTCCAGCAATTGCTATTTTTCTGTTTTGTAAAGCTTCAATGGTCAATAAAGTATGATTGATACTTCCCAAATAATGACGGGAAACCAATAGCACTTTATAATCGGGTTGAATCAAATCTATAACGCAATCATTTGAATTTAAAGGAACAAAAACACCTCCTGCGCCCTCTACAACCAAATGATTTTCTGTTTTGGGTTCAATGATTTTATTTAAATCAATCGTAATTCGGTCCAATTCAGCAGCAAAATGCGGACTTGCCGGAGTATTCAAAGCATAACTATTAGGATGAATCACTGTCTTTTTATTAGACAAAAATGATTTGACCTTGTGGCTATCGGAGTTTTCTAGATCTCCCGCTTGAATGGGTTTCCAATAATCGGCTTCTAAAGCTTCTGTTATAATGGCTGACGCGATGGTTTTACCTACATCGGTACCTATTCCGGTTACAAATAATTTCATAATAATTAGATTTGGACACAAAAGTAAAAAACCCATCGGTAAGATGGGTCATTTATTATTCTTCTTTTAACTCATCAATTACTTTCCTGATCTCTTTTGCATATTTTCCGTAGAAAAGTTCTGCATGTGCCTTTATGAGAAACCAACAGCCCGTTGACCACATAACAAAACCAATTATCAAACCAATAAACAGTATTTCTGGATTTTGAATACCTTCAATTATTTTCATAACTTTTTCAGTTTTTGAACCCAAAGGAATTATAATCATATAAATAAAACCAAAAGGAATAGAAACAATAGAGATAATTTTATAGACTTCTGTAAATAATTTTATTTCATAATAGGTTTCATACAAATTGTCTTTTGTGCTAATGTTTTTATTATTTACTATTTTATAAAAATCTTTAATTTTTATTAAAAAATACCCACTGACCATAACTGATATGAAATATACAACGTAAAAAAGCATTAGATAATTCATATTAAATTTAATAAAGACAGGTACAAGTCCACACACAAGGAAAAAGATTTGCAGGTAGCTCTCACTTTTTAAACTTTTTTTTATATGTGTTAGGGGCATACTGGCTGATTGTATTTTTTCTACATGATTTGGTATCATAATTTCCCCAGTTTTTTCACTGTTCCACGCGTTCTGTATATCGTCAAAATCCATATCCTTGATTTATAATTATTTCTTTTAATTTTTCTTTTGCTCTATTTAATTTCACTCTGGCATTCCCTTCTGAAATACCTAAATTGTCTCCAATTTCTTTATGGGAGAAACCCTCCAGTTGATAAAAAATGATAGCCTTATCTATTTTTTCTAATTTCTGAATTGCTTTGTAAAAATGTTCAATTTGGCTTTCCTTAATTTCTGAATCGTCAGTTTCTTCTTTTATGTTTTCAGATGCTATTTGATATTTATCGACTTTCCTCTTTTCTTTCTTTAGAAAAACGATAGCTGTATTAATGGCCACCCGATACATCCAAGTAGAAAACTGGCTTTCATTCCTAAAAGTGTCATACGATTTCCATAACTGACAGACAATCTCCTGAAACAAATCTTGTTGATCATCTCGATTATCCATGTACATTTTAGAAACCTTATGCAAAATTCCTTTATGGACTTCTATCTTGGTTAAAAATTCCTGTTCTCTTTTCTCCAAAATCTTTCTAATTCAATAGCGGTTTAACAGAATAGCTTGCTTTTCTCAATAAATTAATCAACCCTTCTTTGCCCAATAAATGTGCCGCCCCAACTGCAAAAAAAGTGCTTTTCTCTTTCATCACATCTGGCATTTTTACAGCCCAGTTTTCATTTCGAACCTCTAACATCCATTTTTTTGAATTCTCATTCATTAATTTTGGAGTAGTAATCTCTTTATATAATTCCGGAAGATTTTCATTTATGTAATTCTGAACCATTTTTTCAGTTTCTTCACCGTTTGTCTCTTGCAGCATCGCTATCATTTCATCATCAGAATACGCTTTATTTAAAAAATGTATTTGCGCTTCCATGGTCTCAAGTCCTCCAATACTCTTTTTTGACTCTTTGGCTAAGCCAATAAATTCCATTTCATAAAATTTTAAATTCTCACAGCCAAAAGACTTCATAGAGATTAAACTCAGCACGGTCAACATGCTATAATTATCAACTTGCTGAATTGTCATTCCAGTAATTTGTCGCAATATTATATCCAAATCAGATAATTGTTTTGCCGTCAATTTTTTACTTAAAGGCTCGGCACTCATTGCTGCTTTTTGCATAAAAACCAACTCATTAGGATCTGATAAATCAATTTCGAGAAATAAACTTTCAGTGGCATTGAACGCTTTCTTTGTTTTTTCCGAAAGAAAATAATCATTCCCACAAATCATATGAATTGTACCATATAAAAAAGAAGATTTCGACAAACCGTTTCCTGAAATTTCCCATAAAAGAGATTTATCATTTGAATTTACTGATGTAGTTTTTTTTGCTTGCGCAAAAACGCCACTACAAATTAATAATACTGCTACTATTGCAATTGATTTATATAATTTTTTCATAATAATTTGATTTTTGATTGACTTAGATGATTAAACTCGTCAAATTATTTACTATTATTTGTTCTTAAAACAGAAAACACACCCGCCAAAAATAAGCATGACATCATCAATAACATTTCAGATTTTGGTTTGTCATAAACATATTGGCTCATTAAAGCGTCGCTTACTCCTATTGAACTGATAAAAATCATAATAGGTCCAAAATAATTTCTCTCGCTATATTTTCTTGTGGTTTCTGTTTTCATAATGGTTTTGTTTATTTAATTACCATTCGTAAGTAATAAAATAAGCAAAACGTTACAAAAAAAATTAATTTATTTAAAGAAGTGAGTAAACACAATGCATCACATCTGAAATTTCTACTTGCGAATTATAACTGTGCAAACAAAAACGCAGTCGTTCTTGACCTTTTGGTACAGTAGGCGAAAGTATGGCTTTGACATCAAATCCTTTTTCCTGCAGTTGTTTGGCGATTGTTTTTACTTTTTCATTTCCAGGAATAATAGCAGATTGTATGGCTGATTTGCTTCGGACAAAAAGTGGTTTTAAACTTAGTAGATTTTTCTGCTGATTGAAAAAAATAATGTTTTCTCTTAATTTTGAAATTGAAGCCGAATCCATTTCTAAATGCTGATACGCAACCAGAATCGTGGCAACGGAATGTGGTGAAAGTCCTGTGGTGTAAATAAAACTTCTGGCAAAGTTTATCAAATATTCTCGCAATTCATTCGACCCTAACACTGCTGCTCCATGGCAACCTAATCCTTTCCCAAAAGTAACTATTAGAGCAAAAACGTGCTCTTGCAAACCCAACATTTGAACTAATCCTTCTCCTTTTGAACCAAAAACACCCAAAGCATGCGCTTCATCAACAACAAGATAACAATTGTGTTTAGTTGAAACCGAAACCAATTCTTCTAGATTTGGACAATCACCATCCATTGAAAATACTGATTCAGTGACGATATAAATAATAGTATTAGGATTCCGTAAAATCAACTTTTCTAAATCTTCAAAATCATTATGATTAAACTTATACGCTTTTGCATTTGAAAGCTGAATTCCATCCCGAATAGAAGCATGACACAATTCATCGTATAAAATCAAATCTCCCTTTTGTGGAACCGAACCGAAGAATCCAACATTGACATCATATCCCGAATTAAAAATCAGCGCTGATTCTGATTGATGGAAGTTAGCAATAAAGTCCTCTGTTTCTTGATACAATTTATGGTTACCAGATAACAATCGGGAGCCAGTTGCCCCGTTTTGATAAATTTTTCTGCTAATTAAAAACTCATGCGTTTGATTAAAAATAATTTCCGATCCAGAAAAACCAAGGTAATCATTGGAAGCAAAATCAATTATTTTACTTGACAAAGGCAATTTTCGTAAAGCACTATTTTGCTTTCGAATCTCAAGTTTAGCGGATAGATTTTCTGGAAAATGTTTCATAGTCAGCAAAAATAAGCATCTTTTTTGGTTTATTGATTTTGTAAATTACTTGTTTGTTTTTTCATCAAACCTAAAAAAAATCAAGCTTTTTTCTTAAAATCAAAATTCGGCTTCTTCATCAAAAAAAATCAAATGCATTATAAATTAACAATTAAACTAAACCTATGAAAAAAAAATACATAAATTTTTTCGAAAACGGTTTCGATTTATAACCTTCGTAAAATTATGTTAAAAAAAACTTAAAATGAATATTGAAAATGTTAACCAATGAAATAGTTTTTTACTTTCGACGAATATGAAACGAATTGCATCACTTTTTTTAGTAGTAACGTTGTTTTACAACGTGATGGGATACTATCTGATGTTTGCTTATCAAGAAGAGCAAGCGTGGGTATCTTCTATGGAAAAGAGACATGATTCTGAGTTTCAAGTAATCAAATTGAATGCAACTTTATACTCTTTTATCGAAGACACCGATTTTGAGTATGTCAATGAAGATGTGGTAATCAACAACAAAAGCTATCACATTTTCAAAAAAAGAATTCAAAACAACATATTAAGTCTGTATTACCTGCGCAATTCACATCAAGATGCAATAAGTCAGGATTTAAAAGACATTGTTGACAATCAATTATTCACCGGATCTTCCTCAAAAGAGTCTCCGGTTAAAAAACTATTAAAATCTTTCCTTAAAGATTACGTACCAAACACTGCTGTTTGTTTCGCTTTTTCGCCTGAAAAAGAAGCAGAAGTTGTAGCGATTAATGAAAATCCAATAGCGTCTTTACGCTCGGGACACCTTGCTTTATCGTACACACCACCTGATTTCATTTAATTTACATTTTATACCAAAAACATTACAATACTGAATATACAGTGTTTAGTATTAATTTTTAAAATCAATATAACTCCACTGGGTTTTGATATTAAAATTGATTAGTGTCCGCTACATTAATATAAATTTACGGCGAGAAGTACCTTATTACTGCAGGAACATCATTGATTCGCCAATCTAATTCACATTATTATTTGATTTTTTTGTCAATTTTTTTTAAACAACTAGGACTATATCCTTTCATTTAAACCGTGAAAACATAGTAAACTCCGAGTAAAAAAAATCGTTCTTTTTGTATCAGTATCATTCGCAGTGGTTTGTAACCGTTCGCAAAGTGTTACCGACAAGAAGAATTCAACGACGAGAGGTACTCCTGTTCAAGGTGATTCAGCTTTTGCTGATTACACAACAAACATAGGATTATTAACCAGATTTTAGTTATTAAGCATCTGAAAATTTGTTGTTTTCTTAATAATTAAAACAAAATGTTTTTAAATACCAAACACCCGCTATTAACAAAAACCATTTTTTAATGAAAAAATTTTACTTAAGTTGTCTGCTGTTGGCATCTTTATTTATGAATGCTCAAACAGAGATTGATGGAATTATGATGAGTAAAGGCAATTTTTGTTTTGGAACAATATACCAACATAGTAGCTGGGACAAGTATTGGGAAGGAATCTTTAAAAGAAAAAACCTCAATTTTGGTACCGTATCCACAAAGTCATTGGCTTTGATGGGAAACTATGGTGTTTCTGATAAATTAAATATTATTTTCAGCCTTCCTTACGTAGCAACTAAAGCTTCTGCTGGCACAATGGGAGGAGTAAAAGGTTTACAGGACATCTCTTTTACCGTAAAATACATGCCTTTTGAAAAAACAATTGGCAAAGCCACTTACTCTTTATATGCTTTAGGAGGTCTATCAGCGCCTATTTCAGATTATCCAGCAGATTATTTACCATTAAGTATTGGCCTCAAAAGCAAGACTGCTTCCTTACGATTAATGGGTGATTATCAAAGAGGTCGCTTTTTCACCACGCTATCCGGAGCGTATTTAAAAAGAGCTAACGTAACCATTGACAGAAATTCCTATTACACAACCGAAATACATTACACCAATGAAGTCGACATGCCGAATGCTATATCTATAAACTACAGAATAGGCTATCGTTCTAGCAGATTAATAGCCGAAGCTGTTCTTGATAATTGGGTTACACAATCTGGCGGATTTGACATTACAACAAACAACATGCCTTTTCTAAGCAATACTATGAATGCAGTAAAAATTGGTGTGAATACTAAATACACGCTTAAGAAAGTACCGGCATTATCTATTATTGGAGGGTGCAATTTTGTTACAGAAGGCCGAAATGTAGGGCAATCAAATACCTTTTACGGCGGTCTATTTTATATCATTAATTTAAAAAAAACGATACAAGAAAATGAAAAATAAAGTACAAAAAATAGCCTGCAATAGTCTTCTGGTTTTGTTTCTTACGTTGAACTATTCTTGTAGTGACGAGTTAACAGAACGCAATGAGCAATTCCCTCAATTAAATCCCGCCAATACAGATGTATTAGCCGGAAGCTGGAAAACATTCCTATTGACTGCCCCAAATGAATTTTATTTGGATCCGCCAATAACATCAAACACACCTGCTTTTGCAAGAGAAATTAACGAAATAAAAAGTTACCAAGCAAGCATAACTCAGGAACAGAAAAAAATAATACAATATTGGAGCGCCGGAGGCGTTTTACGTTGGAATGAGATTATGCGGACCTTAGTGGCAAGACACAATCGTCCACCATATCAAAATGAAGACGGGACATATCCTGCACCATCTGGAGCAAATCCATTCGCAAATCCTCAATTTCCTTTTTCAAATCCTCCTTACGCAGCCAGAGCTTATGCGTATGTTAGCGCTGCGCAATACGATGCAATGGTTGCAACTTGGCATTATAAAAAACTTTATAATAGAGATGCACCATTTATAGTTGACGCAACTTTACCCGTTCTAATCCCCAAGAGCAGCTTACCTTCCTATCCATCTGAAGATGCTGTTTTAGCAGGAGTTACTGTTGAATTATTAAAATTATTATTCCCAACAGAAATCGCTTACATCCAAGAAAAAGCAGAGGAACAAAAATTATATCGCATCATTAGTGGCGCCAATGTTCGAAGTGATGTTGATGCCGGAATTATTTTAGGCAGAAAAATTGCCGCCAAATTTATCGCCAGAGCTGCCGCTGACGGAACAGGAGCAGCTATTGGCAATCAAGCACTTTGGACACAACTTGAAACTCAAACTGCAGCCTCTGGAGAAACTCCATGGAAATCATTAGATATTCCCGCGAGACCTCCAATGTTACCATTGTTTGGAAAAGTAAAATCATTCCTTATGACCCCTGAAATGGTTCTTGCAAGTCGTCCGGTTCCACCGCCTTCCACGAAATCAGAACAATTTGCAAAAGAATTAGCTGAAGTAAAAACCAACAGCAAAAATGCAACTAGAAAAAATATGGAAATTGTTACCTTTTGGGCTGATGGTGTGGGTACATACACACCGCCAGGCCACTGGAATGCAATTGCAGCTGAAGAATTTGTAGCCCAAAATTACAGCGAAGTACGATGGGCCAGAAATATGGCGTTATTGAATATTGCCATGATGGATGCGGCTATCAGTTGCTGGGATGCAAAATACTTTTATTTTAATCCAAGACCTTGTCAGATGGATCCATCCATCAAAACATTAACAGGGATTCCGAATTTTCCTGCTTATGTATCAGGTCACTCGACCTTTAGTGGTGCTGCCACTGCCGTATTATCGCATATTATTCCTGCAAAAGCGCAAAATTTTTCAATTATGGCTAAACAGGCTTCTGATTCGCGCTTGCTTGGCGCCATTCATTATAGGAGTGATTGTGAAAAAGGATTTGAATTAGGGAAAAAAGTAGGTGGCTTTGCTGTTGCAAGAGCTACAATAGATGGAGCTGAATAATTAAAATATAAGTTGATAATTTGTAAATGGTTTGTTTTAATATTTGTTATTAACCAAAGCCTAACAGACGTTGGAAACCTGTTAGGCTTTTTTATAAAAAAACTATTCAAAAATGAGTTTTGCCTAAAACAGTTTTTAATTCAGATTTAAAATAAAAAGGAAAAAAAAAATACCTGTAATTAATCTTTTTCTATATTTTATTGTTTTTAAACATTTAATTATTGTTTATCGATAATTTTTATATATTTACAAGAAAAAATATGAGAAAAATTACTATTTTAAATTGGGTTTTAAAAATTTTCATAGGATTATTAATCTTAGCTATCCCAATAAACGAGTGCTTACGGTATAACATGTCTAGCGAAGAAATAACTATAATATATAAGGAATCTATTTTCGGAAATTTAAGTCCTTATATAATGTTATTACGAATAGTGGTCTTAATATTCACGATATTTAATATTCAAAAAGGACTCCAAGCGTTTATTAAAGAAGGCGTTTTTAATTTTAAAAGCTCAGAGAGATTTAAAAGAAGTGGCTACCTTTCGTTGCTGTTAAGCGTTTCTGGGATCATAATTAGACTGTTGGGCATGAGTCAGACGCCAAAGGACCAGATACTATCTGATATTATTATGTATTTGTTATTACTTGCAATTGGAATTGGGTTATTAGCTTTTTCTGATGTTATTAAAAAAGGAAATATCATAGAAACTGAAAATAATTTAACAATATAAAATAGTATGAAAAAATTAAATTTATTAAAAACGATTATCGATTTTGTCTGGATTATGGCATTAATTTTTATTCCATTCTTATTGTTTTTCATCGGATATTTATCGATTTCAAATGAACCGTTTGATGTTCCAATAAACATGAATGGTATCAAAATTACTGTTTTGGACCTCAATGCTAAAATTGTTTTATTTTTTGCAACCTTGTCTTATCTCTTACTATTGTATGGTTTATATCTAATAAAAAAACTACTCCGATTGTTTCAGTTGAAGATTATTTTTGATAACAAAATAATCTTTTACTTCAATCGAATTGGAAACCTATTTATACTTTCCGGATTTGTATCGGGAATTCCTGCTTTCTTTTGTAAAGTAGCACAAGGTGAAATAAAAATAGAAATTGGAGCAAATCCTTTCCTGTATCTTATTTCTCTTGGATTGTTTTTTACGGTTTTAGCCGAAGTTTTTAAAATGGGGAAACAATTGAAAGAAGAAAACGAACTAACCATATAATTATGCCAATCATAGTAAACCTTGACGTAATGCTTGCCAAAAAAAAAATGCGCTCCAATGAACTAGCGGAACGAATGGGAATCACAACAGCTAATCTTTCTATTTTAAAAACCGGAAAAGCAAAGGCGATTCGGTTTTCGACTTTAGAATTGATTTGTGAAATTCTGGAATGCCAACCCGGAGATATTATGGAGTTTGTAAAGGATGAATAATCTTTTGTTCTCGATTTTTTAGCCCAGATGGAAACGGCATCCTTTTACAAAGGTTCCAGCCTTTTGAAGGCTGGAAGCTTTGTAAAAGATATAGTGGACAGCTGGAAATAGCTCCAAAAAAAAAGCCTCACAAATTGTGAAGCTTTAATTTATATATTGAAATCATTTTAGTCGACTAAAACAATAACTTTGTTGTCTTTCATTTCGATTGTCCCAGAATTGATAGCAAGTGTGTAATTTTGGGCATCGAGTTTGGTGAATTTACCTGCGACTTCTTTGGCAAAAGCAAAGTTAGAAGCGGTAATTTTCACTACTCCTTTTTCTAAAATAGAAACAATTGGCGCGTGGTTATTCAAAATCTGAAAGCTTCCATCCGTTCCTGGCAATGTAACCGAAGTTACTTCTGCTGAAAATAATTTTGCCTCTGGTGATACTATTTCTAATAACATAATTATGAGTTTTGAATTATGAGTTATGAGTTTTCAAAATTTGAAACAACTCATAACTCATAACTTATAATTTTTAAGCTTCCGCTAACATTTTTTCTCCAGCTTCAATTGCTTCTTCAATAGTACCTTTAAGGTTAAAAGCGGATTCTGGCAAGTGATCTAATTCACCGTCAATAATCATATTAAATCCTTTGATAGTATCTTTAATATCAACTAAAACTCCTTTTAATCCTGTAAATTGCTCCGCAACGTGGAAAGGTTGAGATAAGAAGCGTTGTACACGACGTGCTCTTGAAACGGCTAATTTATCATCTTCTGATAATTCTTCCATACCAAGAATCGCAATGATATCTTGTAATTGTTTATATTTTTGTAAAATTTCTTTTACTCTTTGTGCACAGTCATAATGCTCATTCCCTAAAATTTGAGGCGTAAGTATTCTTGAAGTTGAATCCAATGGATCCACCGCAGGATAAATACCTAACTCAGCAATTTTACGAGACAATACTGTGGTTGCATCTAAGTGGGCAAAAGTTGTAGCCGGAGCTGGATCCGTTAAATCATCCGCAGGAACGTAAACCGCTTGAACAGATGTAATAGAACCTTTGTTTGTAGATGTGATACGCTCTTGCATTGCACCCATTTCAGTTGCTAATGTTGGTTGGTATCCTACCGCAGATGGCATACGACCTAAAAGTGCCGAAACCTCAGAACCTGCTTGTGTAAAACGGAAGATATTATCCACGAAGAACAATACATCCTTACCTTGATCAGTTCCTGCCCCATCACGGAAATACTCAGCGATTGATAATCCAGAAAGTGCTACACGAGCACGAGCTCCCGGAGGCTCATTCATTTGTCCGAAAACGAAAGTGGCTTTAGACTCTCTCATTCCTACTAAATCTACTTTAGACAAATCCCATCCTCCATTTTCCATAGAGTGCATGAATTCATCCCCGTATTTTATAATTCCTGACTCTAACATCTCACGAAGTAAGTCATTCCCTTCACGTGTTCTTTCTCCTACTCCTGCGAATACGGAAAGTCCACCGTGACCTTTTGCAATATTGTTAATTAACTCCTGAATCAATACTGTTTTACCAACTCCAGCACCACCAAACAATCCAATTTTTCCCCCTTTTGAGTAAGGCTCAATTAAATCGATTACTTTAATACCTGTGAATAAAACTTCAGAAGAAGTAGATAAATCTTCGAATTTTGGAGCTGCTCTGTGAATCGACATTCCGTTTTCACCTGTTTTTGGCAATTCCGGCAAACCATCAATTGCATCTCCAATTACGTTAAATAAACGTCCGTAAACATCGGCGCCAATTGGCATTTGAATAGGATTCCCTGTTCCAACTACTTCATAACCTCTACTCAAACCATCTGTTGAGTCCATCGAAATGGTACGAACTGTGTTTTCACCTATGTGAGATTGTACTTCAAGTACTAATAAAGTACCATCTTTTTTTGTGATTTCTAATGAATCATAAATTTTTGGAAGTTCAACATCCTTACCGTTGAAAACTACGTCAACTACTGGTCCAATGATCTGGGCAACTTTTCCTATTACTTTCGACATTACTTATGTATTTATTAAATAGCTATTTAGGTTTATGAAATAGTACTAACCGAATTGTATCGATTAAATGCTTTTTTCAGTGTGCAAAGATAATTTTTTAAAATATAAAATCAATAATTTTTTATAAAAAAAGGATATTTTTAATAGATACTGGAGAAATGACTTCGAAACAGACAAAAGATCGCAATATCCTCAAAAACAAATAACCACCACGTCATGAAACGGGTGGTTATTTTTTTAAAAAAAGAAGTTCAAATTATTGAATGGTAGCTGGATATTGAATTCCATACAAACCTAAATCAACACCTTTCAAATTAGAACCATATTTAGCATTTATAGCCTCCAAGAATTTATTAGCAATTAATGCATATCCTCTTGGACTTGGGTGAACTCCATCTAAAGAAAAAGTACCACCTGTAACGTAAGCAGCAGTCATGTGAAAAGTACCAAAACGAATTCCGCCATTATTCAACTGATTTAAAATTGAAGCTGTATCAACGAAAGCCAAATTGTTTGATTCAGCCGCAGCTTTAATCGTTACATTATAGGCATCTGTCGCTAATTTTATCTCCAAAATCTCTGAAGCTGTCAAAACCCTATTGTCTTGCAATGGAAAAGTTACCCCAACGGTATTAAAAGGAGGCGGAACTCCAGCTTGTGGTGTTCCAATAACTGTTCTGGTTGTAAGCAATACAAAATCTTTGTCAGTAACATTTGCACCACCATTAGCATGACGCGCTTGTCCATAAAGATTGCCCATTAAAGCTGCTTGCTGCGCTGGAACACCCGCTGCAGTTAACGCACCCGTAATTTGAGCACTGTAATTAACCAACGTTTCATCTCTTATCAATAAAGGATTTGTAGCAGAAGCCGTTAATATTTTAATTCTGCTTCCAGCGCCTAGAGCTGTAAGAATTTGTTTTACTGGCCCTAACAACTGTGTATTCAATTGTGTTGCAGTTGCAGCATCTAACGGAACTGGGTTAAAAGGAACCGTCGTAAAAAACGGTAGATTATTGATATACGGTAAATTGGCAACAACTCCTTTTTTACCTCCTGCCGCGAGAGCTGTAGCTAATGCATTATAAGCCGCATTAAAAGTACCAGTGGGAGTAATATCATTCCCCGCAACAGGATCTTGCGAAGTAGGTATACCACCATTGGTAGCATATCCTAAAACATCATTACCTCCAATAAACAAAGAGAAAAAGGTTGGATTTTGATCTGTAGCATCTTTTATTACGCTTGACATCGCCGTTTTCGCAAATCGACCAAAATATGGATTAGCTCGTCCGTAACCTGCAACTCCTAAATGTATTGCTTTTGCACCTGGAACGCCCATATTGCTGTATGAACCAGAAATACTAGCACCAAAAACTGTTCCCGAAACCCCTGAAACATTTACAGGTCCAGCACCATTGAAATACAAACGTGTTGGGAATTGAGGAACTTGATTTCCTCCAATTGAAAACCCACCTCTGTTGTCATCGGCCATGAATGGATTTGTAAAAGCACCTCCGCCAACTAAAGCAAATTGCCCTGCCAAGATATTAGGGTATGAATTTTTTTGACCGGCTTTAAAAAGAGCTCCATCACTATATCCCGCTGCAAACGAATCTCCTAAAGCAACATATTTAGAAAAATCGGCCGTACCCGCTGTTAGCGGCTCTTCGGTAATTACCTCATCATCGTTATTACATGCTGCGAATGTTAGCGAAATCAACAACAGCCATTTGAAATTTTTTATCATAATATATTTTTTAAAATTATTGACCTTTTTATAATTATGGGTTGATTGTCCAAGAAGCAAACCATTGTTGCCCTATGGCTCCTGCTCCAATAACCTGAAGATAATCTTTTCCACCAATATTGGTAGCACCAATTTTAAGTACAGATTTTAATTTTGGAAAACCATAATTAATTTGAGCATCTAATACAGTGTTTTCCGGAACCATACCGTCAGCAAAAGAAGACTGCCATAAATACTCCGTATTGTATCTTGCATTAACATTGAAACCAAAGTTTTTAAACAATTTAGTGTTACCAATAGATGCTTTAACTCTGTGTTTAGGAGTATTAAAACCAGCTATAAAACTGGGGTCTTCTTCTTGATTAAAATTGAACTCAGCATAGTTATAATTTACACCAACTTCAAAATCCTGATACACTTTTTTAGACAAACCTACACCAAAACCTAAAGATGTAATTTTTGCAGTAGTATTGGTATATACCTGATACACTCTTCTGTCTCCATTACTCAAAGCAGAAAGCGTACCCAAAGTTGCAGGATTACCAAAATCAAAAGCGGTATTAACATTTCCGTAATACGGACTAATCACTCTTGAAGTATTCATGAAATCATTATAAATGTTATAATATCCATTAATATCAATTGACAAATCATTGTTAACTACAGAACGATACCCTAATTCTATAGCCTGAACCTCCTCAGGCTTAACCAATCTAGGATTAGCCACTTTTAATAAAGCTGCTGCTGCAGGAATATTCGATGGACTTGCAGCAACTGCAGCACTAAAAGCCTGAACTGATGTCAAAGTATAAGAATTAGTATAGGCATTTTGACCTGTTAAAGTTAAAGTTGCAGGAATTCCTAATGCTTGACCAGCAGCACTAACTCCTCTAACTTCAGTAAAACGATCTAAATTCTCAGGAGCAGAACCAATTAAAGCAAACGGCCCTAAGTCTAAACCAATGTATTGATCTTGTGTAGTTGGGTTTCTGAAACCTGTTTGATAGGAAACTCTAAAATTATGTCTTTTTGTTGCTCCGGCAGAATAGACAAAAGACACGCGAGGCGAAATATTTCCGTCAAAATTTTGACTTTTATCGTAACGCGCAGATCCTGTGAATTTCAACCTGTCATTCATGAATTTTTTGGTCAATTGTCCGTAAGCACCGTACTCATTATATCTTAATGGACCGTCAAAATCAGTGAAGATTGTTCCTTGTGAGTTCATTTCATATTGTCTGAATGAACCTCCTAATTGAATCTCTGCAAATTTTACCAAATCTTTAAAATTGTAATTTACATCTGAATGGTAAATTTTAGACTGATCGATAAATTTAGCACCTTTAGTTAAATCCGGCTCTGCAATTGCAGCTGCTAAAGCGCTTTTAAATTGTACAGAACCTGGTTCAAATCTTGCACTTCCTGTTGGAGTAACTAAGAAAGGCAAACCTGCTGGTTTGATATTGTAATCTGCATAATTTCTTGCATTTGTAGCAGATTGCTGTGCGTTAGTACCTAATACAGCTCCCGATAACTGATACGCAGTAGCATAATTAGTAAACCATTCTGTATCTGATTTTGCAGCCCTGTTAACATTCCACGCAGCAAAACGCATATCATAAGAATTACCAGCATCTTCGTCAGTAATATATCCTCTTACAAAGAAATTTTTCCCTTTTATCTCGATTTTAGATTGTTGCATAAAGAAATCATTCAATGCATATCTGTTCGCTCCTTGATAGATAGTACTTCCTAAACCTAATTTATGTTGTAATATAATTTCGGTTTCACCCTCCCAAGGTTTAAAATGCAAAGAGAAATCTGCTTTTACACTTCTAACTTTATTGTCATTCAAATCCTGCTCGCGGTATCCTGTTCTGCTTACCTGCCCTACGTTAGTGATGAAAGTAGTAACCTCATCACCATACAAGTTCAACCCGTCATAGTTTTGATTGTTAGCGTGTCCAATTAAACCACCTGTTAAACTTCTGTCATCTGCGGCAATCCATTCTGTAGCTCTCAAAAAATTGAAATTTGCTTTGGCTGCAAAATGCTTAGTAAAAGCCTTTGCTGCTCTCAATCCAAAATCAAAATAATCATTCGTACCAGCAGCTTGCTGAGTAGTTTGTCCGTATTTTACGTAAGTACTAATTCCTTGATTCGCAAAAGGATTTTTACTGTTCATGAACAAAATACCATTAAAAGCATTTGCGCCATAAAGAGCGGAAGATGCTCCCGGAAGCAACTCAACGTTGGCAACATCAATATCAGATAGCCCGATCAGATTTCCTAAAACAAAGTTCAATGCTGGTGAAGAGTTGTCCATCCCGTCCACCAACTGCATAAAACGAGTATTGGCAACTGTAGAGAAACCTCTTGTATTTATAGATTTGAACGAAATACTGCTTGTGTTAAAATGCACCTCTTTAAGATTTTCTAAACCATCATAAAATGTCGGTGCAGTTGTACTTTTTATTTGTTGTATACCCATTCTTTCAATAGTAACCGGTGATTCAATCACTCTTTCAGGAGTTCTTGATGCAGAAACTACAATTTCATCCAGTTTATTTTCTTCATCTATAAGCTTTACAGAAATTCTTTGATCAGCAGAGGAAACATTGATCTTTTGAGTTCCAAACCCAACACTTGTAATCTCAATTACGAAAGGAGGCTTTTTAGCAGTTTGTAATGTAAATGAACCGTCTAAATCGGAAATAGTACCCGAAGATTCTCCAACAATTTTTATGTTGGCTCCAGGAATAGGTTGGTTGTTACTGTCTGTAACAATACCTGAAATTGAGTTTTGAGCAAAAGTTAGGCTACAAAAAAACAATGACAAAAAAAGTAAATACACTCTCATTGGGATATAATTTGTTGGTTTATGCCGCCAAAGTACAAATATTTTTAATATTAATAAAAAAGGACTGAAAAAATTTCATATTCTTCAGTTCTTTTGCCCCATTTACGCTTATTCCACATTTATAATTAATTATTTAATGTTAAAATTTATGCTAAAAACCCAGAATATCATTATGCACGCATATAAAAAATACATTTATCACAAAATAATTATTAATTTTTAGATATTTGATAAAAGTTCAAAAAGCCGCAAAATTTATCGTTTATTTCACTTTTCCAGCGTCTCAGTATTCTTATTTAATAAATTATAAAACACAAAAAAAACCTCGAAAAAAACTTCCGAGGCTTGTTATATATAATGCAATTATCTACAAATTTATTCTACAGTAACTGATTTCGCAAGATTACGAGGTTGATCTACATTGCATTCACGCATAACAGCAATGTGATACGATAACAGCTGCAATGGAATAGTAGTAATCAAAGGTGATAATGCATCCGAAGTTTCCGGAATTTCGATAACATAATCCGCTAATTCACGTACTTGCGTGTCTCCTTTAGTAACTACCGCTATAATTTTTCCACTTCTGGATTTAATTTCTTGAATATTACTCACGATTTTATCGTAATGTCCTTGTTTTGGCGCAATTACAACCACTGGCATGTGCTCGTCAATTAAGGCAATTGGTCCATGTTTCATTTCCGCTGCCGGATATCCTTCAGCATGAATATAGGAGATTTCTTTTAATTTTAAAGCGCCTTCAAGAGCCACTGGAAAATTATACCCTCTTCCCAAATACAAACAATTAGGAGCGTCTTTAAAAACTGCAGCAATTTCTTTTGCTCTGTCATTTGTTTCTAAAGCCTCTCTTACTTTTTCAGGAATAATTTCTAATTCTTGTAAATAGGTGTGAAAAGCTGAATTTGACAATGTCCCTTTGGCTTTAGCCAAACGCAACGCAATCATTGTCAGCACCGTAATTTGAGTTGTAAACGCTTTTGTAGACGCAACACCAATTTCAGGTCCCGCATGAGTGTAAGCACCGGCGTGAGTTTCTCTTGAAATAGAAGATCCCACTACATTACATACTCCAAAAACAAACGCACCATTTTCTTTAGCCAATTTTATAGCGGCCATGGTATCAGCGGTTTCTCCAGATTGAGAAATAGCAATAACGATATCTTTACTGTTTATGATTGGATTTCTGTATCTAAATTCGGAAGCATATTCCACTTCAACTGGGATTCTTGCAAATTCTTCAAAAATATACTCTGCAACTAAACCAGCGTGCCACGAAGTTCCGCAAGCCACAATTATGATTCTTTCCGCGTTTAAGAACTTTTCTAAATTATCCTCAACACCTGCCATTTGAATCAAACCTTCATTAGCATGAAGTCTTCCACGATATGTGTCTTTGATAACGCTTGGTTGCTCATAAATTTCTTTCAACATAAAATGATCGTAACCACCTTTTTCAATTTGCTCCAAATTCATTTGCAGCTCTTGAATAGTAGGATTAACTAAAGTATCATCTTTAATTTTACGCACTTTCATTTGTTTATGCAATCTAATATTTGCCATTTCACCATCTTCCAGATAAATCGCATTAGACGTATATTCTATAAAAGGAGAAGCATCTGAGGCAATAAAAAATTCCCCTTCACCAACACCAATTGCTAGTGGGCTTCCCAAACGGGCAGCAACAATTTCATTTGGAGTTTTTTTGTCAAAAACAGCAATCGCATACGCTCCTACTACCTGATTCAAAGCCACCTGAACTGCTTTCCCTAATTTTAAATTATCTTTTTTCTGTACTTCTTCAATAAGATTAATTAATACTTCGGTGTCCGTATCAGAATGAAAAACGTATCCTCTCTTAATCAACTCTGCTTTTAAGGGCGCATAATTTTCAATAATTCCGTTATGAACTATTGCCAAGTCCCCTGAATTTGAAATATGTGGATGCGAGTTTACATCATTTGGAACACCATGAGTTGCCCAGCGTGTGTGACCTATACCAATGCTTCCGTTGATGGTAATCTCTTTTGAAGCTCGCTCCTCAAGATCTGAAACTTTTCCTTTTGTTTTAGAAACCTTTAAGTTCTCACCGTCATACAACATGACGCCAGCACTATCATAGCCTCTATATTCGAGTCTTTTCAATCCTTTAATTACAATAGGATAAGCTTCTCTGTATCCAATATATCCAACAATTCCACACATAGTCTTGGTTTAATTAGGTTTTGTATAATAAATTTCAAGTTTTAATCTTTTGGCCTCAGCTACGGTTGATTTTCCGCTGTACAAAATGGTCCCTAATGGGTTCATAACAGAAGCCTTTGGCGCTTGAGAAATAAATGTATTTGGAGTTTTTAACTTATAAGATGTTATTATTCCAATGTCTTCCGTAACTACGAGACCTAATTTAACATTAATGGAATCCTTGTTATTGATCAGATTTCTTATTTGATTGGTTACTCTAATTTTGTAAGTCACCCCTTTTTTACTAGTGGCATCCTTCTTTATAATGCCATCCAAAACAATTTTCGATTTTTTTGGATTCGCACTATTAGTAGTGGGGTCCAGGTAATAATCTGTCAAAGGTCGGTTGTTATTAAAGTCATACAAATAAATTCTTTGTGGCTCATAAGTGTTGGCCATAGCGGCTGCATCAATATGAAAAACAAGATTTGCTTCATTAATCAATATCTTTTTACCATCTGCCGGGTTTCTTAAGTCATCTAATTGATCTGAAATTTTATTAGGACCTGTTAACACTCCATTAGCATCATATCCTTTTACATCTGTTTTATCAAAGAGCTCTAAAACCGCTACAGAACCATCACCACCTTTTAAAAATAATTTCTCATCTCCTTCAGTTGTGTTTCCAGTAATTGGCAAGGCATCATATGCACTTCCATTAGCGCTAAAATCGTTATTCAACAAACTAACAGTATTTCCTGTCATGTTTAAAACAATCGTTTTCTTTACTCGTGTTGTAGCCCCACCTGTTGTAGAAACTAAATCCTCATTGTAAATAATGGTTATTTTGCCTCCTTTAAAATTCAGCATCGCTAAATTACCTTGACCGCCTCCGGATTTCTCCATTTTAAAATAAAGACCTCTAAAATAATTTTTAAAAACTTCATTTGAGGCTAACTTACCTGAATTAACCGCATCAATAATCTTGGCTTTAAAATAATCCTTATTCAAATTCAGCTTCATTCCCGGAGCAATGTATGCTGTTGATTTCACCTTCGTTACCGTATCTGTTGTTACAACGACATGCTCTGCAGGATTAAAAAAGAACTCATCATTCTGAGCCTTATCAGCGTTGTCATTTAAACGAGTCGGAATTTTTAAATTATCGAATTCAGTATTCTGATCTGTAAAGTATTTTTGAGATTGTTGAAATCCTCCAATAGGATCCGCATCTCTCATAAAATAACCTGATTCATAAATACTTAATTTCATTTTAGCCTTATCCGGACCATAAATAGAGTCTAATGCATAGACATGACTTCCGTCAGCATTCGTTTTTGTTTGGGCTGCGTCTGTGTAATACGGAATGGAAAGCACTACACTTTCCACAAAAGGTTTTGTACTTACTGAAGTAATAAGAGCAGGTAAAGTTAACTGAGTATTGAAGTTTGCGGTTGTTTCGCCAAAATTTGTACTACTGTAAATTCCCAAAGGATTTACTTCAAGATTATTGGATTGTATTGGTCCTGTTTTTTGATTGTAACCAGAAACACTGTATGTTTCTTTTTTAAAATCAAAATTATTTTCACCGATTAAATCTCCACCAATTTCGTTATAATCTTTATCGCAAGAATATAAAAAAACAACACTTGCTACTAAAAGAATTTTCTTAAAAAAAGAATTATTGTACATACTTATTAAAAAAGTTTAATTTAAAGAACCTCGTTTCTGTAGAAATTTGTATACGCTTCCGCGAATGCATCTTTCGGTGCGAAAGGTAAAAAAGGTTTTCCTGAAGATTCTATAAATTTTGTTAAACTTGGAGAGAGGTTTTCTGAAGCAATAATCACTGCATCAGAATGTTTGATAGTTGCTTTGATGATATTTTCGTAGTTTGGAATCTCAAGATCTGTTATTGCATCGTCTGGAACACCATCAAATTTTACTTTATTAATCATTTCTTCATTTAAAGTCCCTTCAAAAGATTGGCTGTACACAGAAGTAACAATCTTTGTTTCCGAAAACAATGCTTCGTTTTTATAAAAATGCTTCATATAAATAGGTAGCATTGCGGCCATCCATCCATGAACATGAATAATATCCGGAACCCAATTGAGTTTTTTAACTGTCTCAACAACTCCTTTTGCAAAGAAAATCGCACGTTCATCATTATCTGGATACATCACCCCTTCTTCATCAGCAAACGTAGCTTTTCTTTTGAAATACTCGTCATTATCAATAAAGTAAACTTGAATCCTTTCTTTTGGAATAGAAGCCACTTTAATAATTAACGGCATATCCAAGTCATTAACTACCAAATTCATCCCCGAAAGTCTAATTACCTCGTGCAATTGGTGTCTTCTCTCGTTAATATTTCCATACCTTGGCATAAAAATTCTTATCTGTCCACCTTGATCATTAATCATTTTTGGAACGTCATAAGACATTAAAGAGACCTCGGTTTCAGCGAGATACGGCACCACTTCAGATGATACATATAATATCCTCTTATCTTTCATATCGTAATTTACTTAATTTATTGGCAATAAAAACCATGCAAAATTACAAAAATTTATGCAGTTATTAACTAAAATAGTAAGTTTGCATTTAATTTTAATAATACTGCCATGCATATTTTCTACGGAAAAGCATCTTTAATGGACTATTTGAAATCTATAAAAACTATCCATTCCACCATTGGATTTGTTCCAACGATGGGTGCTTTACATCAAGGTCATTTGGCTTTAATGCAGAAATCATTGCTGGAAAACGACACTACCGTTGTCAGTATTTTTGTAAATCCTACCCAATTCAATAATTCGGAAGACTTAAAAAAATACCCCAGAACGCTGGATGAAGATGTAAAAAAACTTGCCAATCTGAATCCAAATATCATTTTGTACGCTCCAACTGTAGAGGATATTTATGACGGAAAACCGGTCTCGGAATCGTTCGACTTCGACGGATTGGAAAACCAAATGGAAGGCAAATTTAGACCCGGACATTTCAATGGTGTAGGTACTATTGTAAAGCGACTTTTTGAAATTATTGAACCTACTAACGCATATTTTGGCGAAAAAGATTTTCAACAATTGCAAATCGTAAAAAAGATGGTTGCTAAAAATTACTTAAAAGTAAACGTAATTGGTTGTCCTATTTACAGAGAATCTAATCATCTAGCCATGAGCTCCAGAAACGAGCGTTTATCAGCGCAGGAAAGAGATGAAGCTGCCATTATTTACAAAGTGCTAACTAATGTACGTGAGCAGTTTGCAACAAAAAGCACCGCTGAAATTTCCGGATGGGTTCAAAAATCATTCGGCAACAATCCTCACTTTACATTGGAATACTTCACCATTGCAGACGAAGCAACTCTTTTATCGTGTACACGAAAAAATAAAAATAAAAAATACCGTGCTTTTATTGCCGTATTAGTCAACAATATTCGTTTGATTGACACCATTTCATTAAATTAATTTACTTTTGTAGCATGCAAATTCAAGTATTAAAATCAAAAATTCACCGCGTTAAAGTAACCGGCGCCGATTTAAATTACATCGGATCCATCACTATTGACGAGTCATTACTAGAAGCTTCCAATATTATTGAGGGCGAAAAAGTCTCTATTGTAAACATCAATAACGGAGAACGTTTTGATACTTACGCAATCAAAGGCGAGAAAAATTCAGGAACCATAACACTCAACGGACCTGCTGCCAGAAAAGTGCAAAAAGACGATATCATCATCATCATTTCTTACGCAAGCATGGATTTTGAAGAAGCTAAAACTTTCAAACCATGGGTTATTTTTCCAAATGAAAATGACAATTCGTTGACTTAATTTATAGTCGAATAAAAAACCAAAAACTATTTTTTTAGCTACTTATTCTTTGATTTTGTATTTTAAAATCCGAGAATCAGTAGCTGTTTTTTTTAACGCTGTTTTTCTAAACAAATAAACGCTGATTTCGCCCTTGAAATCAAAGCGCATTCTTAACATTTACTGGCATTGATTTTTAATTAAAAGTAATAATGTTTATATTGCTTGCTCTTATTTAGAGTAAACCATAATTTCTAAAACAAACTAAATCATGAAAAAACTAATACTCTTATTACTCTTTTCTGTTTCCGCATTTTCACAAAAAACTACGATTGCGTTCGATTCTCAAGTGCTTGGTGAAAGTCGGGAAATCACCATTGGACTTCCGCCTTCTTTTGAAAAAAACCCTAATAAAAAATACCCGATTCTCGTTTTATTGGATGGCGATTACTTGTTTGAACCTTTCTATGGCGCTTTAAATTATGGAGCCTATTGGGATGATTTACCGGAAACCATTATCGTTGGCATCAGCCAAAACAAAAATAAGGAACGATTTGACGACTGCAATTATGACGAAGCAGATGGCGTTCCTTCTGGAAAAGGAGCAAAATTTTTTGAGTTTATTGGCACGGAATTACTACCATACATTGAAAAAAAATACCCTGTTGCGCCTTTCCGCATCATCGCCGGTCATGACACGACTGCTGGATTTTTGAACTTTTTTCTGTACAAAGACAATCCCCTTTTCAATGCTTATATTTCATTAAGTCCCGAATTAGCGCCTGATATGGAAAATCGCATTCCGGAGCAACTTTCAAAACTCAAACAACCTATTTTTTATTACCAGTCAAATGGTGATGGCGATGTAAAAAAACTACAGACTTCCATCAAGAAATTAGACACCAATATAAAACAGGTTACCAATCCGTTACTGAATTATAAGTTTGATAATTTTGCAGGAGCTTCCCATTATTCACTGGTTCTGTATTCGATTCCAAATGCTTTGTACCAATTTTTCGACACTTATAAACCCATTTCTTCTACCGAATATTCGGATAAAATTGCCATCCTTCAATCCGGATATGTAAATTACCTGACCAATAAATACGAGGTTTTGTCTAAAAATTTAGGTCTAAAAATGCCCATTCGCGTCAACGACTTCAAAGCTATTGAAGCTGCAATTCTCAAAAACAAAGCCTATTCAGAACTGGATAAATTAGCTGAAATTGCCAACAAAAATTATCCAAAATCAATGCTAGCCGATTATGAATTGGGTTTAATGTATGAAAAAATGGGCGACCTTAAAAAAGCGGCAAAACGTTATCAAAACGCGTCCCAATTAGAGGAAATTGGCAACCTGACAAAAAATATGATGATGGAAAAATACGATGATATGACCAGTCAAACACCAAAAAAATAATGTCAAAAGTAAAAACAACTTTTTTTTGCCAAAACTGTGGCGCACAATATGCAAAATGGCAAGGACAATGCAATTCTTGTAAAGAATGGAATACCATTGCAGAGGAGATTATCCAAAAACAAGAAAAAACAACTTGGAAAAGCGAAACCTCTACCAGCAGTAAGGCACCAAAACCATTACGAATAAACGAAATTGATTCAGCGCAGGAAATCCGAATGGACACCACTGATGGCGAATTGAATCGCGTTCTGGGTGGCGGAATAGTTCCCGGCTCCTTAATTCTTTTGGGCGGTGAACCCGGAATTGGAAAAAGTACGCTTTTGCTTCAAATTTCTTTAAAACTACCATATAAAACCTTATATGTTTCGGGTGAAGAAAGTCAGAAACAAATAAAAATGCGTGCCGAAAGAATCACACCCAGCGGCGACAATTGCTATATTCTTACCGAGACCAAAACACAAAATATCTTCAAGCAAATTGAAGCCATACAACCGGAAATCGTGATTATCGATTCCATTCAAACGCTTCACACGGATTATATTGAATCCACTCCCGGAAGTATTTCTCAGATTCGGGAAACCACCGCCGAACTAATTAAATTTGCCAAAGAAACCAATATTCCCGTGATTCTTATTGGTCATATTACCAAAGACGGAAATATTGCAGGGCCAAAAATCCTGGAACACATGGTCGACACCGTTTTACAATTTGAAGGCGACAGAAATCACGTGTATCGCATTTTACGTTCGTTAAAAAACCGTTTCGGTTCCACTGCCGAAATAGGAATTTATGAAATGCTGGGCAATGGTTTGCGCGAAGTTTCTAATCCTTCAGAAATATTAATTTCTCACAAAGACGAACAATTATCAGGAACAGCAATTGCGTCCACTTTAGAAGGCATGCGCCCGTTGATGATTGAAATCCAAGCCTTGGTAAGCACCGCAGTTTACGGAACACCGCAACGCAGCACCACGGGTTATAATGCCAAAAGACTCAATATGATTCTGGCCGTATTAGAGAAAAGAGCTGGTTTTAGACTTGGCGCCAAAGACGTTTTCCTAAATATAACAGGAGGAATTTCAGTAGATGATCCTGCGATCGATTTGGCTGTTGTTGCCGCCATTTTATCATCGAATGAAGACATTGCAGTCAATAAAGATTTTTGCTTTGCCGGCGAAGTAGGACTTTCTGGTGAAATACGTCCGGTAAACCGCGTAGACCAACGCATTCAGGAAGCAGAAAAATTAGGTTTTTCGACCATTTTTGTATCAAAATACAATAAAATTGCATTAAAAAATACCGGAATTAAAATCAGATTAGTAGCCAAAATTGAAGATGTGGCGAGTGAATTGTTTGGCTGATATTTAAAATAACATTCCTTTTTATAGGCTCATTGCTGCAAAAAATTACGAATGCTTGGTGTATGAAGTAGAAGCTTTAGTTATAGATTTGTATAGTGAAGAGATTACGAGTATGCGCTACAGGGTTTAACAAATGTCATCTTTTATTTTACTTTTGTAAAATTTTATTACTAACTAATTGCTGGTATTGATGATAAATAATTTAGAAAAAAATTAAAGGCAAATTACACTGTTAAAGAAAAATCTAAGGAATAAATATTGTTCCTCAATAAGGGAACATTAAACTAAAGAAAAATAATCATACTGAAAGCAAGACATAAAAATATGAAGACTCTAGAAAACGATAATGAAATAGAACGCGTAAAAGCATTGATGGAGTTTGATATAATGGACACTCTTCCGGAAAAAATGTTTGATGATTTAACAAAAATTGCTTCTTCAATTTGTAATACGCCAATATCACTAATCAATTTCATTGATAGTGAGCGTCAGTATTTCAAGTCAAATTTAGGACTTGGGGAAGGTGAACCGGCACCATTGGAGCATTCTTTTTGCGCACATGCGATTGCAGATCCTCAGTCGCATTTCGAAGTTACAGATGCTCGTATAAATCCTCAATTTGCCGCGAACCCCTTGGTGACGGGTCACCCTAATATCGTTTTTTATTATGGTATTCCACTCGTTACTTCCGAAGGTTTTGCTTTAGGTTCATTGTGCGTCATAGACCAAAAGCCCGGTAAATTATCCGCAGCACAAACTGAAGCACTGCAAAGTTTATCAAATCAGGTAATGTTTTTATTAGATCTTAGAAAGAAAAATAAACTGTTGGTCTCTTATCAGCAAAAATTACAGGAATACTCTTCAAACATGGAAGCTTTTTCGGCAATGGCATCACATGATTTGAAGCAACCGTTAGGTTCTGTTCAAGCAGCGCTAAAAATTATCAAGGTGAAACACGAGGATTTATGGGACGATACCGACCAAACATTCTTTAAATTAATTAACAACACCACTACTAGAATGAACCTTTTGATACATGATTTACTGGATTATGCAAAAGGAGGTTTTATTACCAAAGAGTTTGAGTCCATCGATGTGAACTTATTGATTACATCTATTTTTGAAGAACTAACTGAAAATATCGATGGTCACAAGCCAGAAATCAATATTGACACAATGCCGGTAATAAAAAGTTCACGTACGGCACTGATCGTATTATTCAAAAATATATTGAGTAATGCCTTAAAATATCAAATAAAAGGAACACGCACACAATTGAATATAAAGCTCGAAGAATCGAACTCTATTTTTACTTTTTCAATAGAAGATAACGGAATAGGCATAAAACCAGAATATCTTAAAACTATTTTTGAACCATTCAAACGTTTACATAATCAAGAAGAGTTTGACGGTAGCGGCTTAGGTTTAGCCTCTTGCAAAAAGATAGTTGAAAAACTAAATGGGGAAATCTGGGCAACATCAGAATTAAATAAAGGGACCACAATCCACTTTACAATACAACAAAACAAATTATAAGAAAAAATATTATATAACCACAACACAAAACCCCACGGCTCGGGCATACTAACACAACCATAGCGAAAATCTGCAATCCGTTCCCATTACAGTCAGCACATAACACAAAATAGTAATAACCTAAAATGAAATCGTATCCAGAACATTTACAAATCGTCAATACCATTCATGAACTTGGAGAAACCACTGCTTCTGCCAGGTTTTTAATACAAGAATATGGTTTAGAAAACACCAATTTTAAAGGTTTCGAATTAAGAGAAAAAGCTAAACCAGAATTTATCTTGATGACTACTGAAGGCGCTCTTGGCGAACCCCAAATCATCCGCATTCCCGAAAACACTTTTGAATATCCGCTGCACTTGATGCTCAATCTGCTGATGCATGAAATGATTCACGTGAGTCAAAAAACAGCAGAAAACTTGATCGAAGATAAAAATGAAAGAGAATGGCAAGCCTATTACGAAATGCTTTTTCACAAAAAATTTCCTCAAATTCCTGAACTTCCAGATTTTCCCAAACGCTTCTTTGCAAAAAAAGCGTTGGAATACTACAATAGAATGGGCGAAGGTTCTGAACTTCAATTAAAATACGCCAGTCAAAAACTGGAAACTGACAATCTCCTGTCGTTTCTGGAGGCAAAAACGAAATAGTACTTTTTAACTTCTTCAACTTTCCCTGATTCACTTTAAAAATTCCTTATTTTAAAGAAAAACAACAATTCAGAAGAAGAATTAATTATTTTTTGTAACTTTATGTTTAACAATGCATTACGAAAATAAAATGAAACCTTCACGTCAAACTATGACTCATTTATACGAACATTTAGGCAAGGTGTTTTATTATATTGCGGCCATTGACAAAACAATTGGTAGAGAGGAAATAGAGAAACTGAAATAAAACCTTGAGAAGGAATCGCTTTCGCTGGAAAACAGTTTCAATGAATTTGACGATGACACCGCTTATGAAATCGAAATTGTTTTTGACCGGCTGGTCGCAAATGAATGGGAATTGGAACAAGTGATTTCCGACTTTAAAATTTTCGGAACAGAATATCAGCACTTGTTCACGCCGGAAATTAATGCCTTAATTCTAAAAACTGCCAACGCCATCGCCTCTTCGTTTCCAGAAAAGAATAAATCAGAACAAGTTTTAATACTCGAGCTTACGTTCATTTTAAATGGTTGAAAATTAAATGAATAATGGTTGGCCGTAAATAATAATGTTTCAAATAATCAAAAATAAGAAATTGAACCAAATAGAAACACAGAGAAAAAAAGTCAGATAGCCCAATTATTGGGTTTACATGACTATAATTTTCATTAAAAAAGTGAAACGCCTTCCAAAATTTTATAATCTATGTGTCTAGCCTGCACAGCGCGAAGTCGAAGTGGATTCAAAAAAATTAAACACATCGAATTACACCCAACGGATTGAATGAAAATTAAAATAAAGCTGTTTTAAAACAATCTACTTTAACTTAAAAATCAAAGACATGAAAAGACAAACTGGCATTTGGATAGATTCCTCAAAAGCAATAATTGTTGCTCTTGATGGTGATACAGAAAAAATTACTGAAATAGATTCTGAGGTTGAAAACAACGTATATCACAACAGGGAAGGCAACAAAGGCACTTTCTCCAGCGACAGCCATCATAGCACTAACGAATCACAATTTGAGGCTCGAAAAGAAGAACAACTCAATTACTTTATAAAATCCGTTTTGTCTTATGTCAAAAAATCAGATGAACTTATTGTTTTTGGTCCGGCACAAACCAAAACAAGGTTAGAAAAAAAATTAATGGACGGAAATTTAATCGAACCCGGAAAACTAAAAGCAGTAGAAACCGCAGACAAAATGACCTTAAACCAAATTGTGGAAAAAGTAAGACGTTATTACAACCCTTCCGAATATAAAAAACCGGAACCCAACAGCTAATATCCCTACTTCTCAGAAATTCTGAAACTACAACTCAGTTATGTTGTAGTTTTTTTATGTCTTAAAATGGAATACAAATCATTTTCCCAATCAACCTTCTAAAGAAAATTATAAAAAACTTTCCTTTAGTATTATTTTCCTTTTCTTTATGTCCAATATTCCAAACGCCTGTTGTTTTAGATTCTATTACTTATTAAACCATTTATGAAAAAACAAAAAATATTTTTAGTTGCAAAAATACTTTTTGTATTATTTGCAGTTTTTATTATTGGTTTTTATATGTTTCGTGATGCCGTTTTACAGCAGACGATTGCAAAAGTTTCCCATGAAATGGCAGTGGATTATAACAGTACTTTTACAATAAAAAAAGCTTCTTTTGACGGATTATCGGGCTTGAATCTTACTGAAATAATACTGGTTCCAAAAAATGCCGACACGCTTTTAAGAATACAAAAATTAAAAACCAGCGTCAATTTATTGCGTTTGGTTATGGGCGATGTACAACTTGGAACTTTAGAAATACAAAATGGTTTTGTAAAGCTGGTAAAAAAAGGGAAAACAGGAAATTACGATGCTTTTCTAAAAAAAGACACTCAAACTGAGATTCGCGACGAGAAAAGAGATTACGCTCAGTTTGCTTACATCATCATCTCAAAAGCACTGAACTTAGTCCCGACAAATATGATTTTGGACAATCTTTCTTTCCGACTCAATGATAACGGGAAAAAAGCAACTATTAATTTCCAAAAATTGCTATTGGTCAATAAGCAATTGGAAGCTTCGATAAAAGTTCAAACCAACACCATTTCACAACGTTGGAAAATCAAAGGTTTTGCCGATCCAAGAAACAAAAAAGCCGATATCCGTTTTGTAAATATAGATACTGGCGCCATCCAAATGCCTTATTTAGATGAACGTTATAACCTGAAATCGAGTTTTGATTCTATCAGATTGAATATTCAAAACATAGATAAAGACGGCGACGAATTACATATTGATGGTTTTATGGCTATTGCTAATTTAAAAATTAACCACCCAAAAATTGCCAGTAAAGATGTATTGCTAAAAAACGCCAGATTTGATTACCGATTTTTATTGGGTTCTAATTTTATTTCAATTGACAGCAACTCAACGGTTCAATTGAACAAGATAAAATTTCATCCTTACGCGGCTTATGAAACGGAAAAAGATACGATTTATAAACTCAAAGTAAACATCCCAAAAATGAAAGCGCAAGACTTTATTACTTCGCTTCCTGACGGTTTATTTGCCAATTTTCAAGGAATGAAAGCCAGCGGTACTTTTGATTATAAATTGGATTTTGCATATAATCAAAACAAACCCAATCAGTTGGTTTTTGATAGTAAATTGAAGAAAGAAAATTTAAAAATTACCAAATATGGTAAAGCCAATCTCAACAAACTAAATGGTGAATTTGTGTATCGGGCACTTATAAAAAACGTGTTGCAACGCCCGGTTTTAGTGGGTTCGGCTAATGCAAATTACACGCCGCTGGACCAAATTTCGCCGTATTTAAGAAAATCGGTTTTGACAACGGAAGATCCTTCTTTCTTTTCGCATCGTGGGTTTATCAAAGAAGCTTTCAAACAATCGATCATCAAAAATATTAAAACCAAAAAATTCTCGCGCGGTGCCAGTACCATCAGCATGCAGTTAGTGAAAAATGTTTTTCTCAGTCGAGAGAAAACAGTGTCGCGTAAACTGGAAGAGATTTTATTGGTTTACATTCTGGAAAACAACCGGATTGTGAGCAAGGAGCGCATGCTCGAAGTGTATTTTAATATTATCGAATGGGGTCCAAATGTCTACGGAATTGGTGAAGCGAGTCAGTTTTACTTTCAAAAAACACCCTCGGAATTATCGCTGAACGAATGCTTGTATCTCGCCAGAATTATTCCAAGTCCAAAAAAATTCATGTATCAGTTTAACGATCAAGGGATGTTGAAAGATTTTGCGATACAACAAGAATCGTTCTTGACGAATATCATGTTTCGAAGAGGGCTTTTAACTCCTGAAGACACTATTTACAAGTCCTTACCCATATTGATTTCAGGACCTGCAAAATCTTTTATCAAATTTAAAGTACAAGATTCCACGCAAATTAAAGTGGATTCCGTGGCCGTTGATGACGAATTTGACCTTTAATTCTTAAAATTCAACTACAAAGTTCACAAAGAAAGCGCGAATTTCACAAAGATTTGCACTGATTTTTTGTGATCCTAGTCTACGAAACTTCGTGAACTTTGTAGTTAAAATTAATTTACGGTGCCGGGTCAGGAATTACCGCTTGAACCTCATCAATCGCCTTTAAAATCTCTTCCGAAAGTGATACTTGAATCGTATTAATATTTTCTTTTAACTGTTCCAATGTGGTTGCGCCAATAATTGTGCTCGTTACAAATGGCTGTTGCGATACAAATGCCAAAGACAATTCTGTTAAAGACAATCCGTTTTTCTTGGCGATTTCCTGATATAAGCGTGTAGCTTCGGTACTTTGTGTGCTGTTGTATCTGGAAAATTGTGGGAATAATTTTATTCTGGCATTTGGAAGACTTTCACCTGTAAGGAATTTACCGGATAAAACTCCAAAAGCCATTGGCGAATAAGCCAATAAACCGACATTTTCTCTGATGCAAATCTCAGCGGAACCGTTTTCAAAAAGTCGATTTAATAGCGAATATGGATTTTGAATCGTTTTTATTCTTGGCAAATCGTTGTATTTGCTTTCTTCCAGAAAACGCATAATTCCCCACGGCGTTTCATTAGAAAGTCCGATGTGATTAATTTTTCCTTCTTTAATAAAACCGTCTAATGTCTCCAAAACGTTATGAATGTTATCTTCCCAACCATCTTCTTGTACTTTGAAACCGCGTTGTCCGAAAAAGTTCGTTTTACGTTCCGGCCAATGCAATTGATACACATCAATGTAATCCGTCTGTAAGCGTTGTAAACTTTGGTCTAAAGCAAATTTGATGCTGGCGGGCGAAAAATCATTTTTCTCACGCATGTATGTGAAATTTGGATTGGGTCCAGCAATTTTAGAAGCCAAAACTATTTCTTCTCTTTTACCTGTTTTTTTGAACCAGGTTCCTAGGATTTTCTCTGTACTTCCGTACGTTTCTTCACGCGCCGGAACCGAATACATTTCGGCAGTATCAAAGAAATTGATTCCGTTTTCTAAGGCATAATCCATTTGGGCATGGCCATCAGCTTCTGTATTTTGTTGTCCAAAAGTCATGGTTCCAAGGCAAATTTTGCTGACTTTTACATCAGTATTGGGTAAAGTGGTGTATTTCATATTGAAGGGAATTGTATTATATTTTTTCGAAAACAAAGATAAAATTAGTTTGTCGTTACCATTTGCTGTTAACAGAAAATTGAGAAAAGTTTACAAAATATAACCGCAAATTCGCAAATTAAAAGCCTTCAATCGAAAGATAAAATTAGCAAATTGGCGGTAGTTATAGGAAAGTTCTTTTTTTAAACCATTGTAACATTAAGTTTCATTTTGAATAAGCAATTAAATACCGATATGGTAAAAATTATAACATTAGATCTTTTAATCTTAATTTATCTCATTCAACATTTCGGCAATTTCATCTAATCTTGGAGTCAGAATGATTTCAATTCTACGGTTCTTCGCTTTTCCTTCCGCGGTCGAATTGCTTCCCAATGGTGAAAATTCTCCTCTTCCGGCAGCCGTTAGATTTTCCTTGTTGATTTTCTTGTTTTCACTCAAAATAGCGACAATTGCCGTCGCTCTTTTGGTCGATAAATCCCAGTTGTCCGCAATAGGACCTGAAGCCGTGAAGGCGTCATCATCTGTATGACCTTCAATAAGCACGGAAATATCCTCGTTATCACCCAAAACTTTACCTAATTCTACAACTGCTTTTTTACCTTCGGAACCTACAGCCCAACTTCCCGAATTGAAAAGTAATTTGTTCTCCATGGAAACATACACTTTCCCGTTTTTTTGTTGAACGGTCAGCCCTTTTCCTTCAAAACTATTCAAGGCTTTCGACAAGGTTTCTTTTAGTTTTTTCATGCTGGCTTCTTTGGCAGCGATCAAATCTTCCAGTTCTTGCAAACGTTGTGCGCTTTTGCTCAATCGCTCTTGTTCGAATGCCAATGCTTTTCCTTTTTCGTCTAATTGTTCCAGCAAATCACGATTTTTCTTCATGTTGCTTTGCAAAGCGTCTCCGCTATTTTTTTCTAAAGCGACGTACGAATCCTGCAAGACTTTGAACTTATTTTGAGCCGCCGCGTAATCTGCTTTCAATTTATCCAATTCCGCTTTGGATTTGCTTAAATCCGTTTTTAACCCGTCGCGGTCTAATTCTAATTGGTTTTTAGCTTTTAGCAAATCGGCATTATCATCTGCTAAACTTCTATTTTCTTTTTTGGAATCGGCGTATTTACTTTCTAAATCATTGTATATTTTCTTGGTTACGCAGGAAGTGGAAAGCGCCAGTACTAATAATCCGATGGAAACTCTTTTAATCATTTTGTTGGTATTTATGTTGTTTCTTATGTTGCGATGAAAGCAAAAATTAAATTATAATCGGATGCCCTAGCCCCGATAAAAGTAAAAATCCTTTCTAGTCCTGAACTTGTTTCAGGATCCTGAAACAAGTTTAGGACTAGAAAGATTGTAACGGATAGCGGGAAACAGCTCCTAAAATTGTTACTCTAATTCCACTAAAACCGGACAATGATCCGAATGAACGGCATCGGATAAAATAACGGCTCTTTTTAATTTATGTTTTAAAGTATCGCTGACTAAATTGTAATCGATACGCCAACCCTTGTTGTTCCCTCTGGCTCCGGCGCGGTAACTCCACCACGAATATTGGTGCGGTTCAGAGTTGAAATGGCGAAAACTATCAACAAATCCCGACTTCATGAATCCATCGAGCCAAGATCTCTCCTGTGGTAAAAATCCTGAAACATTTTTGTTGCGGACAGGATCGTGAATGTCAATTGCCTCATGACAAATGTTGTAGTCGCCACAAATAATAAGGTTTGGCATTTCTTTTTTTAGTTCGTTGATGTAAGTTTGAAAATCATCCATGAACGTGAATTTATGATCCAATCGATCAATATTTGTTCCCGATGGCAGGTACAAACTCATCACTGAAAAATCATCAAAATCAGCACGAAGGTTTCTTCCTTCGAAATCCATGTGGTGAATTCCGGTGCCGTGAAAGACATTGTTGGGTTTGATTTTAGAGAGAATCGCTACGCCACTGTATCCTTTTTTAGTTGCTGAATAATAGTATTGGTACGGATAACCTGCTTTTGTAATATCTTCGACAGGGATTTGATCTTCGGTCGCTTTAATTTCCTGAAGACAAATAATATCCGGATTTGCGTGTTGCAACCAATCGATAAATCCTTTAGAAATGGCGGCTCTGATTCCGTTTACGTTGTATGAAATAATTCTCATTGAAAAAAAAATTTGAATTTCTTCCGGAAAATTATCTTCCCCTGCGGTTGTCAGGAACCCACTTTTTTATTTTCTCGGAAAAAATTATATTGTTTGAATGTGGGTTTCAAATGTAACAAAAAAGTACAAGTTTGATTGAGAAAAATAGAGAAAATGGAGTTTTTTGCTATCTTTGTTTCTTGCTCCAAAAAAAACAAAAAATACATGGGTTTAGTAACCGCGAAAGAAGTTGCAAAAGCAATAAATGCAGATAAGTACGGAGTTTTAGGTACTTTTTCCGGCTGGATGCTGATGAAGGCGCTAAAAATCTCTACCTTAAATAAAGTATATGACAGAAATAAACATCTTCAGGATGTTGCCTTTTTAAATGGAATTCTAGATGATTTACAAATAAAATTTGAAATACCTGAAGAGGATTTAAAACGATTGCCAAAAGAAGGTGCGTATATCACCATTTCAAATCATCCGTTAGGAGGAATTGACGGAGTTCTGTTATTAAAATTGATGCTGGAAAGAGAACCAAATTTCAAAATTATCGCTAATTTCCTTTTGCATCGCATTGAACCGCTCAAAAAATACATCATGCCGGTGAATCCTTTTGAAAATCATAAGGATACTAAATCGAGTGTGGTAGGAATAAAAGAAACTTTTCGCCATTTGAGTGACGGAAAACCGTTAGGTATTTTCCCTGCAGGAGAAGTTTCAACCTATAAAGACGGAAAATTAATGGTAGATAAACCTTGGGAAGAAGGCGCTATTAAAGTAATCCGAAAAGCCCAAGTTCCTGTCGTTCCCATTTATTTTCATGCTAAAAACAGTCGGTTATTTTATTTGCTTTCTAAAATCAGCGGGACATTTAGAACCGCAAAACTACCGTCAGAAGTGTTTAGCCAGAAACATCGTGTGATAAAAGTGCGCATTGGGAAACCGATTTCAGTAAGCGAACAAAACGAACATACTACGCTAGAGGAATATTCAGAGTTTTTACGAAAGAAAACGTACATGCTGGCAAATCCTTTTGAAAAAGAAAGCACTTTTTTGCCAACACCTACTTTAAAAATTCTTAAAAGTCCGAAGAAAATTGTCACTCCCGCCAATCAGGACAAAATGACGAAGGAAGTGGATGCATTGCGAAGTACGGATTGTCGTCTTTTACAAAGTAAAAATTACGAAGTGTTTCTCGCCGAAGCAAAAAAAATACCCAATATTCTGCATGAAATTGGCCGCCTTCGAGAAATAACTTTTAGAGAAGTTGGCGAAGGAACTAATGAGTCTATTGATTTAGACAAGCACGATCAATATTACCACCACCTGTTTTTATGGGATAATGAAGCCAATAAAATTGCCGGTGCCTACCGAATGGGATTGGGTTCAGAAATTTATCCGAAATACGGAATAAATGGTTTTTACCTCAATGATCTCTTCCGATTTGAACCAGAATTACATGATATGATGCACAAATCCATAGAAATGGGGCGCGCCTTTATCATCAAAGAATACCAACAAAAACCAATGCCGCTTTTCTTGCTTTGGAAAGGAATTATGCATACCACTTTACGCTATCCGGAACATAAATTTTTATTGGGAGGCGTGAGTATCAGCAACCAATTTTCTGATTTTTCGAAATCACTGATGATTGAATTCATGAAGTCTAATTATTACGATCCGTATATTGCGCAATACATTCATCCGAAGAAAGCGTACAAGGTCAAACTGAAGGATGCCGATAAAGATTTCATTTTTGATGAAGCTGAATCCGATTTAAATAAGTTTGATAAAATTATTGATGAGCTCGAACCAGGAAGTTTGCGTTTGCCGGTTTTGATCAAAAAATACATCAAACAAAACGCGAAGGTGGTCGCTTTTAATGTGGATCCGTTATTTAATAATGCCGTTGATGGATTGATGTACATCCGAATTGCAGATATTCCGGAAAGCACTATGAAACCGGTAATGGAAGAGTTTCAGGCTGAATTGGAACGCAAACTGAGCGAGAAAGAAGATTGACTGCAGAATGCCTGTTTATAAAAAAAATCCCGAACTTATTCGGGATTTTTTATGTATTAAAACCATGCTTTTTTACCAACTTGATACGTTTGGTAAAACTCTTCGTCAGATTTTGTTAAATAAATTATTCCTTCAATAAGTCCCAATAAACCGGTTACGGTTCCACAAGTGCATAAACTAATTACTAACCAAATAATCCCTACTGTAGTGTAACCTAAAAAAAATTTGTGAATCGCTAAAGGTCCTAAAAGAATAGCAAGCAGCCCTGCCGCAAGTCTCTTGTTGTTTTGTCGTACTGGAAGCGGATTATTCCATTCTTCATTTTTCAAGTTTTCCATAAATTATTGGTATTAGCTTGTTTTTCAGCGGTTAAAAATATAAAATTTTATTGAAATGCTTTATCTGTTGGTTCCCAAAGTTCGATCTTATTTCCCTCGCTATCCAGAATCCAACCAAATTTTCCATACTCATAAGACTCCATATCACCCACAATTGTTACACCCTCATCCGATAATTTTTTTAATAAATTCTCTAAATCATGCACTCGGAAATTTTGCATGAATTGTTTCTCACTTGGTGCAAAATAAGTGGTGTCCTCCACAAATGGCGACCACTGTGTAGAACAATCATTACCCTCTTTGTCTTTCCACCAGAAAGTAGCACCATATTGATCGGTTTTTAAACCCAAGTGTTTTGCATACCAAGCAACCAGTTCTTTTGAATTTTTTGATTTAAAAAAGAAACCGCCAATTCCTGTCACGCGTTGCTCCGGCTCTACATCTTTGGCTTTACCGAAATATTTAGTTTTTATCTTATCTACAATTACTTGAGCCAATCGCTGGTGACTTTCAAATGTCCAACCGGCAACATGCGGCGTCAAAATTACATTCTTGGCTTTCAACAAATATTGAAAAGCTTCTGGGGTGTGGTTATCATTAAAAAGAGTCTCGAAAGACAATTTCTCGTATTCCAAAACATCCAAACCAGCACCGAGAATTTTATCAGATTGCATGGCCGCAACCAAATCGGCAGTAACAATATTCTTACCGCGAGATGTATTTATAATCCAAAAGGGTTTAGTAAATCCATTGATAAAATCACTGTCAACCATTTTATCCGTTTCGGGAGTCCACGGAATATGCAAACTTACGACATCCACTTTTTGCTGAAATTCTGCTAGTGAAAGTTGCTTCGCATTAGCATCACCTACATTTTCCTTAATATCGTAACACAACACTTTGACATCAAAACCACGAAGTTTTTTTGCAAAAGATTTTCCCATGTTTCCGTAACCAATAATTCCCACCGTTTTACCGTCGAGTTCATGACCGCGATTGCTTTCCCGGTTCCAGTGTCCTGTACGTATCTCGCTGTCGGCTTGGTTTAATTTATTAAAAAGTGACAAAATCATTCCCAATGTATGTTCGGCAACCGCATTTCTGTTTCCTTCCGGAGCCGCGATCAGCGTGATGTTTTTGGATGTCGCATATTCACAATCGATACTCTCTAATCCTGCTCCCACGCGCGCAATAAATTGCAAATTAGTGGCTTTGTCCAAAAATGTTTTGTCAATCTTGAATCGGCTCCGAATTACAATCCCTTGATAGTCTTGAATTTTAGCTTCGATTTGTTCTTTTGAAGAATTGAAATCACTGTGATTTATAAATCCGGAATGCTGTAATTGATCCCAAAGTACGGGATGATTGCTGTCTATGTGAAGGATTTTGATGTCCATAATTGTTCGGTTTTTGATACTTCAAATTAACAAAAAAATTACGGTTTATTGTTTTAACAGCGGAGATTAAAGTTGTAATTTGTAAATTAGCCTTCCGAATTTTTTATTATAGACCTCATGCTCATAATAAATAAAAACCAAAAAATGAAATTAACAAAAACATTCAAAGCTTTTTTTGAAAGTGAAAAAGCAGGTGGCCTATTATTACTTTTTGTTACGATACTCTCTCTTTTATTAGCCAATTCTCCAATTCAAACCGGCTACATTGCGTTTTGGGAAACCAATATTGGCAGCCATTCGATAACGCACTGGATTAATGATGGTTTAATGGCTATATTCTTTCTTCTCATCGGTTTAGAATTAGAACGCGAAATGTATCAAGGAGAATTATCCAGTATTCAAAATGCGGCTTTACCCATTTTTGGAGCCTTGGGCGGCATGGTTTTCCCAGCAGGAATCTTTTTACTGCTGAATTTTGGAACTAGTACACAAAATGGAGCCGGAATCCCTATGGCGACCGACATTGCATTTGCTATTGGTATTCTGTCCCTTTTAGGAAATCGCGTGCCTACATCACTGAAAGTGTTTCTGACTGCGCTTGCCGTAATCGATGATTTAGGTGCCATTGTGGTAATTGCCATATTTTACACAGACACGATTGCTTATATGAATTTGCTTATTGCTTTTGCCATTATGGGCGGTTTGTTTATCCTGAACCGAAGAAAAGTACACAGCCTGATTCCTTATTTGATTGGCGGAGCGGCGATGTGGTATTTCATGTTAAATTCTGGGGTTCACGCGACGATAACCGGAGTATTATTGGCCTTTGTGATTCCGTTTGGAAATGGTGACAAAAAAACATCTTCGTACCGATTACAGCATTTTTTACACAAACCAGTTGCCTTTTTTATTCTTCCTTTGTTTGCTATAGCAAATACTTGTATTGCCATAAAATCAGATTGGTATGAAGGCTTGAATCATCCCAACACGATTGGAATTATGCTAGGCCTCGTGGTTGGAAAACCATTAGGGATATGGTTGTTTTCGTTTCTTGCTGTGAGTTTAGGGATTTGTACGCTTCCAAGAGATCTAAGATGGAGCAGTATTCTGGGCGCAGGAATGCTGGGCGGAATAGGTTTCACGATGTCTATTTTCATAACCTTGCTTGCTTTTAAAAACGACGGAGAAGAAGTAATTATCTATTCTAAAATTGCAATTTTGATTGCTTCCTTTATTGCAGGAACTGTTGGTTTCTTATGGTTGAAATTTAGTTTGAAATCCAGGAAAGCAAAAAAAATAACCAAATAGTATATAATCTAACTCCATTTTTACAAGAAAAAAGCCTCGTTTAAGAAGCAGCAAACGAGGCTTTTTTAGTTTATTTAAAAGCTATCTCCATGATACTGATTGTATCTTCCTTTTACTTATTAACCCAATAATCAACTACGGTGACTTTCTCTGGTGACGGACTTAAAACAGCTATAAAAGCTTTATGAGCCGGATGAATCAAATACGCATCTCTATCCGATTCACTCTTAAAAGTCAAAACAAAACAATGAGTCAAACCACTATTTAGGTTTTCAGGACTGTTATTGATTCCCCATTCATAGGCTTTGATTAATTTTATTTTATGTTCCAAATTCCCAAAAGCAGTTACCACTTTGTCAATTGCTGCGGCATCTGTTCCCGGTTTCCAACCAAACATAACCACATGCCTGAGCAGTTGTTTTTGTTTGTTTTGCTGGGCATTTACGGTATAACTTGAAATTAAAATAAGCGCTAATAAGAGTAGTTTTTTCACGGTAGTTTTTTTTCAAATATAGGATTTATTTGAATGTTTTACACGAAAACGATATGTTCATATTTATGAAGCTTTAGTAAAAAAATTGCGCAACGTCAAAGATATTTGCGCAGCTTGTATGATAAACACTTTGTAAAAAAGCCTAATTGCAGTTATATTGCTTTAGATAACGCACTAATAATTCTATTTTCTGTTGGTCTTAAAAATAAAAGATATACTATTATCAAAATTCCAAGTATCAATAAATCTTGTTTTAAAAACAAAATAAATAAGGCTGAACCTTCAAGAATGGCCCACCGAATAATTGAAGCGGTCTGGTAAATAGGCAGATTCTCTTCAGGTTTTAGTTTAAAGTCAAATTGCTTAAGTTGCAATTGAAATAAAAAATTGCTCAGAAAAAAAGCTAAAATTGGGATAGAAAAATATATCAAATTTGAGGAATCAATAAACTCTATTTTTAAACTTTCAATTGAAAGATGTCCAATAAATAAATAGGCAATTACTGTTCCCGCGCAAATAGCAAGATGAATAATTTGAAGTACTTTAATTTTCTCGTTCATTTTTTTTGATTTTAAAATTTAGTTCCCGCAGACGTAAATTCAGAGACATTTGAGCAGCTTGTATGATGAGCATTTTGCGGAGCAGGTAATTTTTTCAAATATAAGATTTATTTTATAAAATTAATTTACAATTAAAAGTAGTAAAAAAGAAAAACAAAACTTTACAACTTCCACATTTAAATAAAAAAACAAAATGATTACTGATTTTTGATTGTTGATGTAAAGTATTATACGAGTTAAAATGTATTGAATTCACAATTAAAACTTTTTACTACAGCATGTCTTACATTCTGTTTGTCAAATACTTAACAATGTGTGAATGTTGCAAATTTAAAAAAAAATTGTGTAAAAGTTTTATTGTAGAGTATACTGATATTTGTGTAAGTGAAAATTAATTCTCTTAATAAATACCAAAAAGATGAACACTGATAAAGCAATTGACACGTTAAATTCGTTAATCCAAATCAACAACGATAGAATTATAGGTTACGAAACTGCTTCAAAAGAGGCTGATGAAACAGATTTGAAAACATTGTTTTCTCATTTTACTGAAACAAGTCTAAAATGCAAATCAGAACTTGTTGCGGAAGTAAAAAGATTAGGTGGAACACCTACAGAAGGAACAACTACATCCGGTAAATTATTTAGAGTATGGATGGATATCAAATCTGCTATGACAGGTAGCGACAGAAAAGCGATAATTAATTCATGTGAATATGGAGAAGAAGCTGCCCTTGAAACCTACGATGACGCGTTAAGTCACGATGAAGATTTATCCGCGGAACAACTGGTGATGATTAAACAACAACATGCTGCTGTAAAAGCAAACTACCAAAAAATAAAAGATTTAAGCAATCTTATGGCTTAAATTTTTGTTTAAGGAAACGGGCAATAGTCAAAATGCAATTTACTAACCCGTTGGTCGAACTTATTTCAAATAAAAAATATTGCTTAGCTGTTAATCAAGATACTAATTTTCAGAATCTTGATTAACAGCGAAGTAATTTCTATTTGGAGTTTTATAGATAATTCTTTTTAGACTTTTAAAGATTGCATGGTCAGCACGGCAGACCGGCACGCATTATTTAACTAATAATTTGAGGAGCAGGACCAGCCCAAACGACACTTAACCTTTAATTTGTTTCAAGGACGTTTTAATTCCTCGTATCAATGACGAACTGAATCCGTGCATTTCCATTTCATTCAATCCCGCAATCGTACAACCTTGTGGTGTGGTGACACGGTCAATTAACTGTTCCGGGTGTACTTTTTCTTCCAAAAGCATTTCGGCAGCGCCTTTTACGGTTTGTGCAGAAATGGCTAAAGCAGTTTGCCAGTCAAATCCTATTTCGATTCCGGCTTGCATCGAAGCGCGAATGTATCGCAATGCAAAAGCAGTTCCGCTGGCCGCGAGGACCGTTGCAGCATCCATTAATTTTTCGTCTATAATAGGAGCAGTTCCCAAACTCTGAAAAAGAGAAACTACTTCTTGAGCCTTTTCTTTGTCTTTTTCATGAAACGCAATACAAGTAGCTGATGCGCCAAACTGTGCCGCAATATTGGGCATGATTCGGATCGCACTATTAGCGGTACCAATTTTGTTTTGTAAATTTTCGATTGATAATCCACTCACGGCCGAAGCGATAATTTTATTGGAAATTACAGGGAGAATTTCGGCTAAAACGGCATCTACTTGGTACGGTTTTATCGTCAAAATAATAACATCAGCTTCTTGAATCTGATGGGTATTGTTAGTGGAAACCGTAGCACCTGATTTTTCGAGATACAGAATGCTGGAGGTGTTTCTTCGGGTTATCGTAACTTGATTTTCTGGTGAAAATTTTGATAGTCCTAATGCGATAGAAACGCCTAAATTTCCTCCGCCAATGATGTGTACTTTCATGCTGGTTGTAGTTTTCCTCTCCCCAACCCTCTCCAAAGGAGAGGGAGCCAATATGGGAAAGTGTTAGTTTTTATTGAATTTTTTAGATTCTTTTATAAAAATTAGAATCTAATTTACTTTTGATTCCTATCGTCTATAGTCTTATTTTTTATTCCGTTTTACTTCACAAAAAATTAAAATAACGATTTAAAATTGTCCTTACAATTTCTTTCCTTTTTGTTCTCTATTCTTGTTTCTTTCTTAAAACCCCAAAATCATTTTTGCTATCGAAAAATAAATCAGAATTCCGCAAATATCATTGCTCGTTGTAATGAACGGTCCGGTTGCCAGCGCGGGGTCAATTCCAAATTTATCCAGCAATAACGGAATAAAAGTTCCTATTAACGAGGCAATTATAATTACAGACATTAATGCTATAGTCACAATAATCCCAATGATGAATTCGACATTCAACAGAAAATGACTTCCTAAAAATAATATCGTAGCCAGAATTACTCCGTTTAATAAACTTAGTGAAACTTCTTTGATCAATCTATTAAACAAGGATCCGCTCAATGAATTGTTTGCCAAGCCCTGCACAATAATTGCCGAAGATTGCACCCCTACGTTTCCTGCCATAGCGGCAATAAGTGGCGTGAAAAAGAATAAATTTCCGTGCAGAAGCATCGCTCCTTCAAACAACCCCAACACTCTTACGGTGATGAATCCGCCCAAAAGCGCCAAAACCAGCCAAGGCAATCGTGCTTTTGTATGTTCAAAGATGCTGTCATCCGCTTCAACGTCTTGGGAAATACCCGCCGCTAATTGATAATCCTGATCGGCTTCGTCTTTTATTACGTCTACAATGTCATCAATAGTAATTCTTCCTACTAATCGTCCCATTTCGTCTACGACAGGAATAGCTTCTAAATCGTACTTTTGCATGATCCGGGCCACCTCAACATCTTCAGTATCTACTTTTACGGAGTTTAGTTTTCGGATGTAAACATCATTAATTGGTGTTCTGGAAGAGGTTGTCAATAAGTCCTTTAGCGACAAACGTCCTTTCAGTCGGTCTTCATCGTCCACCACATAAATCGAATGGACTCTGGAAATATTTTCGGCCTGAATGCGCATTTCTTTTACACAAGTAAGCACATTCCAATTTTCATTGACTTTAACCAATTCCTTGTGCATAATTCCACCTGCGGTATCTTCGTCATAACGCAATAAGTCAACAATATCTTTGGCATGCTCAACATCTTGAAGTTCTGATATTACTTCGGCTTTCAAATCTTTAGAAAGCTCCGCAATAATATCGGCCGCATCATTCGTTTCCAGCTCATCTAATTCTTCCGCAATCTCTTTTGCTGAAAGCCTGCTTAATATATTCTCCCGCAAATCATCTTCCAGTTCAAGAAGAATTTCGGCGGTTTTTTCACTGTCTAAAACTTTAAAAATATAGGTCGCTTCATTAAAATCAAGCTCATCGAGAATTTCAGCAATATCAGCATGGTGCATGTCATTCAATAATACTTCCAGTTGTTGGTCGTTTTTATTTTGAATGAGTTGCTCTAATTCCTGAATTAATTCTTTGCTGATTTTAAACTCCATCGGCTTCTATTTTTTGGGTAAGTTCTATGAACTGTTCTACATTTAATTGTTCTGGTCGAAGGTTGAAAATTTCGTCTTCTCTCAAACTATCCGACAAATTTAAGGTTTTTAAACTATTTCGTAACGTTTTGCGTCGTTGTTGAAAAGCCGTTTTCACTACGGTAAAAAACAATTTTTCGCCGCAAGGCAAACTGTAATCTTTCTTCCTGCGCAAACGTAAAACTCCTGATTTTACCTTTGGCGGCGGAATAAAAACATTCTCATCTACTGTAAATAAATATTCGGCATCATAAAAAGCCTGAACTAAAACCGATAGAATTCCATACGCTTTTGTTCCCTTTTTTTCACAAATACGTTGCGCAACTTCTTTCTGGAACATTCCTGCAAATTCCGGGATCTGGTCGCGGTATTCCAAAGTTCTGAACACAATTTGTGTCGAAATATTATAAGGAAAATTACCAATTATAGCAAATTGTTTTTCTTCAAAAGTTTCATTAATATCATACCTTAAAAAATCTTTAGATATGATTCTGTCTTTTAATTTTGGATAATTTTGGTCCAAATACGTCACTGATTCCGAATCGATTTCAATAACGTAGGTGTTCACTGGCTTCTCCAACAAATATTTTGTCAAAACTCCCATTCCCGGACCTATCTCTAATATATCCTCATATCCTTCTAAGTTCAAGGTGTCAGCAATGTCTTTTGCAATGCTTTCGTCTTTCAAGAAATGTTGTCCGAGGTGTTTTTTGGCTGTTACTTTTTCCATGTTTATGCTGAATATTTTCAGTATTTTTTATTTAGCTAATTTTATTGGTCTTTATTTATTTCTCGCAATTGCTGAATATCCAATAAATCCTTAGGTCTGTTTGCTTTAATTTTGCTTGTTATTAAATCTTCCAATGACAGTACATTCCATTTTAAAAAAAGATTGTCATTCACTTCTACTTCCTCGCTATTTTTAAATGCTTCTGCAAAAGTTTTGTTTACGGAAAATTTTGTGATTAATTCTAAATCCAAGTCTACAGGAGAGAATTTAACGGATATATTTTGTTCTTGTTTTTTTACATTTTCTGGAAAATCATCAATTTCATATCCCATATCATTAAAAACGGCTACTAATTTTTTAAAGTTTTCATCCGTTGTCTCTATCCAAAAATCGACGTCTGCGGAGTGGCGCTGGTATCCATGAAAATTTACCGCACCTCCGCCCACCATTAACATTCTTACTTCATGTTTATTGGCAATAGAAATAAATTGATTGATGTTTTCTTCCCATTTTTGAAACATATCAGTTTGCTTTTAGTTGAATAATAAAATTCGAATTACTGTCTTTTTTATACTTCATTGGAAATTGATTAACCTTTTCCATCAAACGCAAAAATTGATAAAAACGTTCTGCTTTGGACAATTTCAAAAAATCCTCCAATTGTTTTCTGTTGCTTTCTTCTTTGGTTTGAAAATAGAGTTCCATGACTATTTATAATCAGCAATCAATTCCAATTCCGTTCTAAACGCCAGCATTTTATCTCCAAATAATTTCAATCCTTCTTCACGAAAAGCCGGTGCATCTTCCTGGTAATATTTCTCCAAAGTTTCTTTACTCTCTGTGGCATATTGAACCGAATAGGTCACTCCGCCCATTTCTTCTTCAATTAAAACCCGCACCATTCTTGCGGAAGAGAATTTCCCTGTAGCCAGAATTTCAGGAATATGCTTGTGCTGCATCCAAATCATCCATTGATCGTGAACGCTTTCGTGTATGTTTGTGGTAACGTTGTATAGTATCATTTTTAAATGTTTAGTCGTTGATTTGTTTAATTGGTTATTCGTATAAACAAATAACCAATTAACCCTTTTTTATAAATTAGTATCGCCTCGCAATTGTCTGAATTTCTTCCTCGCTTCCACAAAATAAATACTGTCCTGATGATGGAACAATACTTTTTCATACAACGGCTTCGCTTCTTCAGGAATCAATTGCTTGTTATAAATTTCTGCAGAAAAATACAACGCTTCATCTATATAAATTCCGTCGCTATGTTGGTCGATAATAGTCTGGTATTGGCTTAAAGCCAAAGCAAAATCGCCTTTCTTTTCATATATTTTTCCTAATCGCAACAAGGTCACAGCTTCTATTTCTTGTCCTTTGTGGTTTTTCAAAATCGATTGAAACTGTGTTATAGCTTCCTGATTTCTGTTTTGATACAACAGATAATCTCCTTTTGCAAATTGCTTCAAAGCTGTTTGTGTCGAATCTGCTACGGTATTGTCGTTAATTAACAAAAAATATTCTAAAGCATCATTGGCGATCAACTGCGTATTGGCTGATTTCAATTCCTTGAATTGTTTCAACGCCCACGCAAAATCGGTTTTGAAATAACTGGTTTTTGCGGCTTTCAAACTGGCTTCATGCGCCATTACATCATTTTTTAAATCCAATTCAATTTGCGAATAATAGATTAAAGCCTGATTGAATTTTTCTTCGTAAAGCAAAATATCGGCCAGTTCCATTTTGGCATTAGCCACTTCATAATCATTCAATTGCAATTCCAGCGCTCGCTTGACTATTGCCTTTCCTTCCTCAGGTTTTTTTAAATTAAATGCCGTGAAATGTGCCTGAATCAGCTGCAAAGATAAGGTAAAAGGACTTAGCCCAAACTGTTTCAACAAACCGTCTAATGACGTACTGATGGCTGCAAAATCTTTTTCAGATGCTTTTTCAATTCTCATTGTTACCAAATAAGAATTCGCTTGGATAAGCAATTCCAAATCTTGTGTATTTTCCAATACAAAACTTAAAATTTCTTTAGCTGCTTCTTGATTCTCGTCTTCAATTGCCAATTGCCCTAAATTTACAATGTTAGCAAGCGATTCTGAATTACGTTTATAAATGGCTTTTTCCTGAATAAATGCTTTTTCGAATTCTTTTTGTTGGACATAAAACCAACTCAAATAATGATTCCAAAACAGATCTTGATTTTTTTGGGTTCTTACAATCAGCGCCTTTCTTAATATTTCATTGAAGTTTGCGTCACCTTCATCCATCATAAAACGAACCAGCTGATTTTGGATTCTAATGGAATTTTGAGGATTGGCATATGCCTCATCCAGAAACGTAGAAATCATCATTTCCATATTGGATAATTGACCGTAAAGCAATCCAATTTGATAATTAAAATTAAAATTTTTATCAAGTTCTGAAGCGGTTTGATACGATTTTAGCGCATATTCGAGCAACACTTTTCTCTCAAAAGCGTTGGAAATTCCGTAAACATCATTTGGATTTTTTTTGATTCGGTCTAACGCCTGTTCGTAGTAAATTTTGGCTTTAGCTTCATTTTTTTGCAACTGAAAATTGTATCCTAATTCTACCAGAAGATTTCCTTGATTGTATTTTTCAAGTCGTTGTTGAATGGCTTTTTCGGCGCTTTCAAACTGCTGTAATTGCTGAGAACAATCTATTATTCTTAAAAAATACTGTGAATTTTGTGGAATCTCGTGCAGCAACTCTTCATAACTGATTATCGCTTTCTCAAAATCGCCTTTATCATAATAATACTGCGCCAATTGTTCGTTTTGAGCAAACGCAAATAGCGATAAAAACAGGTGTATTAAGAGAACGATTTTTTTCATTTTTTTATCTGTTTTTCTCATTCAGATTTAGGTTTTTGAATACACATTCGTGTCTTTATTCATTTCCTTTTTTAATCCATTTTCCAACCTCCGGCGCTGTGTAATTTTCCATTTTGCTCAATAAGTCTTCCGCATTATCACTAACCAAAATCATCTTTTGATTGATTTCTTTTAAAAAACCGCTGTCGACCATTTTTTGGATGAATTGCAATAATAAATCATAAAATCCATCAACGTTTAAAATCCCAATTGGTTTCTTATGAAGTCCGAGTTGCCCCCACGTCAGCATTTCGAAAAACTCCTCTAAAGTTCCAAATCCACCAGGCAATGCAATTACGCCATCGCTTAATTCATTCATTCTGGTTTTTCTTTCGTGCATACTTTCTACAATAATTAATTCTGTCAAATTATCGTGAGCAACCTCTTTAGACATCAAAAAACGGGGTAAAACACCAAATACTTTTCCGTTTTCGCTCAAAACACCATCTGCAACTGCACCCATTAGACCAACTTTTGCGCCACCATAAACCAAATCGATGTTCTTCTTAGCCATTACCTGTCCCAGCAAAATAGCTTGAACCTCGTGATTTTTTTCATTCCCAAAACTGGAGCCACAGAACACCGTAATTCTTTTCATCAACAAAATGTTTTTCAGTAATGTTATGTTTAATTTATAATATCAAACCCGCAATACTGACGCAATACTTCCGGGATTACGATTCCTTCCGGACTTTGATAGTTTTCTAAAATTCCTGCCAAAACTCTTGGCAAAGCTAGTGCACTTCCGTTTAAGGTGTGTGCCAATTGGTTTTTTCCATCTTTATCTTTGAAACGCAATTTCAAACGATTTGCTTGAAAAGTCTCAAAGTTAGAAACTGAACTGATTTCCAACCAGCGATCTTGCGCGGTAGAAAACACTTCGAAATCATAGGTCAAGGCTGCCGTGAAACCCATATCACCACCACAAAGACGCAATATTCGATATGGTAATTTCAATTCTCGAAGAATATTTTTAACGTGTTCCACCATTCCGTCCAAAGCTTCATACGATTTATCTGGATGTTCTACACGAACAATCTCGACTTTGTCAAATTGATGCAAACGGTTTAATCCGCGTACATGCGCGCCATAAGAACCTGCTTCTCTGCGGAAACATGGCGTGTACGCCGTCGTTAAAACTGGCAATTCATTTTCGTTTAAGATAACATCACGAAACAAGTTAGTTACCGGAACTTCAGCCGTTGGAATTAAATATAAATCATCGGTTTTATCATGGTACATTTGCCCTTCTTTGTCTGGCAATTGTCCCGTTCCATAAGCCGATGCTTCATTTACCATGTGTGGAACCTGAACTTCATTGTATCCTGCAGCGGTATTTTTATCCAAAAAATAATTGATCAAAGCACGTTGCAACTTGGCTCCTTTTCCTTTATACACCGGAAATCCTGCTCCAGTAATTTTTACTCCAAGTTCAAAATCGATAATATCGTATTTTTTTACTAATTCCCAATGAGGTTGCGCTCCTTCGTGCAAAACTGGAATCTCCCCTTCTTCAAAAACGTTTAGGTTTTCCTCTGGTGTTTTCCCAGCAGGAACAATATCTGCCGGAAGATTGGGTAATGTGTATAATTTTTCCAAAAGTTCAGCAGCAAGTACATCAGCACTTTCAGATAATTTCTTGCTTTTCTCTTTCAATAAAACTGTTTTTTCCTTTAGAATTGAGGCTTTCGATTTCTCTCCAGCTTTCATCAATTCACCAATATCTTTGGATAATTTATTAGATTCGGATAAAATTCCGTCTAACTCCACTTGCGTAGCGCGACGTTTTTCATCTAGTTGTACCACTTCTTCAACAACACTTGTAGCATCGATGTTTCTCTTTGCCAAAGCGGTGATTACTTTTTCTTGATTCTCTCTAATAAATGCAATTTGTAACATATCCTGATTTTTTAAACGCTAACTTGTATAATAATGGTAGCAAATTTAAGGAAATGTTTGCTAGAAATGGGACAAAAAATTAGTCCAAAGTAGAAAGTCATAAAGTCACAAAGTCAAGCTTAAGGAAATAACCTTATTTAGTCACCCTTAATTTAAATATAATATCATGTTGAAAAGACAATGGAGTACAATAGAAAATACCTTTAAGACTTTTGACTTAGTTTAGTCTCTTTTTATCTCATGACCCACAAATTCTTCCAAGACGGCAAACATGTCATCTACAGAAAGCACTTCAAAATCGGGGTGGGTTTTCAAGAAATTAGCATTCAAAGTAACCAAATTCTCTTCTATTTCGAAAAAAGCGTCGTTGTTGAGTAAATCTCGGATAGGATTTACGCCTTCCAGTTTCCCTTTCAGGAATTTATTAAGCTTAACACTGCTCATCAATTTTACTTTTTTGGATTGCTGTTGAAATAAGTCCAAATGCTTTTCGGCGCCAATCAAAGCCAAACCCTCTTCTATTAATTCGTTTAGCTCCTTATCCCAACCCGAATTGTATACAAATTGAGGAAAATTTCCTTCGGTATATTGTGATGTGTAATAATCTAAATAATAACTCATTATGGCATCTTCGTGAATCAAATCATCGTTTACGCCTTCCTCACGCATTAAGTTGATTACTGAAATATTAGAGTGAATTACATCTTGGAGATTTTCACTGTTCATTGCTGTTTCTGAAATAATTATTCTACCGAATTCCATTTATTTTGTATTTGAATATGTGCTGCAAATTTCGGGTAAAATAGTGAGGAATCGAAATGTTTTTTTAGCCACGGATTGCACAGATTAGCACAGATTGATTAGCGTTACTATTCAATTGACATTCTATTCGTCACTAGTCTTTTTCTGATTCATTTTTGTCACTAAAGCTTTCAAACGCATCGCTTTTTCTTTTTTTTCTTCTTGAAGTTTAGTCTTTTTCCGATTCAGCAATTTGGTATGTAAAGCCTTATTTTTGGTATTTTTTTCGGGTCCTTTTGTCATAATTTACAGTCTTTATTAATTCCGTTTGTAAAGATGAAAAAAGCCACATTAATAACGTGGCTTTCCTAATTGACGTACTATTGATAAAATTTTATTACTTTAGTTTTTAATCTTTTGTTGTAAATCCACTGCCATTTGCGGCGGAATCCTTTTCTTTAAAAATAAAATTTGCCCTAAATGACTGGATTGGTGTTCCATAACATGAAACCAACAATACTGGTTTGTTACACCATATCTTTTTTGCTCTGTAGCAAACCAAGCATCATCTTTCTTTTTTAGCTCAGTTATCGTTTTTGTTCTAACTTCATTATATAGATCTAAATAATACTGTATGTCATGCCCTTTTATCTCATTGCGACCACCCTTATCTAAATCTAAAGCCAAACCCCATTTTTTCTTTTCTTCTGGGTTAAATTCTCTGTTTTCAAAGGTTACAACTTGATAATAAGCCTCGGCTGCCGCTAAATGCATTACCAAAGCCCCAATCCTATTAGCTTCTTCATCATGTAAATAATCAATTTCGTATTTATCCATATTTTTGACTGTGTTTTCAACACGGTCTTTTAAATCTTCAAGCATCGAAATCATTGCGCCAATTTGAGGTGAAGCTCCTTCAACATTACCAATCTTTCCAGTCTCTTTTATTTTTATACCACTTCCCTCGATCAATAACCCCAACTTTCCATCAACGTTACTTTTATCAGATATAATTTTATATTCTTTTACTTTGACTATTTTGTTTTTGGATATTCCTAAGTCCCATTTTGGAATATCACCATTCTTTACAGGAGTTTCAAAACTGGCATTTAAAACCGTAATTGGTTCAAAAATGCCTTTTTCATTTTCAATAAGCAATTCAAATTTATCGAAATAGAATTTTCCATTATATAAACACAAGCCACCAAAACTTAATGATTTAGTATTAGCATCGATAATTCCTTCAACAGTATAGGATTGCCAAGCTTTTGCTTTAATTGGTCTATCATTCATGTTATCAAAAAAGCCATCTTCTTCATTTTTGGTATCTACTCTAGCCCAAACCCCAGCCCAAGCCATAGGTTCTTCGGACTCCACTTTTACAGAGGCAATTACTTTAAACTTTTTTGACACGGCAGTTTGAATGGCTATAGTTTGGTTAAAAGAAGTCCAATCGCTGGAAACTTCTTTTTGAATCTGAGAATAAACAGAAAAAACACATAAAAACAGTGACAGTATCGTTATTTTTTTCATTTTAATAAATAGTTGAATTTAATTGTAAGCGTTTAGATTTAAAATACTTTGGTAAAAAAAAATGTAAATATAATACTATTTTTTAGAGTTTTATATTGCTGATCCTAAGTTTTTGAATCTTTCAGTATTGTTAGATAACTAAATATGCTTAGCGTAAAAAGTTGTCACCATACGAAATCTTTTAGCCCCGATGGCAGTGAAAATCCTTTCTATTTTTTCTTTAAAAATAGAAAGATTGCAACGGATAGCGGGAAATAGCTCCAAATAAAAATTCTATTGCTTATTTTTGCAGCTCGTTCTGAATTAATTTCAGAATCTAAAAATAATTTTATGATACAGAATCCAAAAAGATATACGATTACAGCTGCATTGCCTTATACGAACGGACCGATTCACATTGGCCATTTGGCGGGTGTTTACGTGCCTTCGGACATCTATTCCAGATATTTAAGATTGCAGGGAAGAGACGTTTTGTTTGTTTGCGGAAGTGACGAACACGGCGTGGCAATTTCGATGAAAGCTAAAAAAGAAGGCATTACGCCACAGGAAGTAATCGATAAATATGATGGAATTATCCGTAAATCGTTCTCTGATTTTGGAATTTCGTTTGATAATTATTCAAGAACTTCGGCCAAAATCCATCATGATACGGCTTCGGAATTTTTTAGAAAATTGTATGAACAAGGTGATTTTATTGAAGAAGTAACCGAGCAATTGTATGATGCGAAAGCAGACCAATTCTTAGCAGATCGTTTTGTGGTGGGAACTTGCCCAAAATGTGGTAACGAAGAAGCCTACGGCGATCAATGCGAAAAATGTGGTTCGACTTTGAACGCTACGGATTTGATAAATCCAAAATCGACCATTACGGGAGAAACTCCGATTATGAAATCAACGAAACACTGGTTTTTGCCTTTGGACCGTTATGAAGATTTCCTGAAAGAATGGATTCTCGTTGGACATAAAAACGATTGGAAACCGAATGTTTACGGGCAAGTAAAATCATGGATTGACGGCGGATTAGAACCTCGCGCGGTTACTCGTGACCTCGATTGGGGAATTGACGTTCCTGTTGAAGGTGCTGAAGGTAAAAAATTATACGTATGGTTCGATGCGCCAATTGGCTATATTTCTTCTACCAAAGAATGGGCTTTTCGCGAAGGAAAAGATTGGGAACCGTACTGGAAAGATCGGGATACAAAACTGGTTCACTTTATTGGGAAAGATAATATTGTTTTCCATTGCATAATTTTCCCGGCGATGTTGAAAGCTGAGGGAAGTTATATTTTACCGGACAATGTGCCTGCTAATGAGTTCTTGAATTTAGAAGGAAATAAATTGTCGACGTCTAAAAATTGGGCGGTTTGGCTTCACGAATATTTGGAAGAATTCCCAAATCAGCAAGATGTTTTGCGTTATGCGTTGACCTCAAATGCACCGGAAACGAAAGATAATGATTTTACCTGGAAAGATTTTCAGGCGAGAAATAATAATGAGTTAGTAGCGATTTACGGGAATTTCATTAATCGTGTCGTGGTTTTAACCAATAAGTATTACAACGGAATTGTTCCGCAACCAAATGTGCTATCAGAAGTTGATGAACAAACTCTCGCTGAATTAAAAGCGTATCCCGCTGTGATTTCAAGCTCTCTGGAACGTTACAGATTCCGTGAAGCGTTGAGCGAATTGATGAATGTGGCCCGTTTGGGAAATAAATATTTGGCCGACGAAGAGCCTTGGAAAGTCATTAAAGACAATCCGGAGCGCGTGCAAACGCAAATGTATGTGGCGTTGCAAATTGCGGCTGCGTTAAGTTCACTTTGCGAGCCATTCTTGCCATTTACAGCCAAAAAATTATCAAGAATTCTGAAAATAGAAAGTCCATTGAACTGGAACACTATTGCTCAAACTTCTGATTTGATTCAAGCGGGACACCAAATTGGCGAGGCGGAATTATTATTTGCCAAAATTGAAGACGAGGAAATTCAAAAACAAATAGACAAACTAGAAGCGACTAAAACAGCCAACAAGGCAGAGAATAAAGTAGCAGAACCACAGAAAGAAGCGATTCAATTTGAGGATTTCGCCAAAATGGACATCCGTACAGGAACGATTCTGGAAGCCGAAAAAATGCCGAAAGCGAACAAACTTTTGATTTTGAAAATAGATACCGGAATTGACGTGCGTACCATCGTTTCTGGAATTGCGGAGAGTTTCAAACCAGAAGATATTGTAGGGAAAAAAGTCACTGTTTTAGTGAATTTGGCTCCAAGAAACCTTCGTGGCGTAGAAAGTCAGGGAATGATTTTGATGACAACTAATACCGAAGGAAAATTAGTGTTTGTAAATCCAGATACCGATGGAGTTGCGAATGGGGAGATGATAAATTAAACATTTATATATCCACGATTACGTAGAGACGTTGCATTGCAACGTCTCTACTGTTTTAACCAAGAACCATTCAGAAATTATATAAAAAATTATTATATTCGTTATCATCAACATACAGGAGACGGCAGTCGTTGCAATGCAACGTCTCTATCTGATAAATACGAACGAAAATAATATGAATACCAAATTCCAAAATAAATACCGCATCCCCTCTGCCCGATTGAAAAATTGGGATTATGGAAATAACGGTGCCTATTTTATAACGATTTGTACTTCAAACCGGGAACATTTTTTTGGCGAAATCGTTTTGGGCAATGATGAAAATGAAATGCAGTTGAATGAAATCGGAAAATTGACGGATCAATTTTGGGCAGAAATCCCCAAACATTTCCCATTTGTTGAATTGGGAAATTATGTCATTATGCCGAATCACATTCATGGAATATTGATAATTGACAAAAAAAATGTTGTTGAATCAAATACCGTTGTGGAAACGTTACATTGCAACGTCTCTACAGATAATACAGATATTGTAATAATAAATGAATCAATGTCAAAAATTTCTCCTAAACGAGGAACGATTTCCACCATAATTCGTTCCTACAAATCGGTGATAACCAAAAATGCACATTTTATCCATGCTGATTTTGAATGGCAAGCACGTTTTCATGACCATATTATTCGTGATTCCGAATCATTTGAGAGAATACAAAATTATATAGAAACCAATCCTGAAAAGTGGAAAGAAGACAAATTTTACAACTAAACTAATTGAAATTATAATTCAGAAGTAACTTTTGTAATTATACCCAAAAAACATAACACACCATGAATCTAAAAATAATAGCTTTCGACGCTGATGACACCTTATGGATCAACGAAACGTATTTTGATGAAACCGAGCAGAAATTCTGTGGTTTAATGGAAGATTATCTGTCCCATCAAGGGATTTCCAAAGAATTATTTAAAGTAGAAATTGATAATTTAAAATTGTACGGATACGGAATAAAAGGCTACATTCTCTCGATGATTGAAGCAGCCATGAATATTTCAAATAATACCATTCCTATTGAAATCATCGAAAAAATCATTCAATACGGAAAAGAATTACTCGAAAAACCGATTGTTTTATTAGAAGGCGTCGAGGAAACTTTAGCAGCTTTACACGGAAATTATAAATTAGTGGTTGCCACCAAAGGCGATTTATTAGACCAGCGAAGAAAATTACACAATTCGGGTTTGGGTCATTACTTTCACCACATCGAAGTGATGTCAGACAAGCAACAAATTGATTATTCCGATTTAATAAAACGATTGGAAATACAACCGGAAGAATTTTTAATGATTGGAAATTCCTTGAAATCTGATGTTTTACCAGTTTTGGCCATTGGCGGACACGCCGTTCATATTCCGTTTCATACAACTTGGGCACACGAAAAAATTGACCATAAAGTGGAGCATGAAAACTTCAGTGCTTTCGAAAAAATCACGGAGGTTTTAAGACAATTATAAAACACTAAATCTGCTATCAAAAACAAAAAAATAAGTGCCTGTTAATCAGACATTTGAAATTCTGACGAACGATTAAAAAGCAGGATTGTATTCTAATTCGCCATAAAAATTTTTAGATTTTAAAAAAAAAATTCTTCTGATCTTGCAAATAATTCAATAAAAACTCTTTTTGAACCCTATTTGTATAAAATTACAACAAATTCTTATATAATTTACTCTTTTTCGTAAATCTAACGATTTTGTGTAGTAAATTTGCCGAAAATTAAAATTTTCCCAAAATGAAAAAAATTATACTTACGTTAGTTTTTGCTTCAGCGATTACTACAATGAGTGCTCAGACAGAAACTGTAAAAAGTACTGAAAACGACTATAATAAATGGTCTATTGAAATTGCAGGTGGTGTTAACAAAACACAACGACCAATGACTGCTGGTTATTTTACTTCTACGCCAAGTCCTTTCGTGGCTGATCTTGGAGTTAGATATATGTTTAATAACAAATTTGGTTTGAAAGCTGATCTTGGAATGAACAGTTTTGAAGGAAAAAACAATTCAATTGATTTCGACACTAAATATTACAGAGCAGACTTACAAGCCGTTGCTAACTTAGGAAGAATCATGAACTTTGAAACTTGGACCAATACACTTGGTTTAATCGGTCATGCTGGTTTTGGTTTAGCGCAATTAGAAGATCAAAATTCTGCATTGAAAGACAGAATGGGTAACTTCATTGCTGGTATAACAGGTCAAATCAAACTATCAAATAGAATTGCTTTGACAGGAGATTTCACAACTATCCTTAATGCTGCTCAAGATGCTGCTTTTGATGCTGCAAGTACTCGTAGCGCAAGAGGATTTTCAGGAATTCTTTTTAACGGTACTGTGGGTTTAACAGTTTACTTAGGTAAAAACGAAAAACATGCTGACTGGGTGATTGACAATGAAGGTAGATTCGACGCAATTGACCAAAGATTTATGGCTATTGAAAATAAAATGTTAGACACAGATAAAGATGGTGTAGCTGATTATTTAGATGAAGAAGCTAATACTCCTGCAGGTGCAATGGTGGATACAAAAGGTAGATCAATTGATAAGAACAGCAACAATGTTGCTGACGATACTGAAGCATACATCTTGAAAAATTATGCTGGAAATACTGGTGACGGTTCTGTTATCTACAATAACGATTTGATCAAAAGTTTAATCAACGGTGGTTATGTTGCTGTTTATTTTGATTACAATAAGTCTACTCCAACAAATGTTTCTACAGAAGGTACAGATTTTATCTTGACATATTTAAGAAACAATCCTACTGCTACAGTTGACATTATTGGTCACGCTGACGAATTAGGTAGATCAGAATACAATGATAAATTATCTGCTGCAAGAGCAAATAATGTAAAAAATACTTTGATAAAAGCTAATGTTGACGCGTCAAGATTGAATGTTGTTGCTGCTGGTGAAGACACTTCAGTTGATAAAGATTCAGACGCTGCAAGAAAATTAGTTAGAAGAGTTACTTTCAGAGTAAAATAATTATTTCTCCATATTCTATAAAAACCCTAAAAGAAATTTCTTTTAGGGTTTTTTTATGTCTTTTTGTTTCGATTTGAAAAACATTTGCTCAGTTCCTTAAAACAAAAATTCCAAAAAAACGGATTTATGATTCAAAACATTAGCAGTACTTTTGAAAAATAAATAAAATTATCCCATTTTGAGAACCCTTTTAGATATAGAAAATTGGTCAAGAAAAGAACACTTCCATTTTTTCAGACAATTTGAAGAACCCTTTTTTGGCGCCACTGTCGAAATTGATTGTACCAAAGCCTACACAACTGCAAAAGCATTGAAAGCTTCCTTTTTCAGTTACTATTTACATAATACATTGATCGCAGTGAATACGATTGAATCGTTTCGCTATCGAATTTCAGACAACAATATATATGTTTGTGACCAAGTAAATGCTTCAGCGACTATTGGTCGGGAAGACGGGACGTTTGGTTTTTCATTGATTGAATACAATTCTGATTTTTCGGTTTTTGCAACAAACACTTCTAACGAAATCGAACGTATTCAAACTACAACCGGACTCTTTACCCGATCATTTGACGATGATAATGTCATTCACTTTTCGGCGATTCCGTGGTTAGATTTTACCTCTTTATCCCACGCAAGAAGTTATACTTTTCCGGATAGTTGTCCTAAAATTTCGTTTGGAAAAATGAAAATTGCTGACAACGGCAAAAAAACCATGGCAATGTCAGTTCATGTTCATCACGGATTGATGGATGGTTTTCATCTCGGACAATTTGTGGATTGTTTTCAGGAATTAATGAACCAATAAAAGCGTTCAATTTTTGTTAAAAAAAAGTCCCGGTTTGCAGTAAAATTTAGCTGCAAACCGGGACTTACTATCGGGAACTGATTTTATTTTCCTAAAAGCATTACCTCATTAACCACTACTTCGGTGACATATCTTTTTTCGCCATTTTTATCGTCGTAACTTCTGTGGGTTAGTTTTCCTTCGATAGCAATTTCTTTTCCTTTGGTAACATACTTTTCTATAATTTCTGCCGTTTTCCCCCAAGCCACTAATTTGTGCCATTGGGTTTCCTCTACTTTTTCTCCTTTTTCGTTTTTGTAGCTTTCATTAGTTGCTAATGTAAAATTGGCCAACTTTTTTCCTCCGTCAAATGATTTGATTTCCGGATCATTCCCAACGTGTCCAATTAACTGTACTTTGTTTCTTAATGTACTCATGGCGTGTAAAATTTAAATATTAGTGTATATAAGTTATTTGTTGAATTGTTCTTTCAAATCAACACTGCAAAGATGCGCTTACTGTCAAAAAGTATTCGGTTGCTAACTACTTACTTTCGGTTGTAACTATTTGTAAACGTTTGTAAATGGGAAAATTTATATATATTTGATAAAATAAAATTTTTATGCAAACCAAAATAAACAAAGTAGAGTTACGAAATCTGAAATTTGATGACTATAAAGAGTTAAAAAACTCTATGGTAGAATCGTACAAGGAAATGGTAGGTTCTTACTGGAGAGAACATCATATTGAAAAATTATTAAGCCTTTTTCCCGAAGGTCAACTGGTAATTTTGGTAGATGGAAAAGTAGTTGGTTCTGCTTTGTCTCTAATTGTTGACGAAAGTTTAGTAGATAAAAACCATAATTATTCGGACATAACCGGAAAATACACCTTCTCTACTCATAACCCAAAAGGAGATGTTTTATACGGAATAGATGTTTTTATTCATCCAAATTACAGAGGACTACGCCTTGGAAGACGATTATACGACGCCCGAAAAGAATTGTGTGAACAATTGAATTTGAAAGCAATTGTTTTTGCCGGCAGGATTCCAAACTACGGACAACATGCAGGAACACTCACTCCTAAAAATTATATCGAAAAAGTAAAAAGGAAAGAATTGCATGACCCTGTTCTTTCTTTTCAGTTGAGTAACGATTTTCACGTGATCCGAGTACTTAAGAATTACTTGGAAGGCGACTCAGATTCTAAAGAATTTGCCGTTTTGCTGGAATGGAATAACATTTATTACGACGAAAGTCCAAAACTGATAAACCTCGCAAAAAGCGTAATCCGATTGGGACTCGTTCAATGGCAAATGCGTCAATTGAATAATCTAGAAGCTTTATTCGAACAATGTGAATTTTTTGTAGATGTTGTTTCTGGTTACGGAAGCGATTTCGCCTTATTTCCGGAATTGTTCACGGCTCCATTGATGGCGGATTACAACCATTTATCGGAAGCGGAAGCCATACGCGAATTAGCCAAACATGCAGAACCTGTTCGCAAACGCTTTCAGGAATTAGCCATTTCTTATAATATCAACATCATCACGGGAAGCATGCCTTACCTGGAAAATGGTACGTTATACAATGTTGGTTTTCTTTGTAAAAGAGACGGGACTTCTGAAATGTATGCTAAAATTCACGTCACTCCAAACGAAGTACAGCATTGGGGAATGACAGGCGGATCACAAATTAAGACTTTTGATACTGATTGCGGAAAAATAGGCATCATGATTTGTTATGATGTTGAATTCCCTGAATTATCCCGATTAATGGCGGATGAAGGAATGAACATTTTATTCGTTCCGTTCTTGACTGATACTCAAAATGCCTACACCAGAGTCAAACATTGCGCGCAGGCCAGAGCGATTGAAAATGAATGTTATGTTGCCATAGCTGGCTGTGTGGGTAATCTCCCAAAGGTGAACAACATGGACATTCAATATGCGCAATCCGCAGTATTTACGCCTTCTGATTTTGCCTTTCCAAGTAACGGAATCAAAGCTGAAGCAACTCCAAATACGGAGATGACACTGATTGTCGATGTAGATTTAGATTTACTGAAAGAACTTCACGAGCACGGAAGTGTTCGAATTCTAAAAGATCGTAGAACTGACTTATACGACATCAAAAAAATCAATCCATGAATAAAACCTGCTTAGAATGCGAAGAAAAAATTGTAGGCCGTGAAGACAAAAAGTTTTGTAGCGACGGCTGTCGTAACGCTTTCAATAATAAAATAAACAAAGACAGTACTAATTTTATGCGCAACATCAACAACAAGTTGCGCAAAAATTATCGCATTTTATCTGAAATTAATACTGACGGAAAATCAAAAACCACACGGACAAAACTCCTAAGCAAAGGTTTCGATTTTGAATTTTTTACCAATATTTTACAAACCAAAACTGGAAATACCTACTATTTCCTATATGACCAAGGGTATATGCTTTTGGACAATGATTTTTATATGATAGTCAAAAAAGATATTTAACACCAGATCTCCCCCCCAAATCTACCTAACTAAAAATGAAAAAAGATTATTCCTCCATTTTTGCCGGTTTATTTATCCTAGGAACTCTAGGATTGATTTACTTAACCATGATGCCACATTGGACTTCTAATGAAGAAAGTTCCCTTGCTGAGTTTTCGACCAAAAGAGCTTTGACCCAAGTAGAAGCTATTGCAAAAAAACCGCATTATGTAGGTTCCAAAGAACATGAAGTAGTCGCTGATTATCTCGTGAAAGAGCTTAATAACTTAGGACTGGAAACTTCCGTCCAGCAAGGATATACCTTGAGTGATTGGGGAAATCTGGTGCAGTCAAAAAATATATTAGCCCGAATAAAAGGTTCCAATAGTTCGAAGGCCTTACTATTGCTTTCTCATTATGACAGCGCGCCACATTCCTACTCGAAAGGGGCGAGCGATGCGGGTTCTGGTGTAGCGACAATTCTGGAGAGTATTCGTGCTTTTTTATACAATAAAACTTCGCATAAAAATGACATTATTATTCTGTTTTCAGATGCGGAAGAATTAGGATTAAACGGCGCTGCACTTTTTGTAACGAAACATCAATGGGCAAAAGAAATAGGTTTGGTCCTCAATTTTGAAGCACGTGGTTCTTCCGGACCCAGCTACATGCTGATGGAAACCAACAAAGGAAATGCTGGATTAGTGAAAGAGTTCGCTGCCGCAAAAGCGACTTTTCCAGTTTCAAATTCCTTGATGTACAGCATTTATAAAATGTTGCCCAATGATACCGATTTGACTGTTTTTAGGGAACAAGGCAATATTCAAGGCTATAATTTTGCTTTTATCGATGACCATTTTAATTATCATACTGCTCAGGACGATATCCATCACTTGAACAAAAATACACTGGCACATCAAGGTTCTTATTTGATGCCGTTGTTAAATTATTTTTCAAATACCAACTTAAACACGACACAAGCAAGCGAAGATTATGTCTACTTTACCATTCCGTATACTTTTATAAGCTATCCTTTTAGCTGGGTTTTACCAATGGTCATAATCGCGCTGGCGCTATTTATTTTCCTGATATTTTTAGGAAAAGCCAAGCGTATTTTATCGTTGCGCGTAATTATAAAAGGATTTATTCCGTTTTTCGGTTCGATAATTAGTACTGGATTAATTACGTTCTTTGGCTGGAAAGCATTGCTAAAAGTGTATCCGCAATACAATGATTTACTCAACGGATTTACGTATAACGGACACGCTTACATTGCCGCATTTGTACTTTTGGCTTTGGCGATAAGCATGCTGTTTTATCATTTATTTTCAGAACGAAAAGTAACCATCAATCATTACGTAGCGCCATTATTTATTTGGATTTTGATAAATGGAGCCCTTGCTTTTAGTTTACAAGGCGCCGGATTTTTGATTATCCCAGTGTACTTTGGTCTGATTATTTTTGGTATTTTCATTGTTACTCAAAAATCAAATAAAACATTAAATCTTTTTTTAAGCATTCCTGCTTTGATCATCATAGCGCCTTTCATCCAAATGTTTCCTGTTGGTTTGGGATTAAAAGTGCTTTTTGGAAGTGCTGTTCTTACTGTTTTGATCTTTGCTCTATTGTTACCCGTTTTTGGGGCTTTCGCCAAAAAAGGAATTTGGTCTTTAGTGTTTTTAGTTTTTGCCATTGGCTTTTTTGCAAAAGCACACTCCGAATCAGGTTACGAATATGGAAAAGCCAAATCAAACAGTTTGCTATATGTGTACAATGCCGATACGGATCAAGCCAATTGGGCAACGTATGACACCAATCTTGACTCCTGGACCAAAGGCTATTTGGGTGAAAACCCGAAAAACGCAACCGCTCTGAACGAAATACCATTGTTCAGCAAATACAATTCTGGTTTTACCTATGCTTCCGAAGCGCCCAAAAAAGACATTCTGAAACCAAGTATAGAATTTCTGGAAGACAGAATCGTGGGCAATCAAAGATTTTTTAAAATTAAAATTTCTCCGAATCGAAACGTAAATCGCTATGATATTTTTGCAAATGAAAAAATGGCTATTCATAATTTCAAAGCCAATGGCGTGACCACATTAGGCCAGAAAAATTCGCTTTACCAACGAAAAGGAAAGAAAATATTGAGTTATTATGTTGTTGGAAACGCACCTTTAGAAATGCAGTTCAGCATAAATGCCTCAACAGTTTTAGACATGGAACTGATGGAAAGCTCTTTTGATTTAATGACAAACCCTTTATTTCAAATAACAAAAAGAGAAAACTGGATGATGCCAACGCCTTTTGTTTTAAATGATGCTGTGGTCATTAGACAAAAAATAAAGCCAAGACCTGTATCTGTTGTGAATGCTTTGGAAGCTGCTGTTTCAAATTCTATTATAAAAGATAGTTTAAGCGTTGTGAAAGACAGTTTAAAAAAACCATAAAAAACGAACTCACTACAAATTATATGCAGATACATACATTACAATCTAAAATACATGATGTTCGGGAACAAAAAGTGATACTTGATTTTGACCTTGCTGCACTTTATGAAGTAGAAACCAAAGTCCTAAATCAAGCCGTAAAAAGAAATATACGACGATTTCCTACTGATTTTATGTTCCAGTTATCTGACGAAGAATATCTTTCTCTAAGGTCACAAATTGTGACCTTAGAGAATAGCGGCAGAGGTAAATATAGAAAATACAATCCTTTTGCTTTCACCGAACAAGGAATAGCAATGCTTAGTGGCATTTTAAATTCGGATGTAGCAATACATGTAAATATTGCTATCATGCGTACTTTTGTCATTATTCGTAAATATGCATTGGAACACAAGGAATTCAACGAAAAATTGCTTGAAATAGAAACAAAATACGATAAGAAATTCAGTAATGTATATGAAGCTTTGAATTACCTCATCAAAAAAGACGAGAAAGACAACATACAAAAAGACCGCAAACAAATTGGCTACAAAAAATAAAAATGAAAAAAATTAGTATTCTGGGTTGTGGTTGGTTGGGTCTGCCTTTGGCGAAAGCCTTATTGAAAAACGATTATTTAGTAAATGGCTCGACGACATCTGCAGAAAAATTAGACGTATTGAAAAATACAGGAATTGCCCCTTTTTTAATTGTGCTTTCAGAAAATAAAACAACTGAGAACCTAACGAATTTTCTGGAAAATTCTGAAATTTTAATCATCGATGTTCCACCGAAACTTCGCGGTTCAGGTCCAGAAAATTTTGTTTCCAAGATTAGAAATGTGATTCCATTCATAGAAAAATCATCTGTTAGAAAAGTGCTTTTCATCAGTTCGACATCAGTTTATAATGATGATGATGCATCGGTAACTGAAGAAACAATTCCGAAACCGGATACTGAAAGCGGTAAACAATTGTTGGCAACAGAACTGCTTTTGCTGAGCAATAGCAATTTCAAAACGACGGCATTGCGTTTTGGAGGCTTAATTGGCGACGACCGTCATCCAATACATTTTCTGGCTGGGCGTGAAAATTTGGATAATCCGGACGCTCCGATTAATTTAATTCATCAGGAAGATTGCATTGGTATAATTCTAAAAATTATAGAAAATGATGCTTGGAATGAAACTTTCAATGCGGTCGCTCCATCTCATCCTTCACGAGAAATGTATTACAGTCAAAAAGCGCTGGATTTAGATGTGGCTTTGCCAAAATTTAATCATAACAATCCATCAATTGGAAAAACAATCTTGAGTACTAAAATAGAAACCGTTTTAAAGTATACTTTTACGAAACCAAATTTATAACGTGAAAACTAAAATTAAAAATGCTTTTTCGTCGAAAGTAAATGCTATTGGATTGCCTATTTTGGCTTTATGCTGGGTCAGTTTTTTTTGGGGAACTACTTGGATTGCTTCAAAAGAAGGTGTAAAACACATGCCGGCGTTACAACTTGCTGCCATTAGACAATTCATTGGCGGACTGTTGTATATCTCCTTTTTCTTGTTCAAAAAAACACCTTGGCCGAAAGGTAAACAATGGAAAACCATTATTATTTTAAGCATCCTCAATTTTGTTTTGAGCAACGGATTAAGCACTTGGGGCATAAAATACATCAGCAGCGGACTGGGAGCAATCATTGGCGCTATTGTTCCTTTATGGATTGTAATCATTACTTTTTTTAGAGGAGAACGATTGGCTAGACTCACGGTTATTGGTTTAATTATCAGTTTTGGCGGCGTCTGTGTTATTTTTTACGATCATTTAAGTGATTTTATGATTTCTGATTTTAGATTTGGGATTGTACTGTCTTTAATAGCGACATTAACTTGGGCATTTGGCACCTTATATACAAAGAAAAAGGCGGCGAGCTTTAATCCGTATTTTAGTTTAGGGCTGCAAATGTTTATATCCAGTATTTTACTTTTTGCGTACAATGGAGCCACAGGAACTTCTGTAAGTCTAAATGCTATTCCTGCAATTTCGTGGTGGTCGATTGCTTATTTAGTTGTTTTTGGTTCTGTACTGACTTTCATTGCCTTTATCTATGCGCTCCAAAACCTTCCTGCTGAAATAAGCAGTGTTTATGCGTATATCAATCCAATTATAGCCGTGATTTTAGGCGCTGTGATTTTTGGTGAAGTCCTTAATGCAGCCATTGCCATTGGTGGCGGAGTTACGCTGTTTGGATTGTATATGGTAAATTATTCGTTGAGGAAAGGAAGGAGAAATAGTAGCGAAATTATATAAAACAAAAATCCCATTCGACTGAACGAATGGGATTTTTATAAATTTTAAAAATAAATTACCAGATTCTTACACGCTTTTCAGGTGCAATGTACATGCCATCATTTGCTTTGATATCAAACGCTTTGTAGAACGTATCTATATTTTGCAAAGGAACATAAGCGCGGTACATTCCTGGAGAATGCGGGTCTGTTTTTACTTGATTTTTCAAGGCTTCATCACGCATTTTTGAACGCCAGATAGTCGACCAGGAAATGAAGAAACGTTGTTCAGGAGTATATTCTGTAAGTGGAAATACAGAGTTTGGCTTAATAGAAAATTCAAACGGCACCTTTACTTTCTACACTCGTGGAGTGGATAGAATGACTGATGGGTTTGACTCAACTATTGCTGAAAACGGCAACATAATTTTAGGAAGTCCTTTTGCTAAACCTGATATATTGTGGAATAGTTTAAAGACAAAAATATTTAACTTTGTACAAAATAACGGAGGTAATTTCGTAGTGCCTACAACCTCTCAAAATAAAATTTATAGACCAGATTGGACAAAAGTTCGCCAAGTTTTAAGAGGAGAGGTATCGATAAATAATTTAGGCTGTAATTAGAAATTTGATCATGGAAAAATATATAAATCGTTTAAAAAATACATTTTTAATATTTGGTTGTTTGACTTTGATTTTATTTTTACTGCACGAAAACAGACTACTTGGTCATGATATTAAGGGCTATCTAATGGCATTTGAAACTATATTGTTTTTTATTTTCATAGTTTCACTATATTCATTCTTTATTTTATCAGATATTCAAAAAGACAAATTTATTTATCTGAGTTGGTTCAATTATATTCTACTAATTGCTTCTCTTTTATCTTTTAGCTACTGGGGTATAATCTATCAAGATGCATTAGCGCTTCTTTTTCCGGCTTATTTTGCAATTATGACGATGATTAACTTAATAGTAATGTCAATCGTCTATCTAATCAAAAAAACAGGAAGACAATATTTTTTTAAAGATTGGATTTTTTTTGTGGGCTTGATCGTTTTTTATATTCTCTATGGTATTATAAACAGGGGAATTAATTCTTAATTGTTTGTGATTTAGTTTTCATCCAGAATGTACTTCATCGGGTGACGTCTAAACGAGACATGCTGATTTAATTGAGAACGGATATGTAACTGGAGGTGCAAATACATCTCCCAAAGACGGAGTGAAATCAATAAGAATTTGGATTTTAAATTAAATATAACGATTAGGACATTAACAAAAAGAACAATTCTATTCATCGCTATTTTATGTACTACCTTCCTTTATTGTCAGGAGACTGAAAAGGTAGAAAAAATTAAAATTGGAAAGTTTAAATATGAAACCTACTATAAAAATTTTAATCATTACGAAGTAAATGAAAAAGGATATTCACTTTTTTACAAAAAAGGAAACACAGAACAATCTATCTGCGCCTGCATTTATTATAAGGATGATAGCATATTGAGTTTAGGCCATATGATAGTAGATAAAGAAAAAGGTCTTATCACCTGTGTAGTAAAAACAATAGTTAAGAGAGTCGATTTCACATCAGACTCCATAAAATATGTCAAAAAGCAAAATAAGCAAGGATTTTTCGAGCCCATTTTGACTGTCGAATATACAAACGGAAAAGAAAAAATTCTTTTTAAAAAATAAATAACAGGTAGTTATTCTTTTTAAGAAAAATGATAATTAAAAATACTTAATTAATAAAACAAAAAAAATCCCAGGCTTTCACTTGGGATTTTCTACATTATACTATTTAGTTTATTACCAGAGTTAACTTTTATATTTATGAGCTAAGGTAAAAGCTTGTTACCAATAAACAATGTCGATCAACACTGTATTAACCAAAACACTATTTTCAAATTTTTCTTGTTTAATTATGTTTCCAATCTTATCGAAGGAATATTTGTATTCTACAAGAGTATTCTTCGGTGTTTTAGGCAAAGAATAAGTTTTTAATAAGTTATTTCGCTTGTCATATTCATTAATTGTAACTGAATGGTATTTAGTCTTCTTAAATTCTAATTCTGATTTGATTCTATTTCCGTTTTTATCAAAAATACATTTTAAATAACCGTCTTTAAGTTCTCCTTGTTTATTGTATGAATAGGTAATTAAAGATTTGTTTTTGTAGTCGATAGTTGTTTTTTCTGTAAATTTTAGTTCTCCATTTCCATCAAAATGTTCGACTACTATTCTATTTCCTCTTTTGTCATATTGTGTTACTCTCTTGCTACCTAGCTTTTTGTCAAAGAAGGCTAAATATTCTATTTCGTTACTCTTTTTATCATACTTGTGCTCCATCATTAATTCTGGGCTATTGGTATTTGATTTTGTAATTGATTTGATTACTAATCCATTTTGATAAAAAAATAAAGTTTCGTCAAAATAATCTTTTGCATAAAGGTCTTTTTGTGCAATTTTATGACCTTCTCTGTTCCAGTTTGAAATTAGTCCGAAGGGTATTGTCTCTGGGTCTATAACAGAAGATCCTTTTATGTTTTTGACTTTTATTTCCTTTACGTGACCTTTGATATCTTGAATGTCACCATCGGGCATGGGGATTTCTTTTATTTTAATAGGAGCACAAGAGGCTAATAATGACAAAACTATAAACAAGGATATTCGCATAATTAGTAAATTTTGTAAATTATAAAAATGATAAAAAGTTGTTTTCTCAACTAGGATTGCATTGTTTAACTCTTTTAAATACGACAACATCGATTGCATTTATCTCTTTGAAAAAGCTTTAATTTCTTTTTTGGACATCTCGGTTGAAATGAATTCTTCTTTGACTAATGCGGTATATTCCCCACCGTTAACCAATTGTACGTCACCTTCTGTGGTGTGAAAATAAGGAGTTAAATAATTGTGTGACAGCATTGATTTATGATCATTGTTGTTTTTTTCTTTGACAGGATAGTAGATGTCAAAATTTAGAAGGTAGTACTCTTTGTTAAATTCATCAATGACTCCTAAAAAGCTTGATGGATAAACAGCATCACCCTCTTTAACACTAATTGAGCTAGATTTAAAACCATTGTAGTTTGCATAGGTACCATCTTCATGTTCCACACGTATGCTGCTTCTTTGAGTGGTAAAAACTAAGTCATCTTGGTAAGTTTTATTAGACTGTTTATTGGCAACCTCAATAACAATTCCTTTTCGCATGGCATAAATGCTATCAGGATTTTTGGCTCGAATAGCGTACGACTTGAACACGATGTCTTTTTTTTTGTTAAAATACACTTCATAAACATTCTTGCTCTCATAAACTATATAATTCTTAGCATTTTTAAATGGCAGCAGATAACAATAAGTACTGTCAACTTTAGCTTTGAAGTTACCGGGAACATAAGTGACTGAATAACTGTATCCAATCCCTTTATTTGGATCCCTTGGACGTAAAGTATACAATGTTCCAGATTTGTCTTTTACAATTTTCTCAATATCACTTGATGATGTGTTTTCTAAATTTTTAAATTTTAGATAGACTGTATAAGTACCCGGTTTGAATTTTTCATAAGAAATCTCAACCGAATTGTTTTGATTTTTTACCGCATTAACAATAATTACTCTTTCTTGTGCTTGTGCAACACTAAAGAAAATCAAAATCCAAAACAATGATATCGAGGGGACGATTTTTCTATTATACATATGTTATTAATTATTTATTTTAATAGGTTTTGTCTTTCACACCAAAGCTATATATAAATATATTAAATATGGATTGAAGTAGATGATTATTTAATTTTTTTTATTTTAAAGTGAATTTTAAGAAAATCGTTTAAAGCCAAATGGAATTCATCCGTAATAGTATCTTTAACTAGTTTACCATCTAACTCAAAAGATAAGAAGTATTCTAAACATATATATTTCACACCAACTAAAAAGCCCATTCACAACAGTGAATGGGCTTTTTGAAATTCTATTTATTTTGAAAATTACCAGATTCTAACTCGCTTTTCAGGTGCAATATACATTCCGTCATTTGCTTTAATATCAAACGCTTTGTAGAACGTATCTATATTTTGCAAAGGAACATAAGCACGGTACATTCCTGGAGAATGCGGGTCTGTTTTTACTTGGTTTTTCAAGGCTTCATCACGCATTTTTGAACGCCAGATCGTTGACCAGGAAATAAAGAAACGTTGTTCAGGAGTATATCCGTCAATTAATCCCGGATTTCCGTTTTCTTTCAAATACAATTGTAAACCATCATAAGCTGCATTAACGCCACCTAAATCTCCAATGTTTTCACCCAGAGTAAATTTACCATCTACAAAAGTTCCCGGAATAGGTTGCAAAGCGCTGTATTGCGCTGCAAGTGCTCCTGTTAAAGCTGAGAATTGTTTCAAATCTTCAGCCGTCCACCAGTCTACTAAGTTTCCGTCAGCGTTGTAACGAGATCCTGAATCATCAAAACCATGTGAAATTTCGTGACCAATAACACCACCAATTCCACCATAATTTACCGCTTCATCTGCTTGGTAATTGTAAAAAGGCGGTTGCAAAATAGCTGCCGGGAATACAATTTCATTATTTGAAGGATTGTAATACGCATTTACCGTTTGCGGTGACATTCCCCATTTTTCTTTATCAACTGGCTTACTTAACTCAGCAATATTCTCATTGAAACGCCATTGAGACATATTTTTAGCGTTTTCAAAATAGGTTCCGCCTTCTGCCGGACTTTTAATCGTCAAGGCCGAATAATCTTTCCACTTGTCTGGATAACCAATTTTTATTCTTGATTTATGCAATTTAGCAAGCGCGCTTACCTTTGTTTCTGCTGACATCCAAGACAAATTATTGATTCTGTTTTCGAAAGCTAAAAATATATTTTTGATCATCTTCTCCGCTTTAGCTTTGGCTGCAGCCGGAAATTTTTTCTCTACATATAATTTTCCTAAAGCTTCTCCTACCGCTCCGTTGATCGTTTGAAGTGCTCTTTCGTCACGTGGTCTTTGGCTTACTGCACCCGTCAATGTTCTTCCGTAAAACTCCCAGTTTGCGTTTTCAATTTCAGTTGACAATTGGCTAGAAGCACTGTTCAATAAACTCCAACGCATGTATGCTTTCCAGTCTTCTACTTTATTTTCTTTAAAAATAGTTTCTAGCGCCGTCATGTATTTTGGTTGCGATACAATAACGGTATCTACTTTTGCCAATCCAATTTTTGTAAAATAATTATTCCAGTTAATCGATGGAGTTAATTTACTCAATTCACTCAATGTCATTGGATTGTAAGACTTGCGGCGATCTCTGCGTTCTACTCTGTCCAATCTTGGTTTGGACATTGCAATTTCAAGAGCCAGGATTTTTTCAGCATTCATTTTAGCCACTGCTGGTTTATCCCCAAGGTATTGCAACATTTTGGCAACGTGTAAAACATATTTCGCACGTTTCTCTTTAGAATCGGCATCCTCAGAAACATAATAATCTCTGTCCGGCAAACCTACGCCTCCAGGACCTAGATTAATCACGTTTCTACTGCTGTTCTTCGCATCAGTTCCCACGCCAGCACCCATAAATCCAATGCCACCGATAGGTTCCATCTCAATCATTAATGCTTCTAAATCTTTGGCGTTTTTAACCGCGTCAATTTTTTTCAAATACGGTTTCAACGGAGCAATACCTAACTTGTTTCTTCCCACGGTATCAAGAATAGACTTGTATAAATTTACCGCTTTGCCTTGATCTGTATTAGATTTGTAACTTGGATTTGTTGTAGCTTCTTTTAAAATCGCTAACGCATCAGCATCCGTTTTTTGACGCAATTCATCAAAACTACCCCAACGGGTTCTATCAGCTGGAATCGCCGTATCGTCCAACCAAGTTCCATTCACATAGCGAAAGAAATCATTACTTGGTTTTACGTTTTTGTCCATGTAATTCACATTGATTCCCGGTTCTTTAGCTGCCGGAACATTCTGTGCTTGACTCACCGCAAAACCCATAATTGCAGGAATCACAAAAAGCAATTGCTTATTGCTGGTTTTTTTCATTTTTTTTGTTTTTTAGTTATGTAAACAAAGCTATTAATAATTTTTTGATTTTCTACTAAAATCAAATATATGCGAAAGTTTTGACACCAAAATTTCTAAAAGGTTTAATCATGAAAGAATTAATTTACACGCTTTATTTGGAAAGAATCTGCTTAAAATAAGATTGTGTTAATTTGAATTAAAAACAAATCCCGTTTTTGTATTTTTGCATCAAAATAGCATCATGTCAGATTTTTTTAAAAAATACCGTCTCTTTTTTGGAGTTTTCATTGTTCTTTCGGCAATTATTTTATCCTTATTTTATTCGGCTTTAAAGCCAAAAAAAACACTTCCCATTTTCAATCCCGCGGATGTAAATCCAGAATTAGTAGACAGCACCGTTCAGTACAAAAGCAAATATCATACGATTGCCGATTTTTCATTCATTAATCAAAATGGGAAAACCATCACCCAAAAAGATTACGAAGGCAAAATTTACGTCGCTGATTTCTTCTTTACCACTTGCGGCTCCATTTGTCCGAAGATGACGACCAATTTGTCCGATATTCAAAAAGCTTTCGCCAACAATCCAAAGGTAAAATTGCTTTCCTTCACCGTTTTTCCAGAGATTGACAGTGTTCCCGTTTTGAAGGCTTACGCTAAAAAACACCATGTTGATGACAACAAATGGAACTTAGTAACCGGAGATAAAAAAGAAATTTACACGATGGCCAGAAAATCCTATTTGGCTGTAAAATTGGGTAAACCAAGTGAACTCTACGATATGGTTCACACCGAAAATTTTGTTTTGGTGGATACCAAAAAAAGAGTGCGTGGTTTTTATGACGGAACCAATAAAGAGGACATGAAACGATTAATTGAGGACATCACTTTTTTGAGCAGCAAATAACAAGCATAAAGACGGATTTCTGCTTTACAAATAAAGGTTTTCACAAAAGACAACCGCTGTCTCGATTTGTTTTAATTACCGTATAAATGTGATAATTATCATTTGTGTTTGTATTAAAATGTGTATTTTTGCAATCTTAATTCAATCTAAATAAGTTTTGCAAACAACGATACATTCTCTCAAAAAAGGCGAAAAAGCCATTATAAAAGACTTTGACATCGATACCGTTCCATTAAAATTATTGGAGATGGGTTGCTTACCTGGCAATCTTGTAGAATTACTTCAAATTGCACCTTTTGGAGATCCTTTGTATTTGAATATAAATGGTTCGCACGTAGCAATTAGGGTGGAAACCGCAAAAGAAATTGAGGTTGAGATTATAAAAACCAACTTATGGTAAGCAAGCAAAACATCAATGTCGCGTTGATCGGAAATCCGAATGTAGGCAAAACTTCCGTTTTTAATCAGTTGACGGGTTTGAATCAACAAGTGGGGAATTATCCCGGGATTACCGTTGAAAAAAAGATAGGTTTTTGCAAATTACCCAATAATATAAAGGCGAATATTCTGGATCTGCCAGGAACATATAGCCTGAATGCCAGTTCAATTGATGAAAATGTTGTCATTGAATTATTACTCAACAAAAACGACAAATTATACCCTGACGTGGCTTTAGTTGTCACTGACGTGGAAAATTTAAAACGAAACTTACTTCTTTTTACCCAAATAAAAGACTTAGAAATTCCTACTATTTTAGTCATCAATATGGCTGATAGAATGAAATTTAAAGGGATTACATTGGATATTCCATATCTGGAAGCACACTTAAAAACAAAGATTGCGTTAATCAGTTCCAGAAAAGGGTATGGAATTGATGAATTGAAAAAGTTGATTGTAAGCTACCGAACCATTTCGAGCGAACCTTGCCTGAATTCCTCCGTAATTGATCCCGATTATTTCAACAGTTTGCGTAAAGCCTTCCCGAATCAATTGCTTTATAAATTGTGGCTGGTTATTACACAAGACGTAAATTTCCTGAATTTAGAACGAAATGAAATCCGAAGCTCGTTTACCAAATCGCACTCTGATTTAAAACGTTTGCAACAAAAAGAAACCATAAAACGCTATCAATTCATTAATGATGTTTTGAAAGTGGGACTAAAAATCGATTCCAGCGTTGCAAGAGATTACCGCAGCAGATTGGATCGCGTGCTGACACACAAAGTTTGGGGATACGTCATTTTCTTCCTTATTTTGTTTGTTATTTTCCAATCGATTTTTGAATGGTCTAAAATTCCAATGGATTTCATCGATACTTCTTTTGCTTCCTTGAGCACGCTTGCTGCGGAAGAATTGCCCGCCGGAGTTTTAACCAACTTAATTTCGCAGGGAATCATCCCGGGAATTGGAGGAATTTTAATCTTTATTCCACAAATCGCCTTTCTATTTATGTTTATTTCGATACTTGAAGAAAGCGGTTACATGAGTCGTGTAGTTTTCTTGATGGACAAAATCATGCGAAAATTTGGTTTATCGGGCAAAAGTGTGGTACCGCTTATTTCTGGAACAGCCTGTGCCATTCCAGCGATTATGGCAACTCGAAACATAGAAAACTGGAAAGAGAGATTAATTACTATACTCGTAACTCCATTCACCACTTGTTCTGCTAGATTGCCGGTTTATGCCATTATCATCGCTTTGGTAATTCCGGATAATCGCGTTTTTGGTTTTCTGAACATGCAAGGAATGACCTTGATGCTGTTGTATCTTTTGGGTTTTGGAATGGCAATTTTTTCAGCTTATATTTTAAATAAAATCTTGAAAATTAAAGGAAAAACATACTTTGTCGTAGAAATGCCCAATTATAAATTACCGCTTTTCAAGAACGTGGGAATCAATGTGATCGAAAAAACAAAAGCGTTTATTTTTGGAGCCGGAAAAATCATTTTGGCCATTTCTATTGTGTTGTGGTTTTTAGCCTCTTATGGCCCTGGAGAAAAATTTAATAACGCGGAAAAAATTGTTACTGAAAACACCCTGCAAAATCCGTTGACTGAATCCGAATTTGAAAACGCTGTCGCTTCGCAAAAACTGGAAAACTCCTATATTGGAATTATGGGAAAAGCCATTGAACCCGCCATTTCGCCTCTGGGCTACGACTGGAAAATAGGCATTGCCATTATCAGTTCCTTTGCGGCCAGAGAAGTTTTTGTGGGAACATTAGCCACGATATACAGCGTTGGCGGAAGCGACAATGAAGTTACCATCAAAAACAAAATGGCTGCCGAAGTCAATCCGGTTACTGGTGAAAAGATTTTCAACTTTGCATCCGGGATATCGCTGTTGTTGTTTTATGCTTTTGCCATGCAATGTGCCAGTACACTTGCGGTTACTAAAAAAGAAACCAATTCATGGAAATGGCCGGCCGGACAATTAATCTTTATGACTGGGTTTGCTTATGTCGTAGCATTACTTGCATACCAAATCCTGAAATAAAAGACTATCATTTTCCGTTACCAAAATTTATGTCGTTTGACTAAAATTATTTTAGTCATCAAATTACGATACCGCACTACATATAAATAACAAAAATTTTTTAATAGTATTTGCGTATTTCCCAGCGAAGTTCCAATATGCTTATAATCTTCAAGTTTACAATATTAACAATTTACTGAACCTGAAAATTCTTCCACAACGCACTTGATTTATTGAACAAGTGTTAAAAATTACAAATTTATTATTTTTAATTTGTCTAAATAAGATTTAGGATTTAACTTCGCAGCACAGAATCAATCTAAATAAAAATAATATGAAATACACGATTTCGCTATGTATGTGTTTACTAATCACAACGTTTTATGCGCAAGAAATTGAGCGTCAACAAAGCGATACAATTAAAAATTTGTTGCCAGTTTTGGTTACTCCAAAAATTCAAAGTCCTGAACGTATGCCTGAAATAAAGGAAAACATACTTTTTTCAGGTAAAAAAAATGAAGTAATAAAACTTTCAAATATAAATGGAAACTTTACCACAAATAATGCGAGAGAAACTTTTTCTAGAGTTCCTGGCGTAAATATATGGGAAAATGAAGGTTCCGGAATTCAAATCAACATAGGTGTTAGAGGATTGAGTCCAAATAGAAGTTGGGAATTAAATACCAGACAGAACGGATACGACATCTCCTCTGATGTTTTTGGCTATCCAGAAGCCTATTACAATCCGCCTTTGGAAGCGGTTGAAACAATAGAATTGATTCGCGGTGGAGCTTCACTTCAATTTGGCCCCCAATTTGGTGGAATGTTGAATTATGTTCTGAAAAGAGAATACAAAAAAACGTTTTCATTCGAAACTCAAAATACAATTGGTAGTTATGGTTTAATGAGCAGTTATAATGCCATAGGCGGAAATTTAAAAAAATTCTCATACTATTTGTATAATCACTCGCGCAGTGCTGATGGCTGGAGAGAAAACAGTGAGTATACTGTAAGAAATTCACATGCATTCATGGAATATCGTTTTACCGCCGATACAAAAATTTCTGCAGAATATACAAACATGGATTATGAAATGAAACAAGCCGGCGGATTAACTGATGCGCAATTTCAGCAAAATTCTCAAAAATCTTTACGCGAACGAAACTGGTTTGGAACCCCCTGGAACGTATTTTCATTGCAGTTCGACACTAGAATAAATACTAATTTAACTTCTAACACGAAATTTTTTGGATTAATTGGCGAAAGAAACAGTGTTGGTTTTACAGCAACTCCAAATGTGGCAGATGCCATAAATCCTGCTACAGACAATTATGCAAACCGACGTGTAGATCGTGACTTTTATGAAAACTTTGGTGTTGAAAACAGAAATATCTTCAAGTATACTTTAGGAAAAACAAAACATAACCTGGCATTTGGTGCTAGATTATACAAAGCTAAAACTACAAGACAACAGGAAGGTAAAGGCACCACCGGCAGTGATTTCGATTTATCTATCAGTGGAACCTATCCACGTGATTTAAATTTCATAACTGAAAATATAGCACTTTTTGCAGAGAATCAATTTAAAGTTACGGAAAATTTTAGCGTCACACCCGGCATTAGATACGAACACATAAGTTCAGAAGGAAAAGGATTATTTGGCATAAAAGGAGGGAATAATGTTCCTTTTTCAGAAAAAAAATTAGTGAGAAACAAGGCGTTATTAGGTTTAGGATTGGAATATAAATTTGCGTCTACAAATGTATATGCCAATATTACACAAGCATACAGACCCGTTCTGTTTTCTGATTTAACACCCCCAGCAGTAACTGACGTAATTGATCCTAATCTAAAAGATGCAAGTGGTTATAATGCAGATTTAGGCTATAGAGGCAACTACAATAACTATGTGAATTTTGATTTTAGCTTGTTCTATTTAAGCTATAATAATCGTATTGGTGGAGTAAGACAGTTTACTAACAATGATCCTAGTCAAGGTACTTTTCTTTTCAGAACAAACTTAGGAGAAACAGTGAACAAAGGAATTGAAGGTTTTGTTAATATAAATGTAACGCGTTTTCTTGGTAAAGAAAAAGAATTGGGTAATATAGATTTATTTGCCACAATAAGTTTTATTGACAGCCGCTACACTGATTTTAAAATCTCAACCGCATCCGGAACGGCGCCTAATACAACTATAACGGAGCGTAATCTTAAAGGTAACAGAGTTGAAAATGCACCAAGATACATTCATAATTTTGGATTATCTTGGGGCAAGAATAGCATTTCAAGTACTTTGCAATACAAAATGGCAGGTAAAATTTTTACTGATGCCAATAATACTACCGAACCATCAGCAAATGGTGTAACAGGATTATTAGGGAGTTACAATGTGTTTGATTTCTCTAGCGAGTATAAGTTTTTAAAAAACTATAATATACGAACAGGAATCAACAATCTATTCGACAAATCTTATGCTACTAGAAGAGCTGGAGGTTATCCAGGTCCGGGAATTTTACCGGGAGAAGGAAGAACATTTTACATTTCCATTGGTGCAAAATTGTAATTAAATATGAAATTGCTGTTTCCTAATCTGAAATAAAAACCTTTGGTATTAACTTTGGAACAAGGGCACGGTTGTAAAAACTTTGTCATTAGTTTAACTCAAAAAAGCAACCATTTTCGGTTGCTTTTTCTTATTTTTACGATATGGATATTCAAGAAATTTTAGCTTTTTTAGCGCTCGGAATAGCACTGGCTTTTTTGATTAAAAAATTCTTCTTCAAAAAGAAAAAATCCGATAAAGATTGCGGTAGTGGTGATTGTGGCTGTAGCTAATGCTACTTTAAATAATCAATTTTCAGGTAATACTCTTCTGGATTAATCTTGCTTCCTTCTTTTGGATACGGCAATACACTAATGCTTTTTATCTTCTTTTGTTTGTCTGACAAATAGCTTGCAAGCCACTTTTTATTGTCTTCTTCATTCTTCATTGAAAAAACCAAAGTCGAATCTTCAATTAATTTTGAATCTTTATATACCGAAACAACGGCTGTAACTTCTCCTGCCCAAATGCAGGTTACGCCCTCCGGACATCGGGAATCATTGGATATCGCTTTTAAAACCAACTGAAATCCTTTTTGATTGGGACATACTTTTTGCTTTATGGTTACGTATTTAACCTTTTGTGATTTTTGGCTTTGCGCCAAAACTATACTGCTGATAATCATAAAAAGCAATAGCACTAACTTTTTCATATATTGTATTTAAAGATTTAAAAATTTTATTGAAAGACCACGAAATTTCTAACTCAAAGCTACGTCCAAAACCATCATTACAATAAATCCTCCAACGAATCCCAGCGTGGCAATATCAGTATTTTTATCTTGTTGCGTTTCCGGTATCACTTCTTCCACAACTACAAAAATCATCGCGCCTGCGGCAAAAGCCAAAGCATACGGTAAAATCGGAGTGAAAAATGTGACTGCAAAAGCACCTAAAACAGCGGCAACCGGCTCCACTAAAGCTGAAGATTGTCCGTACATAAAACTTTTCCATCTACTCATTCCCATACGTCTAAGCGGCATTGCAACGGCAATTCCTTCCGGAAAATTCTGAATTCCAATACCAATGGCTAACGTAACAGCACCCGCGATGGAAGCTTCCGGAATCCCGGCGGCCACTCCTCCAAAAAGAACTCCAACAGCCAATCCTTCCGGAATATTGTGCAGTGTAATTGCCGAAACCAGTAAAGTGGTGCGTTGCCAAGGCGACTTGATTCCTTCAGTAACTTTAAAATTGATGTGAAGATGCGGTAATACTTTATCGATTCCGAAAATAAAAAGCGCGCCTAGGAAAAAACCAAAAGCTGCGGGAATGACTTTTGCAAAGCCTTCACCACCGGTCATTTCTATAGCTGGAGCCAATAAACTCCAAAAACTGGCCGCAACCATTACGCCACCGGTAAATCCAAGCATTCCGTCAAGAACCGTCCGATTCATAGTTTTAAACATAAAAACGAAAGAAGCTCCCAAAGCCGTTAAAAACCAAGTGAACAAACTAGCATACAAAGCGGCTAAAATTGGGTCGATGCTCGTGAAATAATCTACTACAGATTGAAACATAATTATTTAATGTATATATTACTGGCTATTTTATTTGAAACCGTTATTTCTTTGGTTCCAACCCGAATTCTAAAGGAGGAATCAAAACTTTCCTTTTCGATAATTTCAATTTGGGAACCCAAAGCGATTTCTTGTTTGTCTAAATATTTTAAAAAATCAGAGGAGGTGTCTTTGACACCCACGCAAATACCGATTTGGTTTTTTTCGAATTCAGAAAGCAATTGTTTTTCTACTTTGATAATTCTTCCGTTAGCATCCGGAATAGGATCTCCATGTGGATCTTCAGTGGGATTTCCCAGAAAATCATCTAACATATTGATGAGTTTTTCAGATTTAATGTGTTCCAATTGTTCGGCAATCTCGTGTACCTCATCCCAAGAAAAATCCAACTTTTCCACTAAAAAACATTCCCAAAGACGGTGTTTTCTAACGATCATCTTCGCCGCTAATTTCCCTTTTCCAGTAAGCGAAACGCCCTGGTATTTTACGTAGTTCACCAAGTCTTTCTCGGAGAGTTTCTTTAGCATATCAGTAACGGATGATGCTTTAGTTTCCATTTTTTCAGCAATGGCATTGGTACTGATATCAGCATCCGAAACTGCCGTAAGGTGGTAAATGGTCTTGAGATAATTTTCTTCTGAAAATGTCATTTGATTTTAGATTGAGGATTAGTATTTTGGTTTCAGATGGCCAAGTCCACATAGCAGTATAAATCCGTTGTTTTTTTCCCTTTACAAAATAATAAATATTTAACTGACAGCAGGACACGAGTGAGGACAGCTTACAACGCTAATAGCTTCTGATACCGAAACAAATTTAACATAAGAATTTAATTTTTTACGATTAGTAGCGGGATATCAATTTTGTGCCGCAATTTATCCACCGTGGTTCCAAAGATTAAATCCTTGAATCCAGTGTGTCCGTGTGTTCCCATAATCAAAATGTCAAATTCTCCTTTATTGATAATTTCCGGAATGACTTTATTAGGTTTTCCAAAACCTAGTTGTGTTGCTACTTTATATCCTTTTTCAGTAAGCATAACTTTATATTGCTCTAATAATTTTTCGTCAATTAAAGTTTCGTGATCATCAATATTTTCGCCATAAATCATAGCGCCAACGGTTTCTACCACGTGAATCAAAGTGTATTTTGCTCCTATTCCGCCTAATTCAAAAGCGTTATTTAATGCCACTTCATCTGCATCAGAAAAATCTACGGAGACCGCAATGTTCTTTTTAGTGTAATTTCCTGATTTAGAAAGTTTCAATTTTAAATTATGCGGCGAATGATTTTCAATATCTATTTTAGCTTTGGTGATAAAAGGCTTAAACACAATATAAAGTAACAAAATCAAGAAACTTATCGCTAAAGGAACCACGGTTAACCACAACAAAATTGGGTTTTTAGATGTTGCCAGCCAACCCGTAATTTCATCAAAAACCAATTTAGCGTTTAAAGAAACTATAATTGTAGCAATAATCCACGAAGCGATTTGAGTGATTTTACCAATATGAAACCCTTTCATTTTTGATTTATCACTTACAAAATGAATTAACGGAATAATGGCAAAACCCAATTGTAAGCTCAGAATAACCTGACTCAAAATCAATAGTTTTCCAGTGACACTTTCGCCATATATAGAAATTACAATAACTGCAGGAATAATGGCGATTAATCGTGTAATGATTCTTCGAACCCATGGCTGAATACGTAAATTAAGATAGCCCTCCATTACGATTTGACCCGCCAGCGTCCCTGTAATTGTGGAACTTTGCCCCGCAGCAATCAAGGCTACTGCAAATAATACAGGCGCCAATTTACTTCCTAAAAGTGGTTCTAAAAAACGGTGGGCATCCTGAATTTCGGCCACTTCAAACATTCCGTTTTTATAAAAAGTGGCTGCCGCCAATATTAAAATGGCGGCATTTACTAAAAAAGCTAAGTTTAATGCAATCGTAGAATCGATGAAGTTGTATTTTATAGCCTGTTTAATTCCCGCAGTAGTTCGCTCGAATTTTCTGGTTTGCACCAAAGAGGAATGCAAGTATAAGTTGTGCGGCATAACTGTAGCGCCAATAATTCCAATAGCGATATAAAGAGCCGCTTCACTGGGCATCGAAGGAATTAATCCAAACAACACTTTATCCAGTTCCGGCTGGGCAAAAATCATTTCAAAAATAAAGGAAAATCCAATAATAGCAACCAACACAATGATAAAAGCTTCCATTTTACGGATGCCTTTATTAATCAAGAACAATAACAAAAAGGTGTCTAAAACTGTGATCAACACACCTTCAATCAACGGAATATCAAAGAGTAAATTAATACCAATCGCCATTCCTAACACCTCGGCAAGATCACAGGCTGCAATGGCAATCTCGGCAAGGAAATACAATATATAATTGATAAACGGCGAATAGGTTTCTCGCGAGGCTTGCGCCAAATCACGTTGGGTAACAATCCCCAATCGGGCACTTAAACTTTGCAACAATAACGCCATAATGTTACTCATCAATAAAACCCAAAGCAAGGCATACCCAAACTGACTGCCGCCCGCAATGTCCGTCGCCCAATTTCCCGGATCCATATATCCAACACTGATTAAATAAGCGGGACCAAAAAAAGCAAGGATTTTTCTAAATACTGATTTCTTGTTTAGTGTGGAAACGGATTGGTTTACTTCTTCTAAAGATTCAGTCATGACATTAAGTTATTGATACAAATGTAATTAAAAAATTTGTTTTGCAAAATATAATTTTTAGCTTTGTCTAAATTTAATTTAAGCATTGTGAAAAAAATATACCCATTGTTTGTGTTTCTGATGTTTCACTTTGGCTATACCCAAGAAAAAACAAGTCTTTCGGGATTTGTTTCATCAGAAAAAAAAGGGATTTCGGAGGCCCGCGTTTTTTTAACTGGAACAAAATACGCCACCCAAACGGATAGTTTAGGCAAGTATAGCATTGAGAATATTGATGAAGGAAGTTATAAAATTCAAATTGTCGCCACAGGTTTTCAAACTTTAAAAAAGAGCATTACGCTCAAAAAAAATGAGAATAATAATTTGGATTTTGAACTTTCAAATACTGAAAACCAGCTCAACGAAGTGGTGGTTTCGGGAACATTAAAAGCAGTAAAAAGATTAGAAAGCGCCGTTCCCGTCGAGGTTTATTCCCCAATATTTTTCAAAAAAAATCCAACAGCCAGTATATATGAAGCCTTACAAAATGTAAATGGCGTTCGACCACAACTCAATTGCGGCGTTTGCAACACAGGCGACATCCATATTAATGGGCTTGAAGGTCCGTATACTTTGGTTCTAATTGACGGAATGCCAATCGTGAGCAGTTTATCTACGGTTTACGGATTATCAGGAATTCCAAATTCACTGGTGGAACGAATCGAAATCGTAAAAGGTCCCGCATCGTCTTTATACGGTAGTGAGGCCGTTGGAGGTTTGATTAATATTATTACCAAAAATCCAACAAACGCTCCCCTATTCTCCGCAGATGCGTTCTCTACTTCTTGGTTGGAAACCAACCTTGACTTAGGAGTAAAAATCAATGTAGGCAAGAAAGCGACAGCTCTTTTGGGTTTAAATTATTTCAGATACAATCAAAAAATAGACAACGATAACGACAATTTTACCGATGTAACACTTTCAGACCGAATTTCTCTTTTTCAAAAATGGATTTTCAACAGAAAAGAAAATCGATTGTTTACCATCGCGGCACGTGGCGTTTATGAAGACCGTTTTGGTGGCGATGTGCGTTGGGAGAAAAAATACCGAGGTGGAGACGAAATCTATGGCGAAAGCATTTATACCAAACGAGCCGAATTGATAGGAAGTTACCAATTGCCTTTTCCGGAAAAACTAATGCTTTCCTTTTCAGGAAACATACATTTTCAAGACAGTCGCTACGGTACAACGAGCTATATTGCCAACCAAAAAATTGGCTTTTTACAGCTGACTTGGGATAAAAAAATAGGGAGAAATGATTTGCTTACCGGAATTGCAACCCGTTACAATTATTACGATGACAATACAGCTGCAACTTCAAAACTTGGAAATAACAATCCAGAAAAAACCTGGTTACCGGGGATTTTTATTCAAAACGAAATTACATTTACAGAAAAACACAAGTTGTTGTTAGGACTGCGTTACGATTACAACTCGTATCACGGAAGTATCTTGACGCCAAGAATTGCCTTTAAATGGAAATTGGACGATAATAATATTATTCGACTGAACGCCGGAACAGGTTTTAGAGTGGTGAATTTATTTACCGAAGATCACGCTGCTTTGACCGGTGCTCGTGAAATTGTAATCACAAATAATTTGAAACCGGAACAATCGATAAATGCCAATTTGAATTATATCAAGAAAATAAATTTCGACAGCGGAACCTTTATTGGAATTGAAACTTCCTTTTTCCATACCCGATTCAGCAATAAAATTGTTTCGGATTATGTTACTGATCCCAACCAAATCATCTACGACAACATCAATGGTTACGCGATAAGCCAAGGAATCAGCATGAATATCGATATTACTTTCCCAAATGAATTAAAAATTATTACCGGTGCTTCTTTGCTAGACAATAAAAACGTTCAAAATGGCCGAAAAGAAACACCTTTTTTAACCGAAAAATTTACTGCAACCTGGAGCGCTTCCTATAAAATTCAAGCTATTGATTTGAATGTAGATTACACTGGAAATGTCTACAGCCCCATGCAACTGCCTCTTTTAAGCACTTTAGATCCTCGTGCTCCAGAATCGCCTTGGTACAGTTTACAAAACATTCAGTTTACCTATTCTGGTTTGAAAAACTTTGAATTTTATGCCGGAATTAAAAACCTGTTGAACTTTTTGCCTAAACAAAATAACCCGTTTTTAATTGCAAGGACAAATGATCCATTTGATAAAAATGTAAGGTACGACTCGAACGGACAAGTATTGGCAACGCCTGAAAACCCGTATGGGTTGACATTTGACACGACGTATGTATACGGACCCAATCAAGGAATCAGAAGTTTTTTCGGACTTCGATATACCTTAAGATAATGAAAAATATTCTTTATTTACTGTTGGTATTATGCTGTGGGATTCCCGCTGGATTTGCGCAGTTGCACTCCGTTTCATTCGAACAAATAGACAGTTTGCAAAAGATTGAAAAAAGAAAAACGATTGTCTTCATTCAAACCGCTTGGTGCTCGTTTTGCCATGCGATGAAAAACACCACTTTTAAAAACGAGGAAATCATCAAGGAGCTTAACGCTGCTTTTTATTTTATTGATTTTAACGCAGAAGAAAAACGAACGGTAGTTTTCAACAAAACCACTTTTCAATTCAAACCCACGGGAAATACTTCCGGAACACATGAACTGGCCATCGCATTAGGAACAATAAATAAACAATTGACCTTTCCTGTTTTAAGTGTTTTGAATAGTAAAAACGAGATTATTTTTCAGCACAGCGGCTACTTAAAACCAAAAGAATTAAAGCTGATTTTAGAGAAACTAAAAGAATAAAATTGTCTATTTTTGGGGAAATGTCAAATTTCCAAATGAAACACTACGATTATATTTTTACCGGCGCAGGATTATCGGCTATGATGACCGTGTATAAAATGGTCCAATCTGTTAAATTCCGAGATAAAAGTATTTTGTTATTGGATGAAAATACCAAAAAAACTAACGATAGAACATGGTGTTTTTGGAAAACCAACGATTCACTTTGGGAACAATCTATTTCAAAGAAATGGGATTCGGCTTTGTTCGCCAATGCAGACTTCCGCAGGGATTTAGACTTGAAACCGTACCGCTACAATATGGTGAAAGGATTGGATTTTTACACTCAAGTATTTGATTTGCTTTCGAAACAAGAAAATATCACTTTCATCCATGAAAAAGTATTGGAAATTGAAGAATCCGAAACTATAATTCTGGTACAAACCGAAAGTGAATCCTTTTCATGTTCGAAATTGTTTAATAGTATTTACAACAACAAGAAAGCAGCGAGTCAGACCAAATATCCTTTGCTGCAGCAGCATTTTATTGGTTGGTTTATCAAAAGCGAACAGCCTGTTTTCAATCCGGAGCAAGCTACTTTCATGGATTTTTCGGTGGAACAAAAAGGAAATACCCGTTTTATGTATGTGTTACCAACTTCCAAAACTGAAGCATTACTGGAATACACCTTGTTTTCGCACCAACATTTGAAGACCGAGGAATACGAAAACGAAATCCGGCAATACATCGAAAAACTTGGGATTACGAACTATGAAATTGTCGAAAAAGAACAAGGCAGCATTCCCATGACGTGTTATCCTTTTTGGAAAGCGAATACTAAAAACGTAATCAACATAGGTAGTTCCGGTGGCTGGACGAAAGCAAGCACCGGCTATACTTTCAAAAATTCGGATAAAAAATCAACAGAATTAGTTGTCTTTCTGCAGAGGGAAACCGATTTTACAAAATTTCATAAAAACACTAAATTCTGGTTTTACGATTTGCTTTTGTTAGACATCTTGGACCGAAAAAACGAATTGGGTTCTCATATCTTTTCTTCAATGTTCAAAAAAGGAAATCCAACTTTGATTTTTAAGTTTCTGGACGAGGAAACTTCATTAAAGGAAGACATTGAAGTAATTTTAAAATGCCCAAAAATACTATTCATTAAAGCTATTTTTCATGTGGCTTTCAAAGCAATGAAATAGAAATCAAACTATAACAAAACTTTATAATTGAACTCCTATACTTGATTGTAAACTTTGTAACTTTGCAATTCAAAATTAGTATTGATTTAAAATAAAAAAAATATGTATCCAGAAGAAATGGTAAAACCAATGCAAGCGGAATTGACTGCGGCAGGTTTTCAAGATTTACATAGTGCTGAAGCAGTAGAAAACGCAATAAAATTAGAAGGAACAACGCTTGTAGTTGTAAATTCGGTTTGTGGTTGTGCTGCCAGAAACGCACGTCCGGGGGCAAAAATGAGTTTAGATGGCGCTAAGAAACCAGACCATTTAATCACCGTTTTTGCAGGAGTTGACAAAGATGCAGTTGATGCCGCAAGACAACACATGTTCCCTTTTCCTCCATCATCGCCAAGTATGGCTTTGTTCAAAAACGGAGAATTAGTGCACATGTTAGAGCGTCATCACATTGAAGGTCGCCCAGCAGAACTAATTGCTGAAAACTTGAAAGACGCTTTCAACGAGTATTGTTAATCAAGTAAAAAAGTCAAACTAAAACCACGTTCATTCGTGGTTTTTTTATTTGGAGCTTTTTCCAGCTATTCGTTTCAATCTTTTCCCCCGCTAAAAAGCGGATAAAAAAGGATTTCCACTGCTATCTGGGCTAGAAGATATTTTGTGCTAGAAAGATGTGTATATTTGATGTTGTTGCTAATAAAAAGAAATTTATACCTTTAAATCCTATGAAACAATATTTTACATTAATTTTTTTGCTCTCCCTAGCATCTTGTAATTCTATAGCAAAAGATACATCCCAAAAAATAAGTCTTAAGAATTATGCAGAAGAAGCCATGAAGGATTCGTTAATTGGAGCTAGCCCAATAGTAGTCATCTCAAAAGTATCGATCAAATTCTATTCAAAATTAGATGCAAATCATTATGTATTCTCAAAACTAAACAGAAAAGGTTTAGTCATTATTCCAAAAAATTCAGATGTGATTGAAGAAATTTTAGGAGCCGAAAGCAAATTAAATGGAGTAATCGTTTTTATGGAAGCACACGAACTAAAACCAGATTTTAATAAATTACGATATGTGCTAAATGGAAAAGAAATTAGAAAATCTGTATCAGATACGATTAACATGAAAAACATAAAAAGTTTTGTAGTAATTAAAAAACGGAATACCAATCAATTTGTTGCTTTTTTAAATACTAAATACTAAAATAATACTTTGATATTTAGCTAAAAAAACTACCCTACCATTCTTAATGAGAATGAATAATTTAAAGAAAACAATAAACTACTAATCATAAGTACAATCAAAATGTTAGTTTGAGCTTGAAATCAAAAAGAGAACATTAGGGTAAAATCAAAATATTTCAACGTCTGAACAATCAGAGATTCTTCGTTCCTCAGAATGACAAACTAAACGCAGTAAAATCAATCCGTTGTATCTCCAAATCACTACCAAAATTGTCACTCTGACGAAGGAAGAGTCCATACAAGTTGCTCACAACACAGCGATTGCTCCGCCAGTTCGCTAGCGCTCGGGTCTTCGTTCCTCAGAATGACAAAAAACGCAACATATAACTGTAACCACAACTATCCTAGCCCAGATTGCAGCGGCATCCTCTTGTTGTAGCGATAGCGAAAACAAGAGATACAGCGAAAAGCTGGAAATAGCTCCTAAAAAAATAAACCATTAAGAGATTAAGGAAAATTAAGCGTCTATTGTCAATGATTGCGAACCTTAGTTCCTTTAAAACTTTGCACCTCTGAACCTTTTTTATACTTTTGCAAAAATATATTTCTCAACTTAAACTGTTTATAGCATGCAACTGTACAACACATTAAGCGCAGAAGAAAGAGCCATCATGATTGATGATGCCGGAAAACAACGTCTTACGCTGTCTTTCTATGCTTATGCGCAAATCTCAAATCCAACACAATTTCGTAACGAATTATTTTTGGCGTGGAACTCACTTGAAGTTCTGGGTAGAATTTATGTAGCCCGTGAGGGAATCAACGCCCAATTATCATTGCCTGCTGATAATTTCTACGCGTTCAAAGATTCCATCGAGGTCTATGATTTCATGAAAGGAATCCGATTGAATATTGCCGTAGAACAAGACGATCATTCGTTTTTAAAACTGACTGTAAAAGTCCGTGACAAAATTGTAGCTGACGGTTTAGTCGATGAAACTTTTGATGTGACGAATATTGGAATCCACTTAAAAGCGGCGGAATTTAATGAACTTCTGGAAGATCCAAATACGATTGTGGTCGATATGCGAAATCATTACGAAAGTGAAATTGGACATTTTACCAAAGCTATCAAACCAGATGTGGATACTTTTCGGGAATCATTGCCCATTATCGAAGAGCAACTTACGGAACACAAACAAGACAAAAAAATATTGATGTATTGCACCGGAGGTATTCGCTGTGAAAAAGCCAGTGCTTATTTCAAACACAAAGGTTTTGAAAACGTATACCAACTTGAAGGCGGAATTATTGAATACACACGTCAGGTAAAAGCCGAGGGTTTAGAAAGTAAATTCATAGGTAAAAACTTCGTATTTGATCACCGCTTGGGCGAAAGAATCACGGACGATGTAGTTTCGCAATGCCATCAATGTGGCGAACCTTGTGACGTACATACCAATTGCGTGAACGAAGGTTGTCATTTACTTTTCATCCAATGTGAGTCTTGCAAGGAAAAAATGGAAGGTTGCTGTTCTGCAGAATGTGTGAGTGTCATTCACTTACCGGAAGAAGAACAAAAAGCCATTCGCAGAGGAATTAAAAACGGAAATAAGATTTTCAAAAAAGGAAAATCAGACGTTTTGACTTTCAAAAATAACGAAGAAACTCATGGAGTTTTTGTTGCAGACAAACCGAAAACTGCGCTTAAAAAAGAACAAAAAGTCAAAAAACAATACATTGGAAAAGGGACACATTTTTTTCCAAAAGCAAGTATTGGCCAGTTTTTAATTGAAGAAAACGAAATCAAAATTGGTGATACGATTCTGATAAAAGGCGCCACAACCGGTGAACAAAAAATAGTAATCAAAGAAATGCTGGTGAACGATTCAGTACAAGAAAAAGCAGTTTCCGGAGACACTTGCACGTTTAAATTACCATTCAGAATTCGATTATCTGATAAATTATATAAAATTTTAGATTAAACATTTAAGATAAAACTCTATGAAATTAACCCATTACAATCGGATTTGTAATGGGTTTTTTTATTAAAAATTTATGATTTATTGACGCTTTTATGCGTTGTGACGTAAAATTAAAAAATACTATCTTTACGCTTTAAACGTTTTAAGAACTTAAGTTGTGCTCGTCGCAACACTATATATAAAATTATGGCATGTACAAGTTGTTCAACTTCTGATGGTGGCGCACCTAAGGGTTGTAAAAATAATGGGACTTGCGGCACCGATAGCTGCAATAAATTAACGGTTTTCGATTGGCTTTCTAATATGAGTTTACCTAATGGTGACGCCCCTTTTGACTGTGTTGAAGTTCGTTTCAAAAACGGAAGAAAAGAATTTTACCGCAATACCGAAAAATTAACGTTAAGCATGGGCGACATCGTTGCTACTGTTGCTTCGCCAGGTCATGATATAGGAATTGTTACTTTGACAGGAGAATTAGTTAAAATTCAAATGAAGAAAAAAGGAGCCAATTACTTGGGTACTGAAATTCCAAAAATTTACAGAAAAGCATCCCAAAAAGATATTGACATTTGGTCAACAGCAAGGGATAAAGAAGAGCCCATGAAGGTTCGTGCCCGAGAACTGGCGATTGCTCAAAAACTGGAAATGAAAATTTCGGATATTGAATTTCAAGGGGATGGATCAAAAGCTACGTTTTATTACACTGCAAATGACCGTATTGACTTTCGTGCTTTGATTAAAGATTTTGCTAAAGAATTCAGTACCCGAATAGAAATGAAACAAGTAGGTTTCCGTCAGGAGGCAGCTCGTTTAGGCGGGATTGGTTCTTGCGGAAGAGAATTGTGCTGCTCTACTTGGTTGACGGATTTTAGAAGTGTAAATACCTCAGCGGCTCGGTACCAACAACTGTCTTTAAATCCACAAAAACTGGCCGGACAATGCGGAAAATTAAAATGCTGCTTGAATTATGAGTTGGACACTTACATGGATGCGTTAAAAGATTTTCCAGATTTCGAAACAAAACTGGTAACTGAAAAAGGAGATGCCATTTGTCAGAAACAAGATATATTTAAAGGTTTAATGTGGTTTGCTTACACGAATAATTTCGCCAACTGGCATGTTCTAAAAATTGATCAGGTCAAAGAAATTGTTGCTGAAAACAAACTAAAAAACAAAGTTACATCGTTAGAAGATTATGCTATCGAGCTGATTGTTGAGCCAGAGAAAAACTTTAATAACGCAATGGGCCAAGAAAGTCTAACTCGTTTTGACCAACCAAAAGCAAAGAAGAAACCGAATAAAAAACGCAAACCGGCTGGTGAAAACGCGATTATTGCCAATACTAACAAACCAGAAAACAATAATAAAACTGCAAATAATACCCGTCAAACTCCAGCAGAAAAAAAACCGGCAGAGCCAAGAAAACCAATAATTATTACTAAAAATGTGGATAAAAAATAGCGCTTTACTTCTTTTGGTTGTGATTCTCTTTTCTTCATGTGATAAAAAAAGGGTTTTTGATGAATATAAATCTGTTGGCAGTGCTTGGCACAAAGACAGCATTGTAACATTCAATTTACCAGAATTAGACTCAACAAAACGATATAATTTATTTGTGAATTTAAGAGCCAACAACGATTATTTATACAATAATTTGTTTTTGATTGTAGCGATGGAATTGCCAAATGGTTTTACAAAAGTGGATACACTTGAATATCAAATGGCAGACCCGGATGGAACATTGTTAGGCAATGGTTTCTCAGATTTAAAAGAAAGCAAACTCTTTTATAAAGAAAATGTAAGGTTCAAATCAAAATACAAAGTGTATATCAAACAAGCAGTTAGAGAAACCGGCAAAGTTCCCGGTGTAACGGCTTTAGATGGAATTACAGAGGTAGGTTTTAGAATAGAAAAAAAAGAATAAAATAGTATTATGGCTATCAAAAAAAATAACAATCCAACAAGAGGTAATGTAAATGACATTGCACATTATCAAAGGAAATTTTGGAAAATATTCTTCATAGGTTTAGGAAGTGTCGGTTTGTTTTTCTTGTTTGCTTCATGGGGAATCTTCGGTTCAATGCCTTCTTTTGAAGATTTAGAAAATCCTGATTCTAATTTAGCTACAGAAATAATATCAGCTGACGGAGTGGTTTTGGGTAAATATTTTGAAAAAAACAGGTCCCAGTTAAAATACGCTGACTTACCAAAAAACTTAATAGATGCATTGATTGCTACGGAAGATGCTCGTTTTTACGAACATTCCGGTATCGACGGGAGAGGAACTTTGAGAGCGATTTCTAGTTTTGGAACTAGCGGTGGAGCGAGTACACTGACACAGCAGTTAGCCAAACAATTGTTCCACGGCGAAGGGTCCAAATTTCTGCCTTTTAGAATTGTACAAAAAATAAAAGAATGGATTATTGCTATTCGATTGGAAAGACAATACACTAAAAATGAAATCATTGCGATGTATTGTAACGTTTATGATTTTGGAAACAATTCTGTTGGAGTAAGTTCCGCGGCAAAAACCTATTTTTCGAAAGAACCAAAGGATTTAACCATCAGTGAATCGGCCATATTAGTCGGAATGTTTAAAAACTCCGGTTTATACAATCCTATCAGAAACCCACAAGGAGTGAAAAACCGCAGAAATGTGGTGCTTTCGCAAATGGAAAAAGGAAAAATGATTACAGAAGCTGAAAAGGAAAAATTACAAAGTTTACCTATCAAGCTGAATTTCAAATTAGAAACCCATAAAGAAGGAACGGCAACGTATTTCAGAGAATACCTTCGTGATTACATGAAAAAATGGGCTGAAGAAAATAAAAAACCGGACGGTTCTGATTACGATATTTACAAAGACGGTCTAAAAATTTACACTACAATTGATTCCAGAATGCAATTGCATGCCGAAGAAGCAGTTACGGCGCACATGGCAAACCTTCAGGAAGAGTTTTTCAAACAATCTAAAGGGAATAAAAATGCACCTTTTGTAAATATTTCGAGTGCAGAAACACAAAAAATATTAAATCAGGCAATGAAATCATCCAACCGATGGGCGGTGATGAAATCATTGGATAAAAGCGATGAAGAAATTATAAAATCATTCAGCGAAAAAACAGAAATGACCGTCTTTTCCTGGAAGGGAGAAAAAGACACGATTATGACACCATTGGATTCTATTCGATATTACAAACATTTTCTACAATCCGGATTGATGGCTATGGAACCTCAAACCGGTAATGTAAAAGCTTGGGTTGGTGGTATCAATTACAAATATTTCCAATACGATCACGTAGGACAAGGTGCCAGACAAGTAGGCTCGACTTTCAAACCGTTTGTTTATGCCACTGCCATAGAACAATTGAATATGTCTCCTTGTGACTCGATTATTGACGGACCTTTTATGATTCGAAAAGGGCGTCATAATGTCACTGAAGACTGGGAGCCAAAAAACTCAGACAACCGATACCGCGGAATGGTTACCTTAAAAAGAGGTCTGGCCAATTCGATAAACACCGTTTCAGCAAAATTAATGGACAAAGTTGGTCCGGAAGCAGTAGTTGATTTAGCCCATAAATTAGGAATAAAATCTGAGATTCCTTTGCAGCCTTCCATAGCTTTAGGAGCAGTAGAAATAACCGTTGAAGACATGGTCGCAGCTTACAGTACCTTTGCCAATCAAGGTGTTTACATGAAACCCCAATTTATTTCTAAAATTGAAGATAAAAGTGGCGTGATCATCTACGAGCCAATTCCTGAGTCTCATGATGTTTTAAATAAAGATATCGCCTACGCGGTTGTCAAATTACTGGAAGGTGTAACCGAAGGTGGATCTGGAGATCGTTTGCGTACCACTGGCGGGGGAAGCGGAGACAACCGTTGGACCGGTTATCCGTATCAATTTAAAAACCCTATTGCGGGAAAAACAGGAACTACACAAAACCAATCCGATGGTTGGTTTATGGGAATGGTTCCGAATCTTGTAACTGGTGTTTGGGTAGGTTGCGAGGACCGTTCGGCTCGTTTCAAAAGTATCACTTATGGTCAGGGAGCTACAGCGGCACTGCCGGTTTGGGGTTATTTTATGAAGCTGTGTTATGCTGATCCGGCACTTAAAGTTTCTAAGGAAAGCTTTGAAAGGCCTGCAAATCTCTCTATAAAAGTAGACTGTTATGTACCCAGAAAAGTAGTAGACACGACAGCAGTAGAACAAGATACTGAAGAATTTGAATTGTAAAATTTTAATTAGGAGCTAATCCAGCCATACGTTGCAAACAAAGTTCACTGAACTCCAATAAAAATAAAAATATAGTGAAGTAATCTTTTTTTCGGTAAAAACCTCAAAAAAGGATTTCCACTGCTATCTGGGCTAAGGCACTAGTCCTCCGAACTATATCCTAGATTATTACAACTTAATTCATCGATAGACTAAAATTAAAAAAATAGCAACTCATTTATATGATTAACAAAAAAGTAAATAACGTTCAGGATGCCCTTCAAGGAATTGAAAATGGGATGACTATCATGCTTGGCGGTTTTGGATTATGTGGTATTCCAGAAAATTCGATTGCCGAAATAGTAAAAAAAGCAACTACGGATTTAACCTGTATTTCAAACAATGCGGGTGTCGATGATTTTGGTCTGGGATTGCTTTTGAAAAAGCGCCAAATCAAAAAAATGATTTCATCTTACGTAGGTGAAAATGCCGAATTTGAACGCCAAATGCTTTCTGGAGAACTAGAAGTAGACCTTATTCCTCAAGGAACTTTAGCAGAACGTTGTCGTTCGGCACAAGCTGGAATTCCTGCTTTTTTCACACCAGCAGGTTATGGAACTGAAGTAGCCGAAGGGAAAGAAGTCCGTGAATTCAATGGAAAAATGCATGTTATGGAGCACGCTTTCAACGCTGATTTTGCGATCGTAAAAGCATGGAAAGGTGACGAAGCCGGAAACCTGATTTTTAAAGGAACCGCAAGAAATTTCAATCCTTGCATGGCCGGAGCAGCAAAAATCACCATCGCCGAAGTAGAAGAATTATTACCTGCAGGAAGTTTAGATCCAAACGAAATTCATATACCGGGAATACTTGTAAATAGAATTTTTCAAGGCGAGAAATATGAAAAAAGAATTGAACAAAGAACCGTGAGAAAAATTTTCTAATTATGGCTTTAGATAAAAATCAAATTGCAAAACGCATTGCAAAAGAATTAAAACACAACTATTACGTGAATCTCGGAATCGGAATTCCAACATTAGTGGCAAATTATGTTCCAGAAGGAATTGACGTTGAATTTCAAAGCGAAAACGGAATTCTCGGTATGGGTCCATTCCCTTTTGAAGGAGATGAAGACGCTGATTTAATCAACGCCGGAAAACAAACCATCACCACTTTGCCCGGAGCTAGTTTCTTCGACTCCGCATTTAGTTTTGGAATGATTCGTGGACAACATGTTGACCTAACCATCCTTGGCGCAATGGAAGTTGCCGAAAACGGCGATATTGCCAACTGGAAAATCCCTGGTAAAATGGTCAAAGGAATGGGAGGCGCTATGGATTTAGTGGCTTCTGCCGAAAATATTATTGTAGCCATGATGCACGTTAATAAAGCAGGAGAATCTAAAATACTTAAAAAATGTACGTTACCATTAACGGGTGTCGGTTGCGTTAAAAAAGTAGTTACTGAATTAGCCGTTTTAGAGGTTACCCCGCAAGGTTTCAAACTCTTGGAACGCGCGCCGGGTGTAACCGTAGAGCATATCATCGCTTCTACTGAAGCTGATTTAATAATCGAGGGAGAAGTTCCAGAAATGGAAATAGATTAACATTTACTTTAAAAACACAAAAAAACCACAATCTCAAATAGTACAGAGATTGTGGTTTTTTTTATACACCGATTTGCGATTCCATCCAAAAATCAAATCATTTTAAAATTCTTGTTTTTAAAAGAACCAGGTCGCCACAAAAATTGCTGTAATCACACAAATCAAATCGACTACAAGCATCGTTCCTAACGCATATCGCGTGTTTTTAATATTTACGGAACCAAAATAAACGGCTATCACATAAAAAGTACTTTCGGCACTACATTGAAAAATACTACTCAATCTAGCCGTAAAGGAATCGGCACCAAAAGTGTTCATCGAGTCAATCAAAAATCCTCTTGATCCGGCAGAACTAAAGGGACGAAGTAAAGCGACTGGTAAAGCATCCGTAATTTGCTTACTAACTCCCATATTAGAAAAAATGAAAGCAATCCAATTGCTGATAATTTCAAATAAACCACTGTTTCTGAATAAAGAAATGGCAACCAGCATTCCCAAAACATAAGGAAAAATAGTCACTCCGGTCTTTACACCATTGTTGGCTCCTACTACAAAAGTCTCAAAAACGGTAGTCGATGCTTCTGTAAATTTCTTTTCATTTATAAATGAAAAAATCAACGTAAAAGCAATAATTCCAATTAATATTAAAGCAGAAAGATTTGAAGTGAAATAGTTTTTTCCAATTAAATCCAAATGGTTCACATACATCAACAAACCAACAATTGCGGCTATTAATGTCATCAATACAATCACTAAAGAAGCACTTTTGAAATTGATTCTTTGTTTGATTCCTACAATTAAAAAGGCTGCAATAGTACCGATAAACGAAGTGATAATACAAGGCAACATCACATCCGCAGGATTGCTTGCGTTAGCCGCAGCACGATATCCTATAATAGACGTAGCAATTAAAGTTAGACCCGAAGCATGCAAACACATAAACATGATTTGAGCGTCACTCGCTTTGTCTTTGTCAGGATTAATTTCCTGCAAACTTTCCATAGCTTTTAGACCAAATGGAGTTGCAGCAGAATCTAACCCCAGAAAATTAGCGGCAAAATTTAAAGTCATGTAGGAAATCGAGGGATGGTTTTTGGGAATACTCGGAAACACTTTTACAAAAACAGGACTTAATGCTTTCGCCAATTTTCCAGAAGCACCAGAAATTATTAAAAGTTCCATCAATCCGCAGAAAAAGGCCAAATAAGCCATCAGCGGAAGGACTAAATCTATTAAAGTACTTTTACAAGTTGGCAATAAACCATCTGATTTTTGAACACCGCTGTAAATTTTTACGGTTTTATTCTTAAAAACATAAGTCGTATCCGCATTTAGCGTGTCCCGGTTGATAATCATGGTTTGCTCTGGCGCTGTCTTTATGCTGTCTTTTATAAAAGTAGGAAGTTCTTCGGCAAATTTCTCCGACACCAAAATTGGATCATCTTTCTTTCCGTTCAAAACGTGGTCAATTGTATAACTGTCTCCAGAAAATAAACTAAACACTACAAATACAATTGCTGAAATAAAAATGACCAACCAAAATCTACTCAATACCATAATCTATATTTTTTGTAAATGTAATCAATCAATTGCAATGACGATAGCAAAAAGACAAGGTCAATATAAAACAGAAAGGTAGATGTTATGCACTACTATTGATTTTTAAGATTGAAATTATCATTGATTTTTTACACATGAATGATCTCGTCGTCAATTAACAATTCTTCTCTACGCAATCGGAGGAAAATTTGTGCTACTGCAATAGTGTCTTTTTCACAATAGGTTACAATGCGGTCAATGTCTTTATCCACATAAAAAACATGACCAACCTGACTGCCATCGATATCGCCTTTTGGAGAAGGAATTCCGAGAACTTTACACAACAATTTTAAAGAAGTAAAATGTTTATAATCACCAAATTTCCATAATTCTAACGTGTCTAAATGTGGAATTTCCCATGGTTTTTTTCCAAATAAATTCAGCTTGTTCGGAATAGCAATTTGGTTAATAATCATCCGTCTGGCAAGGAAAGGAATATCGAATTCCTTGGCATTGTGACCACACAAAACGTGTTGTGGCTGATTGAAATGAGTGTTCAACAAATTATTGAAATCCAATAATATTTTCTTTTCTTCTCCAAAAAAAGAAGTTACCCTGAAATTTCGAATATCGCCTTTGATGGTAAAATAACCCACGGAAATACAAATGATTTTCCCAAACTCGGCCCAAATTCCCGCTCGATCATAAAAATCCTCCGGCGTGTATTCGTCTTTGCGCTGGTATTGGGTTTTGTGTTCCCAAAGATCTTTCATTTCAGAATCTAATGCATTGAAATCCTCCGCCTGCGGAACGGTTTCTATGTCAAGAAATAGGATATTATTGAGATTTATTTTTTCTATCATTTTAGGGCACGCAGATGAAGCGGATTTTACAGATTGGAACGGATTTTCTTAAACGAATATAAGAAATTTATTCACAAACAACTAAAAAAGACTTTGTTGTGTTGTAGGATTTTCGTGTTCCAATAACCATTTTTTGCGCCACAAACCTCCTGCATATCCTGTTAATGAACCATCCGTTCCAATTACTCGATGACAGGGAACCACAATCCATAATGGATTTTTTCCATTCGCGGAAGCCACTGCTCGAATGGCTTTTACATCACCCAAAATTTTGGATTGTTGAAGATATGTTCTCGTTTTTCCATAAGGAATTTCCAATAACGATTTCCATACTTTTTGTTGAAAATCAGTACCTTTTGGATTTAATTTAAAATCGAAATCATTTCTTTTTCTTTCGAAATAATCATTAAGTTGAGAAATGGCGTCCTGCAAAATTGTTGGAATTACATTTGAAATTTCGCCTTCATCAGCAACTGAAATTACGGCTATTCCATTTTCATCGCCTATGATTGTGGCAATTCCTAAGGGGGTTTTGATGTATGCTGTTTCCATATTTTAAAGATAAAAAAATTACCCACATTGTTCCTAAAGAAGTAACAAAGTTCAGAAATAAATGCATTTAAAACGCTTTGAACATACAAAAACCATTCGCAGAGACGAATGGTTCTTATGTTTTAGCCCTGATAATAGCGGCATCCTTTATGTTTTTTCTTTAAAAATATAAAGATAAAGCGGATAGCAGGATTAGCTCCTAAAAAACGCCAGTATTATTTCAAACTTGAATACACATACGCTTCTAAAGCTTTCAATTCATCATCAGACATGGCTTTGGTAATCACGAAGTTTGCTTTCATGACTTCATATTGGCTTGGATCAACAATAGGTTCGCCTTCGCCTTTCAAAAACGTTACGATACTTGCGTTTTTATCTTTATAAATTTTAGCAATATCCTGCAGACTTGGCCCTATCACTTTCTTGTCAACCTGATGACAGGCCACACAATTTCCTTTTCCTTTGAAAATTTCCTCTCCTAATTCCTCTGGTGTTTGCGCAACTACCTCAGTTGATGTTGGGTATAAAGGTTCTTTTTTCACTTCTTCTTTTTTACAAGAAACAAAACTCAGAACGGCTAATAAGAATACAATTTTTTTACTCCTATTTTTAATGTTTATTTTCTGGTATTCGTGAATCTTCGATTTCATGATTATTTATTTAAAAGTATAGCAGCTTCTTTGGCAAAGTAAGTCGAAATCAAACTGGCTCCAGCACGTTTGATGCACATTAATTGTTCCATCATAATTTTATCGTGATCTAGCCAACCTCTTTCGGCAGCAGCTTTAATCATCGCGTATTCCCCTGAAACATGATAAACTGTCACAGGAACATTCACCGCATTTTTGACCTCGCGAACGATATCTAAGTAGGCAATTCCCGGTTTTACCATAACCATATCGGCGCCTTCTTCCACGTCCCACAACGCTTCTTTAATGGCTTCGATTCGATTGGCATAATCCATTTGATATGTTTTCTTGTCTTTTGGGATTTCAGTGGCGTCAACAGGGGCGCTGTCTAACGCATCACGAAACGGCCCGTAAAATGCCGACGCGTACTTAGCCGAATAACTCATGATGCCTACGTTATGAAAACCGGCAGAGTCCAGACCTTCGCGCAAACGCAATACACGTCCGTCCATCATATCCGATGGCGCTACAAAATCGGCTCCGGCTTGCGCATGAGAAACGGCCATTTGAACTAAAGCATCATTTGTTGCATCATTTTCGACATCACCGTTTGTAATAATTCCGTCATGTCCATAAATAGAATACGGGTCCAAAGCCACGTCTGGCATTACAATCATTTCCGGACAAGCGGCTTTGATGGCACGAATGGCATTCTGCATCAACCCGTTTGGATTCCAAGCTTCCAGTCCTGTATTGTCTTTTAAATTTTCACTGACTTTTACATAAATATTGACCGCACGAATGCCTAAGGAGAATAATTCATGAATTTCTTTTACCGTCAAATCGATGGAACGACGAAATATACCCGGCATGGACGCAATTTCTACTTTGTAATTTTCTCCTTCAGCGATAAACATAGGAAACATGAAATCACTTGGACTTAATGTCGTTTCACGAACTAAACTTCTGATTGATTCGTTCGTTCTTAACCTTCTGCCTCTGTGTAATGGGAACATATTATTTCCGTTTAAAGTTAAACTTTTATTTATTTTTTTAATCATTAAGAAATTAAGATTCATTAAGGTTTTAAACTTAATTTTCCTTAATGTCTTAATGGTTCAACTATTTAAATCCAATTTTTTGGATTTTCTAATACTTTTACTAATTTTTCTTCTGCACTTCCAATTTCCGGATGATGGTCATAGATCCATTGCACATTGGGTGGCAAACTCATCAGAATACTTTCGATTCTTCCATTGGTCTTTAGTCCAAATAAAGTGCCTTTGTCATGAACCAAATTAAACTCTACGTAACGGCCGCGACGAATTTCCTGCCAAGTTCTTTGTTGTGGAGTATAAGGTAAATTTTTTCTTTTTTCTACAATTGGAACGTATGCGTCAAGGAAACTATTCCCCACTTCTGAAACGTAATTGAACCAATCTTGCATACTCATTTCTGGAGTTTCTTTGCAATAATCGAAAAACAACCCGCCGATTCCTCGTGATTCATTTCTATGCGCATTCCAGAAATAGGCATCACATTGTTTTTTGTATTTTGGATAAAACTCCGGATTATGTTTATCACAGGCCATTTTACACGTTTGATGAAAATGAATTGCATCTTCTTCAAACAGATAATACGGAGTTAAATCCTGTCCACCACCAAACCATTGCTGAATCACGTTTCCGTTATCATCGTACATTTCGAAATAGCGCCAATTGGCATGAACCGTAGGAACCATTGGATTTTTTGGATGCAATACCAAACTCAATCCACAGGCAAAAAAATCAGCTTCGCCCACATTAAACATTTTTTGCATGGCTTCCGGTAACTTCCCGTGAACTGCCGAAATATTCACGCCGCCTTTTTCGAAAACTTTGCCGTTTTCGATTACACGGGTTCTTCCTCCTCCGCCTTCCGGACGTTCCCAAAGGTCTTCCCGGAATTTGGCTTGACCTTCAACCGCTTCCAATCCTTTACAGATTTGGTCTTGAAGGTTTTGTATGTAAGTGTAAAATTGTTGTTTCATTATAAATTTGCTTTACAGCAACTAACTTATTAAATATTTCAAACTAAAACCTCTTGCTTTCCTGCAAGGTTTCCAAAACATTGTACGTATAACTAGTAATGATATTCCTAATTTAACTTAGCTGTAAGGTTAAAAAAACCTTACATGATTGTAATAATATTACTCAAACGTGTGTTTTTCAGTTAAAAAATCATTTTTTTGATTGTGACAAAAAATGAAATTTTCTAAAACTCCAAACAGCTTCAACACTTCTTCTTTCTCTATTTTTGTTTCTTTGTTTGAAATAAAAGCTTGATACGAAGAATACTCATAATCCTGAAATTTTAAATCTAAATGATGCTTCGGATTCAAATGCACATATAATATCAATTGCTTCAAGTAATCATCCCCATTCAATCTTATTCTTTTGAAATGTTTTTCAAAAAGACTTCCTGTTCTCTCTGTTTGCTTATTAAAGGCTTTAGCATAAGAGTTAAAAAAATTAGAAAATGCTTGTGTTACTATTTTTTCCTCTTCCTCTAAACGAATGACTAAATGAAAATGATTTCCCATTAAACAGTATGCAAATATTGAAATCTTACCATCTAAATATCTCGATAACTGCTTTAAAAAGTAAATCTTATTTTCATCATTTTCAAAAATTAAACACCCGTTAATTCCTCTATTATAAATATGATAATAACCCTCTTTTTCTAAAACTTCTAATTTCATATATTAGCTTTTATATTTACAATCCTACAAAGTTAAAAAAACCTTCTAGGTATCGCTTTTAGGCTGATGTACTCAAAAAACACCTACAAGGTTTTGGAAACCTTGCAGGATATACCGCAAACTGAACACTGTTTACTACTGATTATACTCCTTCACCGCATCAATAAACGCTTTGGCATGATCCACAGGAATATTTGGTAAAATTCCGTGACCTAAATTCACGATGTATTTATCTTTTCCGAATTCGTCAATCATTTCGTGTACCATTTTCTTGATAACAGGAATGGGTGACAACAATCTGGATGGATCAAAATTTCCTTGTAAAGTGATATTTCCTCCAGACAAGTATCGTGCATTTCGTGGAGAACATGTCCAGTCAACACCAAGTGCCGCAGCTCTACTTTTTCCCATTTCGCCTAATGCAAACCAACATCCTTTTCCGAAAACAATTACAGGAGCATCATCGGCCAAGGCTTCAATAATTTGGTTGATGTATTTCCAAGAGAATTCCTGATAATCCACTGGAGATAACATTCCACCCCAAGAGTCAAAAATTTGTACAGCGTTTACTCCTGCTTTTACTTTTTCTTTTAAATATAAAATCGTGGTATCGGTAATTTTTTGCAATAAAACATGCGCTGCTTCTGGATGTTGGAAACAAAATCCTTTGGCCATATCAAAACTTTTAGAACCTTTTCCTTCCACGGCGTAACACATAATTGTCCAAGGAGAACCTGCAAAACCAATTAACGGCACCTCATCATTCAACATTTCTTTGGTCAATTTGATAGCATCAAAAACATAACCTAATGTTTCATTAACATCCGGTACGATTACTTTCTCCACATCCTGTATCGTACGAATTGGGTTTGGTAAAAACGGACCGAAGTTTTCTTTCATCAACACTTCAATTCCCATTGCTTGTGGAATTACCAAAATATCCGAAAACAAAATGGCCGCATCCGGAGCAATTCTACGTATTGGCTGAACCGTAATTTCGGCAGCTAATTCTGGCGTTTGACAGCGGGTGAAGAAATCATATTTATCACGTAAAGCAATGAATTCCGGCAAATATCTTCCGGCTTGACGCATCATCCAAACTGGCGGACGTTGTACTGTTTCTCCTTTTAATGCTCTTAAAAATAGGTCGTTCTTAATCATGTATTTAAATTTTAGCAGATCGCTAAATGCTTTCCGTTGTATAATATTCAATAACTTCCAAAATCACCTCTTCAATAGTCGGTGTTTCGGCAATTACTATGTTTGTAATTTTCGTTGTTTGTAATGCTGATGCTGTGGTAGTGCCTACGCAAAAACAAACTTCATTCTTAATTTTATTATTTGTCAAATAACTTTCAACGGCAGAAGGGCTAAAAAATAGAATTCCGTCAAAATTTTCTTGATCTGATATTTTAAAAGGCGCAAGTGTTGTTTGATACACTTCGATTTCGTTAAAAGTTATTCCGGCACTTTTTAATGCTCCAGGCAACGTTTCTTTACGCAAATTTCCGCTCAAAAAAGTATAGCTTTCCTTATTGTAAATTAAAGTAATTATTTCGGCTAATTCAGAGGCGTAATCCAAATAAACATCAACTGTAAAGCCATGCAATTCAAGTAATTCCTTGGTTTTAATTCCTACACAAAAAACAGGTTTGGTCTTTAAAACTTCCCAACCGTTTTGTTCCATCAAACTTAAAACAGCATTTTGGCTACTAAAAATTAAATTGTTGTTGATTGTATTTAATTCAAAAAGGTTGTTTTTTATTTCGATGAAATCTTGTTCTAAAAGATCAAAATTAGCATCAAGAAATACTTGCCTTTGTTCTGCCGACAATGTTTTAGTGGATAAAATGCTTGTTTGGCTCATTATTTCTTCAAATTATTTTTAATTTCTGACATCAATTTTATTCCGCCATTGTTCAGAATTTCCTGAGCATAATAAAATCCTAATTTCTTCCATTCTTCGATAGGAACAATTTTATCAATTTCAATCTTTTCTTTTCCGTCAAGCGAAAACAAAACACCTTGAAAATGAATGGTATCCTCCTCTTCATTATATTTAGCTAAAGCCCCAATAGGAGCTGTACAGCCTCCTTCTAAGGTTTTTAAAAACTGTCGTTCAATGTAAGTTACAATTTCGGTTTCAATATGATTTAAATGTGATAAAGCATCACGGGTAAATGCATCTTTTTGCATCGCAACAACCAGCATTGCGCCTTGAGCCGGCGCCGGAATCATCCAATCCAAATCAATGTAATTCGACGGCTTCAAATTGATTCTTTCCAATCCTGCTGCTGCAAAAATGGCTCCGTTCCAATCACTTTGCTGCAATTTCTGCATTCTAGTATTGACATTTCCGCGTAAATCAACTACTTTATGAGTCGGGTATTTACTTAGCCATTGTGCCTGACGACGCAAACTTCCGGTGGCAATTGTTCCTTGTTCATTGAGAAAATCAAGGCTTCCTTTATATACCAAAATATCCAACGTACTAGCTCTTTCCAAAACTGCTGCCTGAACAATTCCTATTGGTAAAGCTGTAGGAACATCTTTCATCGAATGCACTGCAATATCAACCTGACCGTTGATCATGGCGATATCTAGAGTTTTGGTAAAAATACCAGTGATTCCTAATTCGTAAAGTGGTTTGTCAAGAATGATATCTCCTTGTGATTTTACCGCTATAATTTCGGTTTTATAGCCTAAATCATTCAGTCTTTTTTCGACGTTATGGGCTTGCCAAAGCGCGAGTTCACTATCGCGGGTTCCTATGCGTATTGTTTTATTCATTATCTTGCGGTAGCTCCAATTTTGAAAACTTTTTCAATCCATTCTATACTTTCGTCCACCATGGTATCGTCGTCTTTCAAATGATTGGCAAAGTGAGTTGTTATTTTTTGGATAATTCTGGCACTGATGATTTCAGCCTGTTCTTCATTAAAATTGGAAATTTTCCTACTTTGAAAATCCAATTCAGATGTTTTGATCGCATTCAGTTTTGCCTTTAAAGCATTAATCGTAGGAGCAAATTTCCTGCCTTTGGTCCAGGTAATAAATTCTTCCTTTATTTCTTCAATAATTGCCTCCGCTGCGGGAATATGTTTTTTCCTGTTTTCTAAAGTTTCATCCGTCAGTTGTGACAAATAATCCATGTGAATTAGCTTAACGCCCTCTATCTCTTCTACATCTTCTTTTACATTTTTCGGAATGGATAAATCCAAAATCAACAATGGTTTTTTTAAATTCAGAATGGCTTTGTCAATCGTTGGATTTTGTGCTCCGGTTGCTACCACAACGACGTCTGCTTTTTGTAGTTCCAAGTGCAGTTCCGAATAATCTTTTACAATTAAATTCAATTTTCCGGCTAGTTTCTCCGCTTTTTCTTTGGTTCTGTTGATAAGCGTGATGTGTTCGTTTTTAGTATGTTTAACTAAATTTTCACAGGTGTTTCTGCCAATTTTGCCAGTACCAAACAAGAGTATATTTTTGTTTCCAATATCTTCAACATTCTTGAAAATATAGTGAACCGCAGCAAAAGAAACCGAAGTAGCTCCTGAGCTAATCTGTGTATCAGTTTTTATCTTTTTACTTGCCTGAATAACGGCATTCACCAATCGTTCCATAAAAGCATTGGCTAAACCCAACGATTTTGACTGTGAAAAAGAATTCCTTATTTGGGCAATAATTTCAAAATCACCAAGTATCTGACTATCTAAACCCGTTCCCACACGAAACATGTGGCTTATGGCTTCTTGATTTTTATAGACAAAACCTACTTTTTGAAATTCTTCAACAGAGCCCTGACTGTTTTCACAAATCAGTTTTATTAATTGAAAAGGATGCTCTGCAAAACCATAAATTTCCGTTCGGTTGCAGGTAGAAGTTACGATTAAACTTTCTATTCCTTCAGTCTTAGCTTGTTCGAGTAAACGGTTTTTTGCAGTAGCATCTAAACTGAATTTACCTCTGATCTCAGCATCTGCCTTTTTATAACTCAATCCAACGGAGTAAAAATAATGATGCTTTAATTTGTTATTATTTTCCATATGTGCACTTTTCCAGAAAGTGGAACAAAATTATAACTATAGTATTTATAAAAGTAACGCTAGAAGTACTTTTTGTATCGCTGCATGATTTTTTAAATTTAAATCGTTATTTAATTATAAAAACCCTTATTTTTGTACAACAAACAGGTCTTTTTTAGCGCATTATTTAGAGTGTTTCTAAATAAACCAACCTGATAATTATCATTTTTGTATTAAAAAAACATCGCTATGAGTTCTCAAGAAATAATAAAAATTGAAGATGATTTTACATTAATTCGATTTCAGAATGACGGCACCGATGTCTTTCAAGCCCAACGTGAAGTAAGCAGCGGATTGATTCAATTTCATTTTGGATTAAAAGGAAATGCAAAATTCATTTTTAATCAAGGAAACTATGCGTTAGAATTAAAAGAAGAAAAATCATTACTTTTATATAATCCACAAAAAGAATTGCCTTTAAACCTGGAACTAGCACCAAATTCGTGGGTGATATCAGTAATTATTTCGATCAAAAAATTTCATGCTTTATTTTCAACCGAAGCGGATTATATTACCTTTCTAAGTGCTGATAACAAAGACAAAAAATATTACGATGAAGGAAATGTAAGTCCTTCGATGGCAATTGTACTTTCGCAATTGTTTCATTATAATTTGCACCCGTCCATTAAAAACTTGTATTACAAAGGAAAAGGATATGAATTATTGAGTTTGTATTTCAATAGAACCGAAGATCCAAACGCAGAACAATGTCCGTTTTTGATTGATGAAGACAATGTAATAAAAATCAAAAAAGCCAAAGAGATCATAATTGCCAATATGGCCGAACCGCCTGGATTACAAGAATTAGCCGATGAAATAGGTTTGAATTTAAAGAAACTAAAAATGGGTTTCAAACAAATTTATGGCGATACCGTTTATGGTTTTCTATTTGACTACAAAATGGATTTTGCTCGAAAACTACTCGACAGTGGCTCCTATAATGTGAATGAAGTAGGATTAAAAATTGGCTACAGCACCGGAAGTCATTTTATAGCAGCCTTCAAAAAGAAATTTGCCACTACGCCTAAAAAATATTTGATGTCAATCAACCCAAATATGTAGTAAAAAATTGATTTCTTCTATTAAACAATAAATAAAAAATAGTTAATCGCAATTTATAAAAAAGTAAGTTTAATTACTTTTGTACCAACAAAAAAAGACAACATGAAAGGTGTATTATTAGTTAATTTAGGTTCTCCGGAAAGTCCAACTCCTAAAGATGTAAAACCATATTTAGATGAATTTTTAATGGACAAATACGTAATTGACGTTCCGTTTTTGTTACGAGCATTATTAGTTCGTGGAATAATTTTACAAACAAGACCTAAAAAATCGGCTGCCGCTTACGCAAAAATATGGTGGGACGAAGGTTCTCCGCTTGTAGTGATTTCAAAGAGAATGCACTCGAAAGTTCAAAAATTAGTTGATGTTCCGGTTTCCTTAGCGATGCGTTATGGAAATCCATCTTTATTATCTGGTTTACAAGAACTACACGACAAAGGCGTAAATGAAGTACTGCTTTTTCCTTTGTATCCACAACATGCAATGGCGTCTACTACAACCATTTTAGAATTGGCTGAAGAACACCGTAAAAAGTATTTCCCAGAAATGAAATTCACTATTGTTCCTGCGTTTTACAACAAACCCGATTATTTACAAAACCTGGCTGATTCGATTAAAGGACATTTAGCCGGTTACGATTACGATCATTTATTATTCTCCTATCACGGAATCCCAGAGCGTCACATTCGTAAAACGGATATAACCAAATCACATTGTAAAATTGATGGCTCTTGTTGCAACACGCCTTCACCGGCACATGAATTTTGTTACCGTCATCAATGTTACGAAACGACTAAACAAGTGGTAAAATTATTGGGAATTCCAGAAGGAAAATACAGCCAGACTTTTCAATCGCGCTTAGCGGGAGATAAGTGGTTGACACCTTACACGGATGTTGAAGTCAACAAAATGCCTGAAAAAGGAATTAAAAAACTTGCTGTTGTAACGCCTGCTTTTGTATCTGATTGTTTAGAGACTTTGGAAGAAATTGCAATGGAAGCCAAGCATGAATTTAAAGTTCATGGGGGTGAAGAATTTTTAGCAATTCCGTGTTTGAACGACAGTGACGCTTGGTGTAAAACAGTAAGTAATTGGATTACGAATTGGTCGCACGCCTCTTCATCCATTAAAGTTGACTCCGAAAAAATAAACGCTTAAATGGCTGTTACCGCCGATGAGTTAGGAACTCAGGACATCAAAAAACTCTTAATAAAACAAGCAGTTCCGTCTTCTATTGGGATTTTATTCATGTCGGTTAATATTTTAATTGACACCATATTTGTCGGACAATGGATTGGTTCTTTGGCCATTGCGGCGGTAACCGTAGTTTTGCCTATCACCTTTTTGATTTCTTCTTTAGGAATGGCGATTGGTGTGGGCGGAGGTTCTGTACTCTCGAGAGCATTGGGAGCAAATCACAAAGAAAAAGCATTGCATACCTTTGGCAATCAAATCATGATGACTTTTTTATTGGCGTCTGTATTTGTGCTATTCGGTCTTTTTTTCAGCGCCGAAATGCTGATGCTTTTTGGCGCAAAAGGCGCCATAATGGAACCCGCAAAAGAATTTTTTATTCCCATAATAATAAGCGTTCCGTTTTTGGCACTTTGCATGATGGGGAACAACGTGATTCGGGCCGAAGGTAAGGCTAAATTTGCGATGGTGGCGATGATTATTCCCGCTTTCATAAATATTATATTAGATATTATTTTTATAAAATACCTTCATTTAGGAATGTTTGGCGCTGCTTTGGCGACAGCCATATCCTATTTCACGTGCTTCTTATTTGTATTTTGGTTTTTTTATTTTAAAAGTGAACTAAACCTAAAAGCCAGACATTTCAAATTCAATATTCCTATTGTAAAGGAAATAACAGAATTGAGTTTTGTGACATTTTCAAGACAAGGAGTGGTTAGTATTTTGGCGATAATCCTAAATCACACTTTATACACGTATGGCGGCGAACATTCCGTTGCCATTTATGGAATTATAAGCCGAATGTTGATGTTTGCTTTATTTCCAATTCTGGGAATTACGCAAGGATTTCTGCCAATTGCAGGTTTTAATTACGGTGCCGGAAATTATGAAAGAGTGAAAGAAATTGTGCAGCTTTCGATTAAATACGCCGCTTTTTTAGCCACATTGATTTTTGTGGTTATTCTAATTTTTGCCAAACCTATCGTTGCTGTTTTTACTACAGATCCACTCGTGATTGACCAAACTCCGGAAGCGTTGCGCTGGGTTTTTGCGGCTTCGCCAATTATTGCCGTTCAACTCATTGGCGCGGCTTATTTTCAAGCGGCGGGAAAGGCAAAAAAAGCATTGCTTTTGACCTTAAGTAAGCAAGGATTTTTCCTAATTCCGTTAGTGCTGATTCTACCAAATTTTTTAGGTATTTTTGGCGTGTGGATTGCATTCCCAATTGCGGATATCTTATCAACAATACTGACTGGATATTTTTTAAATAAAGAAATAAATACAAAACTGATTCAAACTAACGATGGAATACTATAATTACCTTAAATCCTTACACCTTATCTTTGTAATTACATGGTTTGCAGGATTATTTTATATCGTCCGCTTGTTCGTTTACCAAATTGAAGCCGCACAAAAACCTTCACCAGAGAAAGAAATTTTACAAAAACAGTACAAAATAATGACCTACCGTTTGTGGTATATTATCACTTGGCCGTCAGCAGTTTTGGCTAGTATTTTTGCTTTTTGGATGTTGTTTTTTACGGATTTAGGTCAAGCGTGGTTAAAAATGCCTTGGATGCACGTAAAACTTGGTTTCGTATTTGCGCTGTATTTGTACCATGCAAAATGCCAACAAATATTCAATCAATTGCAAAATGACGAGGTTAAATATACCACAACTTTTATGCGATTGTGGAATGAAGGAGCCACGATAATCCTTTTTGCGGTGGTTTTTTTAGTGGTTTTAAAAAATGCCGTCAACTGGCTTTATGGTGTGATTGGGATTTTCTTATTTTCCATTTTAATAATGCTGGGCTTTAAATTTTACAAAAAAATTAGAGAAAGAAATCAATCTTAATTATGTTCAAAAGTTTTAAAATAGCAATGCTTTCATTACGAATCAGGATTTTCCTTTCGATGATTGTATTGATATTAATGGCTTCTGTGATATTGGCTTCCATATCTATTATCCAATTTAAAAACGAAGCCAAAGAATACCACCAAGAGCGACTGGAACGCAATGAAAACGCAGTAAAGCAGCACATCAATTTCATACTTTCCACAACCACTTATCCAATGACTTCCGGGAATTTAGACTTAATTTTCAAAGATAAAATTCACGAATTAGCCCACATTCACAATATTGAAATCAACATTTACAGTCTGGAAGGAAAATTACTGAAATCCTCAAAAGAATCATTTTCGGTTGATAAGGTGGCTCCGCCAATTCCCAAATACATTTTAAAACTGGTTCGTTCTTCGATTGAAAAAAGATACGTGGACATTAAAACTATTGATGGCAAAAAAAATCGTTCTGCTTTCAGCCAAATTAAAGACGACAAATTCAAACCACTGGGGATCTTAAATTTACCTTATGTAGAAGATGACGGCTACTATGAAAATGAATTGAAAAGTTTTCTAATTCGTCTGGGGCAGGTTTACGCTTTCATGCTTATTATCGCTTTCGCCTTCGCTTATTTTCTATCGTCCTATATCACAAAATCATTAAAAACAATTTCGGATAAGTTAAGCGAAACGAGTTTAAATCAAAAAAACGAAAAAATTGTTCTGGAGGCCAACAGCAAGGAAATTAACTTACTGATAAAAGCGTACAACGGGATGGTGGATGAACTAGAGAAAAGCGCCATAAAACTCGCGCAAAGCGAGCGTGAAGAAGCGTGGCGCGAAATGGCCAAACAAGTGGCGCATGAAATTAAGAATCCGCTTACGCCAATGCGATTAACGGTGCAGAGTTTTCAGCGGAAATTTGACCCGACTGACCCCAATGTAAAGCAGAGAATGAACGACTACTCAGAAACTTTAATTCAACAAATTGATACCATGAGTGCGGTAGCTTCGGCTTTTTCGAATTTTGCATCGATGCCGGCACAGCAAAACGAAACTCTAAACGTGGTGGAAGTAGTAGAGCTAGCGATGGATATTTTCAATGAAGAATATATTGAATTCCAAAGTGATTCGCCCGAAATTATTTCGAAAATTGACCGAACGCAACTCATCCGAATTATCACGAATTTAGCGAAAAATGCCATTCAATCGATACCGGAACAACAGGAAATTAAATCGGTTGTGGTACGCATCAGAAAAGAAGCAAACAACGTGTTAATTACGGTTTCTGACAACGGAATCGGCATTCAACCTAAAGACATCAGCCGTATATTTGAACCAAAATTCACCACCAAAAGCAGCGGTATGGGTCTTGGTCTTGGAATTATAAAAAACATTATAGAAAATTATAAAGGAACGATTACCTTTGAAACTGAATTTGGAAAAGGAACTACTTTTATTGTCTCACTCCCAATAATTAACCCCTAAAAATACACTTATGAATTACGAAAATATTTTAATTGCAACCGAAAATAACATTGCAACGATTACCATTAATCGTCCGACCAAACTCAACGCTTTAAATGTTGAAACTATTTCTGATTTGAATAAAGCGTTCAAAACATTGGGGAAAAACGATGAAATTCGTGTTATTATTTTAACGGGAAGTGGTGAAAAAGCATTTGTAGCCGGCGCTGATATCTCTGAATTTGCTCATTTTTCGATTGAAGAAGGAACGCTACTCGCGGCAGAAGGACAAGAAAAATTATTTGATTTTATAGAAAATTTAAAAACCCCGGTAATTGCAGCAGTCAATGGTTTCGCACTGGGTGGCGGATTAGAATTAGCGATGGCGTGTCATTTCAGAGTTGCTTCTGAAAATGCAAAGATGGGATTACCTGAAGTTTCACTGGGCGTAATTCCGGGTTATGGCGGAACGCAACGTTTGCCACAATTGATAGGAAAAGGACGCGCAATGGAGATGATTATGACCGCAGGAATGGTAACGGCGCAAGATGCCTACAGAACTGGACTGGTAAATCACGTAGTGCCTGAAGCTGAACTTTTAGACTACTGTGTGAGTGTGGCCAATAAAATAATAAAGAACTCTCCTTACGCTATTGGTAAAGCTATAAAAGCGGTCAATGCTAATTTCAAAGAAGGAAAAAATGGGTATGAAGCCGAAATAAAAGCTTTTGGAAAATGTTTTGGAACCGAAGATTTTAAAGAAGGAACGACGGCTTTCTTGGAGAAAAGAAAAGCGGTATTTACTGGTAAATAATAAAATTAAATGAGAAAATTATATGTTTATTTAATTTTTGCTTTATTATCAAGTCAATTATTTTGTCAAAACATTCCTTTCAAACTTGAAAAGAGTGAAGAGTTTAAGGATGATGTCAAAAAATCAAACATTGTTTTGACTGAAACTAATGAGAGTGGAAATACCTTAATCGTTCGATCCTATAATGATAATGGATTATCAAATTACAGTGGCTTTTATATAGAGCATATAGATTCTAATTTAAAAATCCAAAAGACGTTAGATTTCGAAATGAAACATCCAAATTATCAAAAAAACAATATCGTTTTGGGTATTTATTCTGTTAAAAATGAAGTCAAGATTATTGAGTTTTATTATGATTTGAATGATAAATCATATGTTTGTCAAGCAAATATCATAACAGATGATTTTTTAATCTCTAAAAAAGAATTGTTTAGAATCTCGAAGGAAAAAATGAAAGAAACAGGGACAATTTCTTTAGAAAAGGAGTTTTTTAATCGTACAAAAGGAAACTGGACAAATGATAATTCAGGAGAAATAAAATCAGAAAATGATATTTCAAAAAATTCCAGTTTTTTTGAATTTTCATGGGAGGGTAAATCAGAAATATCAAAAAATCAAAAAGGCTCTGATATTGTAATGACTGTGAATGGTAACAAAAGTGCCTTTGCCATCGCAATAGATTACAATAGTGAGAATAAAGAATTTGTGAAATTATATTTATTTGACAATCAGTTGAACAAAAAAATCGACACCGATTTTAATAGAGAAATTAAAGATAAAAATCATAATCTAGAGAACATTCAAGTTTCACCTGATGGGAGAGCCATAAGCTTATTGGCAAAAAGTTATTTAGAAATCCAAAAAGAAAAGAAAGAAGGCGGAAAATACCTATTTGAAATCACAAAAATAACAGCTGAATCACAAAAATCGCAATTCATAGATACTCATGAAAATTTTGTTGGCTCTTTAAAATCTATTTTTCACAATAATGAAATTATTTGTTTGGGTTTTTATTCTGACATTAAAGATTATAAATTTAAAGGAATTTGTTATTATAAGTTAGATTCCAATTCTTTAACCATTTTGCAATCAAAATATAATTTGTTTACAGAACAATTTATGGTTGACAAATATGGGGAAGACAAAGACAAAGCACTTAAGTTTTTAACGTTCAAAAAAATATTTTTCTCTGTAAACAATGATTTATTTTTTAATGCACAAGAGGAATATTTAACCAGTGATACGAATAATAGAACTTATTTTAATTATGATGACATTGTAGCTGCAAAATTAGATTCTGAAGGAAATCTTTTGTGGGCAAGAAATATTAATAAAAGACAAGCAATTCCATCTTACGAGGACGAATCATTTATTTCTTACACTTCATTGGTAAATGAAAATTTCAGTTATTTCTTTATTAACACTGGTGAAAAAATTAAAAAAATTAAAAACGATAGAATTGAATTCGGTCAAATTAGAAAAAACAAATCGAATTTGAATGTAATAAGAATCAGTATGGACGGAGATTTTGATTATAAAGAAATTCTTGATGATGAAAATAGCTCAGTTACTTACATGGTTTCAAAAGGGGGGATTATTAATAATTCTGCTATTTTTTTAGGTAGAAAAGGAACAAAAAAGCAATTACTAAAAATTAATTTGTAAAATTTATTTGTAAAAAACAAACATCAAATTACTTTACTTTTGAAAATTCATTTCTGAAAATAATATATAAAAATTTTAAACTTATGTCCTTCCAACCTGTATTTGTACTTTTCTGGGAAAAGGTAAAACAAAGTATTGAAAACCATACCTACGCTAAATTAACGCTGGCCAAAACCATTGGCGATACAGAATTGAAAAATATTTATGTGCGTCCTGTTTTACTGGAAAATGACGTGTTCAGTCTTTCGGTTACGGCGCGTTACAAAACCGAGGAAATAGAAAGTTTTCATACTATTGATGAAGCTTTTATTATATTGGCTCCGTATATGAATAATCCGTTTTTAACCGCTTTACTGTTTACAACAGAAAATGACATTACTTTTAAACTCAATAAAAAAAGAGTGGGAACCATTATTGAGCAAGCACCAACTTTTAAAAACGCTTCAGATGTGATTTTGGAAATGAAAGTTAAAGGAATTACGATTTAAGATTTTTGATTAATCCCGATAGCTATCGGGACTGATTTTTGATTTAAAATCAGCAATCGAAAAAACATCTGAAATTTAAAATTAGTAGTCATTAATCAGTTGATGGTTTGCGTGTAAAACAAAACTATATTCAATTTTTTTTCTACTAAAGCAGTAGTTTTTTAACGTCAATAAACTGAATACTAAAAACTGAATACTATTTTCTTACTTCTCTCCTTCCCATTCCGCATAAAACTGCGCCAGAAATCCTTCCATATAACGGTGCCTTTCTTGTGCGATTTGTTTTCCGGTCTCGGTATTCATCTTATCTTTCAAAAGCAATAACTTTTCGTAAAAATGATTTAACGTTGGAGAATCATTCTTCTTGTATTCTTCTTTGGTCATACTGGAATTTGGAGCAATTTTAGGATCGTAGATTGCTCTGTTTTTAAATCCGCCATAATTGAACGTTCTGGCGATTCCAATGGCTCCAATCGCGTCTAAACGATCCGCGTCCTGAACCACATCCAATTCTATTGAAGAAAATTTCTTTTCGAAATTGCCGCCTTTGTACGAAATGTTTTCAATAATATCAACCACATGCTTGATGGTTTCTTCGTCAACTTTTTCCGATTCTAAAAATTCGCGGGCAATTCTTGGTCCGACGGTTTCATCACCATCATGAAACTTACTGTCGGCAATATCATGAAGCAAAGCGCCAAGTTTGACAACGGTGGTATCACAAACTTCACTTTTCGAAATCAGAACGGAATTCTTAAACACTCTTTCAATATGAAACCAGTCGTGTCCGCCTTCGGCATTTTCTAGTTTTTCTTTTACAAAAAGAATCGTTTTACTTATTAAATCAGGATTTATCATTATTTTTATACTTTTAAAAAAAATGTTGAACTTCGAAGTTTACCAACTTCAAAATCCAACATTTTAACCTTTATTTCGAACTAAAAAATCTATCTTACTAATGCTGGCTCTACCCATTTAAAAATATGCGATTCTTGTGGAATTACCATTCTCTCGGAAATTTTTGCCATTCTACCCGGTAATTTCATCAAGTAATCACGTGCTTTCTCTGCTTCATCTGTCAAACCGGAAATTTTATCAATTTCCCATTTCTCAATTAATTTTTGCATAATGTCTACATAATCCGCTGCTGTGTAAACCCCTATTCTTTGCGCAGAATCAGAAAACTGCTCAAAAGCGGTACTAATTTTTTGACCTGATTCTCTCAAGAAATGTGCAGGCATAACGATTTTTGCTTTCATCATGTATTGAAAGGCAAGCATCATTTCACTTGGATCTATTTGAAAAATACGGGTAACAAATTCACTGTATGCATGATGATGACGCATCTCGTCACCAGCAATCATTTTGCACATTTTAGACAATTTGTTATCGCCATATTTCTTGGCCATTTGCGCTACTCTGTTATGGGAGACGTAAGTTGCTAATTCCTGAAAACTAGTATACACAAAGTTTTTGTATGGATCTCTTCCGGTACCAATATCAAAACCGTCGTTGATCAGGTGTTGCGTTGTCATTTCTACTTCACGCATGTTTACACGACCTGATAAATACAAATATTTGTTGAGCAAATCGCCATGACGATTTTCCTCACCAGTCCACTGCCTGATCCATTTAGACCAACCGTTTCGCTCTACATTATCAATTCCTTCTACGTCCATTAACCAGGATTCGTAGGTTGGTAAAGCTTCTTCAGTAATGGTATCCCCTACTAAAGTTACCCAGAAATCATAAGGTAATTCTTTTGCAATTTCACGTAATTCTTTGACCTCATCAAAAAAAGTATCACTTTGGGAATTGGGCAAAAAATCAGTTGGTTGCCATATTTTCTCCACTGGAATTAAATACTGATCGACAAAGCTGTCTACGTTTTTTTCCAAAAACTGCATTACTTCTAATCGAATGTTTTTTATTGACATTATATATAAATTAAATTTTTATTCCTTTAACAACTGCTGTTTCTGTTTTTTCCATTAATTCAGAAAAATCATAGTCTTTAACCGCTAACGGTTTATGTACTACAAAGGTAAGGCGATTTCCTAAACCTAAAGGAAAAAACCCGTATTTAACTATTTCCCAAGAATTGTTTATGCTCACTGGAACCACGTATGACGACGGCGCGTGCTTACATAAAATTTTTAAACCGCTTTGCGCAAACTCTTTTGGTTTTCCCGTTTTACTTCGCGTTCCTTCCGGAAAAATAACTGCTGAACGGTTGTGTTTTTCAATATATTCTGCTAATCCTTTGATGGCCGGAATCGCTTGTTTTGGATCTTTACGATCGATAAGAACAGAACCTCCATGACGTAAATTGAATGACACGCTTGGGATACCGCTTCCTAATTCTTTTTTACTTACAAATTTACAATGAAAACGACGAAAAAACCAAATCATCGCAATAATATCGTACATACTTTGATGATTGGACACAAAAATTAAAGGCACGTTTTTAGGGATGCTTTCTATATTTTCAAATTTGTACGTTGTTCCCAAGAGATTTGTGCATCTCAATAAGAAAAAATTCAAGTAATCGACACTTACTTTATGAGCTTGATAGCCAAAAACATGGAAGCAAACCCACTGAATTGGATGAAAAATAACCAAAGTAAGAAAGAAAAATAAATAATAAATTACGGAAATGGGATACGAAATCAGTTTTTGCATGCTTTAAAAATTTGTCGCAAAAGTAAGAAATATATTTTTAGCGGTATTTAAATCAGAAACAATATACCGGCTCGACGTTTAATCGTAACTTTGCAAGTCAAAATCTATGTCTTTTTTCAATTAAAATGAACTTCACTTACCCAAAAAACGAAAAGCTAAAAAGTAAAATCACCATTGGATTATTATTTACCGAAGGGAAATCAGTATCTAAATATCCGTTGCGATTGGTCTATAAAGCCGGTTCTTTTACCGAAGGCGAAAAAATAAAAATGGGCGTTTCGGTTTCAAAAAAAAATTTTAAGAAAGCCGTAGACCGCAATTATTTCAAAAGGGTATTACGCGAAACTTACCGTCTGAACAAACACCTTTTGATTGACAATTTGGACCAACCGTATTCCTTTATGTTTTTTTACCAAACGAAGGAACGACTGACATACGAGGAAATTAATACCAAAACCATTCAGTTGTTTGAGAAGTTTATTGCTCAAAACATTAAAAAACCAGAATCAGCAATCGATTCTATTTCTGAAATTTAAATACTTAACCCATTCTAATTTGAACTAAGTAATCTTTGATTCCTTTATGCATAATTATTTGGCGAATTATAGTTATTTTAGTGACCTCAAATTTAGTTAATGAAATCCATGAACTTCTTCAAAAAAAAATTCATAATTCCAGTTGTCGCTTCGGCATTTCTGTTTATTGGAACCAGTTTCAAAGACGATTTTTTCGAAATCGCCAAGCAAATCGAGATATTCACCACTCTTTTCAAAGAATTGAACCGGAATTATGTCGATGAAACAAATCCTGGAGAACTAATGGACAAGGCCATCAAAGGAATGCTGGCTAATTTAGATCCGTACACCGTTTATTTCAATGAGCAGGATGTCGTGCGATTCAAGATAAACAACACCGGAGAATATACCGGAATAGGCGCTTTATTGACTCGGAAAGAAGACAAATTAATTGTGAAAGAACCCTATAAAGATTTCCCTGCCGACAAAGCGGGTTTAAAAGCCGGAGACGAAATTATTCAGGTGGGGGATGTACTTTTATCTGCATTTAAAGACGAGGCTTTTCAACTTTTTAAAGGTACCAAAAACACTAAGATTGACATCAAATACATCCGTCAGGGAAAAGTGAACACTACCCAGATTATTCTGGATGAAGTCGAAATCAAATCGGTTCCTTTTTTCGCAAAAATAGATGACAAAACCGGTTATATTGTGTTGTCACATTTTAACAAAAAAGCATCATTGGAAACCAAAGAAGCTTTGGAAAAACTCAAAAAAGAAGGTGCTGAACGCATTATTTTGGATGTAAGAGACAATCCGGGAGGACTTTTGAATGAAGCCGTGAATATCTGTAATTTATTTGTTCCAAAAAACGAAATTATTGTTACTACAAAATCAAAAATAGAGAAACACAACAGCACGTACAAAACGACCAAAGATCCTGTAGATACTGAAATCCCTTTGATTATTCTTGTTAACGGCCGAAGTGCTTCGGCATCTGAAATCGTGGCTGGGGCGCTTCAGGATTTAGATCGGGCTGTGGTGGTGGGAAGCCGCAGTTTTGGAAAAGGACTGGTGCAAAGACCAGTAGATTTGACTTATGGAACGCAACTAAAAGTAACTATTTCCCGCTATTACACGCCATCCGGAAGATGCATTCAAGCTTTGGATTATTCTCGAAAAGACAAAAATGGAATGGCCATAAAAACAGAAGAAGCAAACTTCAATGCTTTTAAAACCCGAAAAGGCAGAACCGTTTATGACGGCGGAGGAATCCAGCCTGACGTGGAATTAGAAGAAACTAAATCAAGTCCAATAACGGCTGCTTTGTTAAAAAATGATGGGATTTTCAACTACGCCACGACCTATTATTATAAAAACCCGAATTTAGGAAATCAGATTCCAGTCATTTCTGATGCGGATTATTTAGATTTCAAACAGTTTCTGAAAGTACAGAAATTCTCCTTTGATACGGAAACAGAATTGGCTTTAAAAAATACTTTGGCTGTTGCTAAAAAAGAAAAATTAGACCAATCTATTCTCACCGAATATCAACAATTGCTGGCCGCACTTCAGAAAAGTGAAAATGTTTTATTGGATAAAAACCAAAAAGAAATCAAAAATCTAATGGTCGATGAAATCATTAAACGCTACCAATATCAAGAAGGATTGTATCAATATTACACCAAAAACAATTCGGAAATTAAAAAAGCGGTAAGCATTTTAAACAATAACTCGGAATACAAGTCTATTCTCAAAATATAATGAAAAAATCGTTTGCAATATTTCTGCTTCTTTTTTCGAGCTATCTAACTGCTCAGGGAAAACCTATAGAAACGGTGTATTTTGAATTTGATAAATTCACACTTTATGAAGATCAAATACAAATTATAATTGATTTCATGAAAAATGCGGATACCACAAAAATTGAATCAATACAAATTTATGGATATTGTGACGACAGAGGAGCCAATGATTATAATTTTGCATTGTCAAAAAAAAGAGTTATTACGGTACAAAACATTCTTACGGCAAATGGTTTTAACAATAACAAAATTGTAATTATTGAAGGCAAAGGCCGTGTAATTCTGCAAAAAGAAATGGTGGAAAACCTGTCCGAAACCCGTTCAAAAAACAGACGCGTCGACTTGTTTATTGTCAAGAAAAACAGTTTTGCAAATGGGTTATACAATTCGTTTCAAGATAATCATAAAGTGGGAGATCGTATTTATCTGGAAAACATCCTTTTCCCTCTTGGAAGCAGCGCATTAACGGAACAATCCAAGAAAGAATTAGATAGAATTGCGGTTCTTTTTCAAAAACAAAAAACATTGGAATTCCAAATCAGAGGACACGTTTGTTGTACTCCAAGTAATTACTCGGATGCCATCGATAATGAAACTCGGGAGCGTAAACTTTCTTTGAATCGAGCCAAAAATGTTTACAAATACCTTATAAATAAAGGCGTAAACAGTCTTAGGATGCACTATGTTGGCAGTGGAAATAAATTCCCTTTAGATCAGGGAGAAGCACTAGACCGTAGAGTTGAATTTATAATTTTGAAAATCTAATTCCCCTCTTTTCATCTCAATATGCGGAATATCGTCTTCAAGATACATTTCACTGGTTTGCACAAATCCATGACTTTCATAAAATTTTTTCAAATATAATTGAGCTCCGATAGTGATTTTACTTTCACCAAAATGATGCGAAATTCCTGTAATTGATTCTCGCATTAGGTCATGTCCCCACTTTCTGTCGCGGTAATTTGCATCAACAGTAACGCGGCCAATCGATGCATTATCAAAACTGATTCCGGGTTTAAAAAGTCTGGAATGAGATACAATTTTCCCTTCAAATACGCCAATAAGATGCAAAGCCACTTTGTCCTTTCCATCAAGATCTAAATAAACACAGTTTTGTTCCACCACGAAAATCTCGCTTCTTAGACGCAGTAAATCGTAAAGTTCGTAAACTGTCAGGGCATCAAATGCCTTAATTTCCCATTGTATTGTCATGCTTAGTTTCTTTTTATAAAATGCAAATAAAAGAAATTTAAAGCTCTCTTTTAACAATAACCACGGATTTCATGATAGCTTCCAGTTCATGCATTAAATCCCGTTTGTCTTTTGATGGTGCGTAACAAAATCCTTCTAATACCAAAACGCGATTATAATCCTTATCAATAATAGCATAATTGATAAAAGGTCCCGACATAAAATCATTGTTTAGCTGCCATGTTCCTTTTGTCTCGTAAGTGTCCTTTCCATCAAGGTTGATTTTAGAAAGATAAGGCGCATACCCCTCTTCAGTAATCATGTTCGTATCTGGTTCCTTTCCGCTAATATATAAATTGCCTATAGAATCGCGCATTTTAATGATACTTGCGATTAAATCCTTGTCTTTATTTAAGGTATTCAAAGGAACTTGATATAATAAAAGACTCGTATTCCCGCCAATAATTTCTTTTTTTAGCCACATAAAATTACTCTTTTGAAGCACATAAGCATATCCGGAAGGAATCTGTAAAGTAATGTGAAACTTGTTCTCTATTATTTTGGGATCTATCAATGACTGACTGTTTATTCGCTGATTCTCTGCAATTTCAGCCTGTTTGATTATTTGAATCATTTGCGGAGCATTTTTTTCAATGCAAGCAATAATATCAGTGGCTGTTTTGCCAGAAATATGAAATACATTTTGAGGAGATGCGTATTGGTCTTTTCGGATTTCAAACTTGTTTTCTTCCGCTTTTTTGACCACAATAATTGCTCGGGTATCCGTCATAAATCCTTCTAAAAGCTTGACTGGATATTGATTGATGTTGAATAATGGCTCTTCTTGAGGCAAACCTATTACCGGGGATGCAAACTTGTTTCGTATGCTGTCTCCAATATCACCGTTCCATAACTGATCATCAATAATAACCGAAATCGTGTTGATTTTACCAGTTGTTTTACGAGTCAAATGATTATTTTCCTTTTTACAGGAAAACAACAGCAGAGAAACAAAAAGAAATAAAATATGGGCTTTATTCATTACTATTCTATTATAAAGTAAAACCCAAATTTATAGAAGTTTATGCTATTATCCGTTTATTTTTAACTTCATTCCTGGTTTAATATCTTCATTGCGAATACCGTTCCATTTTTTTAGGTCGGAAATGGTTACGCCAGGGTATTTTTTGGCAATACTAAATAAAGAATCTCCTTTTATAACGTAATAATCGGTACTTACTTTTTTGGATGCTGAGGTAACGCTTGATTGGTTTTTGAAAGAATTAATTGTCGCTTGATCCGTAACAATTGCAATTTCATCTTTGGCAACAATTAATGTTTTTCCAATAGCAATAGTGTTGTCCGGTAAATCATTCCATTGTTTTAAATTAACCACGGAAGTGCCGAATTTATTGGCGATATTTCCTAAATTATCTCCTTTTAAAACTGTATATTCACTATTTTTACGTTCAGGATTTATGACTAATTCTTGTTTTGAAATCAACTCTTTCTTGGCAACCTGAAGTGATGTTCCAAACCGAACACTGTCATCTAAAAGTCCGTTCCACGTTTGAATATCCGCAACGGAAACATCATGTTTTTGGGCAATGCTTCCCAAATTATCTCCTTTTTGAACCACATAAACTTTTGAAGAACCATTTGACAATGGTGCTGAATTAGTGTTTATTTTGGATGCAGAGACAACTGTATTTTGATTTTTCGAAACAACTTGAGAAGCAACATTATCAGAATCCGATTCTTTCTTTAAGGATTTAACCACACTGTGGCTCGAAATAATTTTCAGGCTTTTGCCATACGTAAGCGTATTGCTTTTCAGGTTATTCCATTTTTTTATTTCGGAAATCGAAACGTCGTATCTACTCGCTACAGCAGTTAGATTGTCTCCTCGTTTAACTTTATAGTAAGACGTTTTAGGCAAAGTAACGCGTTGCACAGTGTAATTAGCCGTATCTCTTACCACCATTGCTTTTGTTATCTGAAATGGTCTTTCACGTTTGTCTACTTCATACTGAACGTACGCGTAAATTTGAGGTTCATTGGAGGCAAAAAGAGCAACTTTCTCCTGTGGTAATCTCAAAAAATGATTTTCATCATGATAAAAAGGAACTATATTCAGTTTATAGGATGGATTGAGAAGCTGTAATTGAACTACGGGAACATCAAGCAAATCAGATATGTGTTTGAATGACATTTGCTTTTTAATCATGATGGTATCCGTGGCAAAATGCTTTATTGCTGCTCTGTTGGGAACGATTCCGTGCTCCTTATGGTATTCATAAATATACATTGTCGCTAAGAACGCCGGAACATATCCTTGTGTTTCTTTGGGAAGATTTTTTCTGATATTCCAATAATTTTGTTGACCGCCGGAACGTCTGATCGCTTTTGAAACATTTCCTGGACCAGAGTTATAAGAAGCCAAAACCAAATCCCAGTCACCAAAAATTCTGTACATATTAGTCATGTATTGGGCTGCCGCTTCGCTGGATTTGATTGGATCGCTGCGTTCATCTATGTAAGAATCAATTTTCAATCCATATTGTTTTCCGGTTTGATACATAAATTGCCACAATCCGGTAGCGCCCATTTTAGAAACTGCTTTTGGATTTAAAGCCGATTCCACCACAGCTAAATATTTAATTTCTAGAGGGACATTTTGTTTGGCCAAAGCCTCTTCAAACATGGGAAAATAATACTCTGAAACAGCCATCAATCGTTCAAAAGATTTTTTTCTGTTCTTCAAAAATGATTTGATGATGTTTTCTAATCCTTGATTGTATTCAATATTGAAAGGAGATTTAGCATCCATTGCCTCCAATCTTTCTTTAAGAAGTTCAGTTGACAATTCATACTCAATTTTTTCGTCGATATTAACATTCTTAATATCATCCGAAATGGTGTTGTATAAATCTAAATTGGTTAATTCCTTCATCCACAAACTATCGACGCAAGCTGCTAAATCGTCTTTTACGAAGGTTTTCTTTATGGAATCTAAATAGGATAATTTTGTTTCTACTTTTTTAAAGTCTCTATTTACAACTGCTTCTTGCGAAAATAAATGTACGGATGCTAATAGAAAAAACGACAGGGTGGTATTTTTTATATTCATATTTTTACGATCAAAGACCTATATTACAAATGATTACAAAGCTTTTTTTTTACAAACATAGTGGGTTAAAACTAAAATTTTATTTAAATATTGTTAAAAAAGCATTATTTGCATCATTCATAAAGAATTTTCTCCTGATTCGATAATTAAAATAACGATAAAAAATGAATACTTTAAAATAAAAAACCTCAGCAATAAATCGTTTATCGCCAAGGTTTTCATTTTACTATAACAGTATTTTTTTAATTTAAAATAATTAAAATCTAACCGTTACTATTTGTTTTGCAACAGCTGCATTAATCCAAAATCGCTGCAATTCCTGGCAATACTTTTCCTTCCAGCATTTCCAGCATTGCTCCTCCACCGGTTGAAACATAGCTTACTTTGTCTTCAAGACCAAATTGTTTTACAGCAGCAACGGAATCACCTCCACCTACTAGAGAAAATGCTCCGTTTGCCGTAGATTCAGCGATAAAGTTACCCAAAGCAATAGTTCCGGTAGCAAAATTTTCCATTTCAAAAACGCCCAATGGTCCGTTCCAGAGAATCGTTTTTGATTCCATGATTACTTTTTTAAAGTTTTCTAATGATTTTGGACCTGCGTCCAAACCTTGCCAGCCGTCCGGAATTTCTTTTACATCCACAATTTGCGTTTCGGCATCATTTGCGAAAGCGTTTGCCGCCACAACATCAACCGGAATATGAATTTGTACTCCTTTTTCTTTAGCTAATCGCAATATTTCTAATGCCAATTCTTGTTTATCATCTTCACAAATAGAATCGCCAATTTTACCGCCTAATGCTTTTACAAAAGTAAAAGTCATTCCTCCACCAATAATCATGTGATCCACCTTGTCCAAAATATTCTCGATAACCGTAATTTTAGAAGACACTTTAGATCCACCAAGAACTGCTGTTACCGGTTTTTTACTATTTTTCAAAACTTTGTTCAAGCTTTCAATTTCTTTTGCCAATAATAATCCGAAACATTTCTCTGTTGGAAAAAACTGAGCGATAATTGTAGTCGACGCGTGCGCTCTGTGTGCTGTTCCAAAAGCGTCGTTTACATAAATATCACCAAGTGACGCCAATTCTTTTGCGAAAGCAATATCACCTGCTTCTTCTTCACTATGAAAACGTAAATTTTCCAACAATAAAACTTCTCCAGCCTTCAATTTCTCAGCTGCATCTTTCGCTACTGAACCAATGCAGTCAGCGGCGAACTGAACCGGAACTCCAAGAATATCTGTTGCTGTTTTCAAAATGTGTTTCAAAGAATGTTTTTCCTCCACACCTTTTGGTCTGCCTAAATGTGACATCAAAATCACACTTCCGCCTTGAGCAAGAATCGCATCAATGGTAGGTTTCGCAGCTTCGATACGAGTGGCATCCGTTACATTTAAATTTTCGTCCAAAGGCACATTGAAATCAACACGAATTATGGCTTTTTTATTTGCAAAATTGAAATCACTTAACGTTTTCATCAGAATATTTTTTAGTTTGTTTTTTTTGAAAGAGTAACAAATATAGAACTTTTAAAGCAGTACTAAATTAGAGAAAATTATATAAAATCAATTTTTAGCAACGAAATCGATGTAAATTAATAAATACTGCTATTTTTTAATAATTTATGCGGCAATTGCTCTTAGTATAGCCAAATTAAATTTTAAAATTAATCACCACAATCAACGCCTCTCTAAACGTGCTTCTGCTGAAACTTTGCCTGCTAAAATTTTAGACTAAACCATTTTCTGCTATCTTTGCTTCATGAAATTTTCAGAAATTTTAGGACAAGAACACATCAAAAGTCATTTGACAAAAAGTGCTGATTTGGGTAGAATTCCCCATGCGCAACTGTTTGTAGGTCCTGAAGGCAGTGGAACTTTACCCATGGCGATTGCGTATGCACAATACATCATTTGCAGCAATCAAAAAGGGGAGAATTCCGGTTCAAATGAAGCATGCAACCTGAAATTTCAGAAAACCTCACATCCGGACTTGCATTTTATTTACCCGACGGTTAGCACTGAAGACGTAAAAACCAAACCAAAAAGCATCGGTTTTATAACCGAATGGCGCCAGTTTTTAGAACATAATCCGTACGGAAGTTTGTTTGATTGGTACCAAATGCTGGGCGTTAAAAACAAACAAGGTGAAATCAGGGTTGATGATGCACAGGAAATCCTAAAATCGCTGGCTTTGAAATCTTATGAAGGCGGATACAAAATAATGATTATTTGGATGGCTGATAAATTGAATATCGCCGCTTCCAATAAATTACTGAAATTACTGGAAGAACCTACAGACCGGACGGTTTTTATCCTGATTTCAGAAAATGAAGAAGATATTATTCAAACGATTCGTTCCCGTTGCCAAGTATTGCATTTTAATGGTTTAAACGAAAAAGTCATCTCAGAAGCTTTAATCTCAAGGGAAAATATTGAATTTAAAACGGCCGTAAAAATAGCGCATCAGGCACAAGGAAATTATAATAAAGCATTGCAATTATTACAACCGGAAAGCGAATCTGTTTTTTTTGAAAAATGGTTTGTTGATTGGGTTCGTGCTGCTTTTAGAGCCAAAGGAAACGCTGCCGCCATCCAGGATTTGATCCAGTGGAGCGATCAAATTGCCGGTTTGGGAAGAGAAACCCAGAAGAAGTTTTTACATTTCTGTATCGATATGTTTCGTCAGGCATTGTTGTTGAATTATCAAACGCCAAGTTTAGTTTACATGGAGCCGCAAGTAGAAAAATTCAAACTGGAGAATTTTGCGCCTTTTGTAAATGGCAACAATATAAATGATATTTTTAAAGAACTTTCGGAGGCTATGTATCACATTGAGCGCAACGGAAACGCTAAAATTATCCTCACCGATTTATCCATAAAATTAACCCGTTTAATTCACAAAAAATAAAAACATGAACAACATTACTTCTATTTTGATTTTAATTTTCCTGGCCATCACTTTCCTGCAGTCCGGATACGACAAACTGTTTTATTGGAAAGATAATGTCGAATGGTTAAAAGGTCATTTCGCTAAAACACCATTAAAAAACAGTGTCCCTTTAGCACTACTGAATATTTTAATTTTAGAATTAATTTCCGGTATTTTATGTGTGGTGGGTTGCATCGAATTATTCGTAAACAACGGAAGAATATTTGGTTTCTATGGAGCCGTTTTCTCTTGTATCACCTTGTTGATGTTGCTTTTCGGACAACGATTAGCCAAAGATTATGATGGAGCCAGAACGATTGTCATCTATTTTATCCCTGCAATATTGGCCGTTTATTGGTTAAACTAGACTTTACAACTTATTATTTTGAACAACAATTCCTTTTTAAATAAAAAAATGACACCAAAACACCCTTCAGAATCCCTGACGATATTAACCGATTTGGTTTTACCAAGTGAGACCAATCCTTTGAACAATCTTTTTGGTGGCGAATTACTAGCCCGTATGGATCGCGCAGCAAGTATAGCGGCACGCAGACATTCTCGAAGAATTGTAGTTACGGCATCCGTAAATCACGTTGCATTCAACAGAGCCATTCCGCTGGGGAGTGTAGTTACTGTTGAAGCCAAAGTTTCCAGAGCTTTCAAAAGTTCAATGGAAATATTCATTGACATTTGGGTTGAAGACAGAGAATCCGGTAATAAAACCAAAGCAAATGAAGCGATTTATACCTTTGTAGCAGTAGACGATACGGGAAGACCCGTTGAAGTACCTCAAATTGTTCCGGAAACCGAAATAGAAAAACAACGTTTTGAAGCTGCATTGCGACGCAAACAGTTAAGTTTAGTTTTAGCCGGTAAAATGAACCCACATGATGCAACCGAATTAAAAGCGCTGTTCACGTAATGAGCATAATTCAACCGGATTTTTTTTATTAAAAAATAGATTTAAAATATTCTTGAAAGAGAAAATTTTAATTAAAAAAAGAAGTATTTTTACGAAAATAAATGTTCAGTATACAAATGAAATTTCAGGATAATAAGTCATTCTGTCAGTTTCTTACAGTTATAAAACAATACAAATAGATGAAAGAAAAGGTAAAAGAGAAGATGAGTACAGAGAAAGAATCTAAATTAAAAGCGCTACAACTTACGCTTGACAAATTAGATAAAACCTATGGAAAAGGGACGGTAATGAAAATGGGCGACAAAGCCATTGAGGAAGTAGAAACTATTTCTTCCGGGTCTTTAGGAATCGATTTAGCATTAGGAGTTGGCGGTTATCCAAGAGGAAGAATTATTGAAATATACGGTCCGGAATCTTCTGGAAAAACCACGTTGACACTTCATGCCATTGCTGAAGCTCAAAAAGCAGGTGGAATTGCAGCTTTTATTGATGCAGAACACGCTTTCGATAGAAATTATGCGGAGAAATTAGGCGTTGACATCGAAAACTTAATCATATCACAACCGGACAACGGGGAACAAGCGTTAGAAATTGCAGAGAACTTGATTCGTTCCGGAGCAATTGACATTGTTGTAATTGACTCGGTTGCTGCTTTGACTCCAAAAAGTGAAATTGAAGGCGAAATGGGAGATTCTAAAATGGGATTACATGCTCGTTTAATGTCTCAAGCATTGCGTAAATTAACCGGAACCATCAGTAAAACAAACTGTACAGTTTTCTTTATTAATCAATTGAGAGAAAAAATTGGAGTTATGTTTGGTAATCCAGAAACGACAACGGGAGGAAATGCATTGAAGTTTTATGCTTCGATTCGTTTAGATATCCGTCGTTCTACACAAATTAAAGATGGCGATAACGTTCTTGGGAACAGAACCAAAGTAAAAGTGGTGAAAAACAAAGTCGCTCCGCCATTTAAAATCGCTGAATTTGATATCATGTACGGTGAAGGAATTTCAAAAACAGGAGAGATTCTTGATCTTGCTGTTGAGTTTGAAATCATCAAAAAAGCAGGATCTTGGTTCAGTTACGGTGAAACCAAACTTGGACAAGGTCGTGACGCTGTTAAGTCTTTAATAAAAGACAATCCAGAATTAGCTGATGAATTAGAAGAAAAAATTAAAGCTAGAATAAAAGAACTAGCAGAAGCATAAAAAGTAAAACCCGAAAATTTCGGGTTTTTTCATTTTTAAACGCAACCTTTTGTTACAATTTTTATCTTTTAAAAAACTGCTTACAATCCAATAGAGAAGCTGACTGGTATAAATTTAAAAAAATAAGAAATGAAAAAATTCGTCCTTTTTATTTTGTTCATTACAACCTTGACCGGATGCTCCATTGATAATGACAATCAAGATTCTTACAGCTTTGAAGTGCTGCCTTTAGACAGCTATACCTTACCCGAAAAATTTATATTAGGAAATACCTACGAGATAAAATTAAAATATCGCAGACCTTCAGAATGTCATTTATTTCAAGGGATTTATTATGACAAAAATTTGAATGTAAGAACCATCGGCATTCAAACGGCAGTGAACACAAACCAAGTTTGTACGCAACAAATCCCGGCACTATCAGAGATTTCTTTTAATTTTTATGTAACTCACAACGGTTCCTATATTTTTAAATTTTACAAAGGAAAAGATGCGTCAGGCAAAAACCTTTTTGAGGAAGTAGAAGTTCTTGTAGTCAACTAACAAATAGAATAATTTCTGTGGGATTAGACCAAATAATTGCGGACTGTAAAAAAAATTACCCCAAAGCTCAGGAACAATTGTATCAATTGTTTTCTAAAAAGTTTTTTGGCGTGTGCTTAAAATATTCCAGTAATTATGCGGACGCCCAAGACAACTTACAGGATGGGTTCCTGATCATCTTCAGAAAAATTGAACAGTTTAGCGGAAAAGGATCTTTTGAAGGCTGGGCCAAAAGAATAATGATCAATAATGCGCTCCAGAAGTACAAAGGAGTTAGGTACATGGAGGTAATTAGTGAAAATATTCCAGAAGAAGATGTTGAAATCGATGATGACCACATTCCAATTGAACATTTAATGCAAATCATTCAAGAATTACCCAATCAATACAGATTGGTTTTTAATCTCTATGTTTTAGATGGTTATTCTCATAAAGAAATCGCAGAAATGCTTACAATAACTACAGGGACAACAAAGTCAAATCTAGCCAGAGCTCGGTTGATTTTAAAAGAGAAAATAGAAGCGTATACCAGAATTGAAATAAAGTCATTGGCAAAATGAACGATAAAAAAAACATAGACCGCTTTTTTCAAGAGCAATTCAAAGATTTTGAAATGCCTCCAAAAGAACAAGTCTGGAAAAATATCCAAACTGAATTAAAAAAAGAGAAGAAAGAACGAAAAATAATTCCGTTCTGGATAAAATTTCCGGGAATTGCAGCCGCAATTCTTTTGGGAATACTGGCATTAAATACACTTTTCAGTGATCATTCAGGAAGTAAAAACAGTGGTGTTACAAAATCTGAAAATAAGGACACTGTCCCGCCTCAAAAAGAGAAGAATTTTAATCCATTGCAAATTGAAAAAACTGCTCCAATTGTTGTGAACAAAATTAAAACGGGCCAAAAAAATGAAAAAGAATTTACATCTTCTAATCAACCTGAGGTCAATTCGAGCAAAAATAAAGAGACAACTCAAAGTAGTGCTATTGTTTATTTACAAAAAAATCATCCTTCGGTAAAACCAGCAATAATAAATACCATCGACCTGTCAACTAACGAGAATGTCACAGAAAAAATTGCTGCGACAACTTTTAAACCATTTGATATCACAGCAAATCAAACATTGGAAAAAGACCATTTAAAAGAGCATGAAAACGCTACAATTGCTGCGATCGATTCTAAAAATAAGTCTTCAAATACAGCTGGAACACTTAACGAATTGGACGAAATCCTTAAAACTAAAAAACATAAAGAAGTTGAGGTCGTTAACGCAAAAAACAAGTGGCAAATTACTCCAAACATCGCCGCTGTTTATCTGAATCCAAATTCGGCCGGTTCCTCCATTGACCCACAATTTTCAGAAAATCAAAAAACAACGGATAACAGCTTAAGTTTTGGTGTAGGGGTAAGTTATGCTGTTTCGAATAAAGTGACCCTACGGAGCGGGATTAACAAGTTAGGACTGGGATACAACACAAATGACGTAGTGTACTCAACAGGTTTGTCAAACAATAATCTGGCGAATATTAATTATACTTCAAATGCACTAATCGAAATTAAAAATGAATCCAATTCAAGTATGTTATCCTTATTTGAAATCAACTTACAGAAAACAAATTCAGGAGCTATCAATCAAAAAATGGGTTATTATGAAGTCCCATTAGAAATTTCGTATGCAATTTTGGATAAAAAATTTGGAATTAAACTTATCGGTGGTGTAAGTACTTTATTTCTCAACCAAAATAAAATTTCGTTGGTTTCCTCTGAAACGAATGTAACATTGGGAGAGGCCAAGAATTTGAATCAAATAAATTTCAGCACCAATGTTGGTATTGGTGTTCAATATGAGATTGTGAAATCATTTCAAATAAATTTTGAGCCAATGCTAAAATACCAGATGAATACGTTTTCAGGCACTTCAGGTAAAGTCAAACCGATATTTGTAGGACTGTATTCAGGTATTAGCTATAGCTTTTAACCATATCAGCATTAAAAGTCACTAATTGTGTATAAATTATTTCGCGTACTTCCTCTCTAATTTCCTTACGATCAACGCCAGTTTTTCCCAATGTTTCTATATGTATATGCAACTTTACACGCATAATTCCCGGGCCACCGCTTAAAAAAGTATATGGAAATCTCTTTTTATTATCGGCAAAAGTAATGGGAACAATAGGAATTCCATGTTCTATCGCCAATCGAAACGCGCCATCTTTAAAAGTGTCCAATACTACAGATTCATCGTCTGGAACACCGCCTTCTGGAAAAATACAGATACTCAATCCCTGATTAATTCTTTTTTGAGCACGATTAAAGACTTCCATTTTACTTTTTGAACAATTCCGATCCACCAAAATACAGGTTCTTTTGTAGAAAAAGCCAAACAATGGAATTTTTGAAAGTTCTTTTTTACCCACAAAAACAAAAGGATTTCTTGTCAGAGCAAGCATCAGCATAATATCGGCCATTGAGGTATGATTGGCAACAATCATGTAACTTTTTTGGTATTCCATTTCTTGGCTTTTATCAATTTTGTAATAAAATCCCATTCCAAAAAGAATAAATTTTGCCCAAATACGCGCCATCTTAAAAAAATAAGGATAGCCGCTTTCCGTCAAAATAGACAAAACCAAAAAAGGAAACATTACCAGTATGGGAATGGCCATCAAAACATAAAACCAGACGCGCCAAAGCACCCAAAAAATAATTTTAAATCCTCTCATAAGTTCAAAAGTAACAAATCAGATGTAAATATTGGTAAAATAATTTGCTTTGGAAAACTACCTATTAGAAAAAATTTGCAATCCTTGTTAACTTTGCGTAAATCTTTGCGAACTTTGCGGTTAAGAAAAAATAATAATGGCAAAAATACTTACAGGCGTTCAAAGTACCGGAACACCACATTTAGGCAACTTACTTGGCGCAATCATTCCCGCGATAGCGTTATCAAATAAACATGAAAACGAATCCTTTCTTTTCATTGCTGATTTACATTCGATAACGCAAATTAAAAACGGTGAAACTTTAAGAACCAATACTTACAGTACTGCTGCAGCTTGGCTTGCCTGTGGTTTGAATGTAGATAAAGTAGTTTTCTACAGGCAATCTGATGTGCCTCAAACATCGGAATTATCGTGGTATTTAAGTTGTTTTTTCCCTTTTCAACGATTGACATTAGCGCATTCTTTCAAAGATAAAGCCGATCGACTGGAAGATGTCAATGCAGGTTTGTTTTCGTATCCAATGCTTATGGCTGCCGACATTTTATTATACGACGCAGAACTTGTTCCGGTAGGAAAAGACCAATTACAGCATGTTGAAATCACTCGAGATGTAGCCTCCCGATTCAACCACCAGATGGGAGAAACTTTTGTACTTCCCGAAGCCAAAGTTCAGGAAGACAGCATGTTGATTCCAGGAACAAACGGCGGAAAAATGAGTAAATCAGCGAATAACATTATCAATATCTTTCTAGATGATAAAGCGTTGCGCAAACAGGTGATGAGTATTGAAACTGACAGCACGCCACTGGAAGATCCAAAAAATCCAGAAACCTGTAATGCATTTGCCATTTATAAATTATTGGCAAACGAAACACAAATCGCTGCGATGAAAGCCAATTATCTTGGCGGAAATTACGGTTACGGTCATGCCAAACAAGCGTTGTTTGAGTTGATTTGTGAAACTTTCAAAACCGAAAGAGAAAAATACAATTACTATATCAATAATCTTAATGAAGTTGATGCGCTTTTAAAAATTGGTGCTGGAAAAGCTTCGGCTATTGCCAATGGTGTTCTGGGTAGAGTGAGAGAGAAGTTGGGGTTTGAGGTGTAATTACCTATCTAAGATAACTACAGATTCGCAGATTAAAAATTACCATAATCTACGAATCTGCGGTTGTTTTTCGTTCATATCGCCTCAAACAATTTCCACGATAATGGCCTTATAGCTCACGCCCAAATTCTTTCGTGTAAAGACATGAAATGAAAACCAATTTTTCTAGATTTGTTTTGTTTAAAAAAGGGAAAATATAATTTGAGAACGTGCCCACGAAAGGGTTCGTGCGGTAACGGGGTACGTCTCTACGTATGATAACGAAGAGTATTTAAAAGAGCCGCGTTGCAAACGCTACGATTTACCTTTTAAGTTAAGTAGGCACTCGTTGCAAACGAGCGCCAGAGGGATTATGTTCATCTGAATCCTGTTAGGGCTGAAATTGTCGAGAAAGCTTCTCATTATGTTTATTCCAGTGCCAGTAATTATGTTTCAGATTCAGGATTATTGAAAATAGAAAAAGCAGACACTCCTATTGTTGATGTTATGAATTTGAATAATTTTACCAAATACAATGAATATTGAGTTTGATAAAGTTGGAACGACATATAGGAATGGGTGCGAAGTCGGAGACATTCGCACAGCAGCTAGTTCTAATAACATTTTGTTCTAAAAAGAAAGACTTCGGGGAGCGGGAATCATCCTGAAGAAGTGTTCAGCAACAAGTTTATGTGGTCAAAGCTAGATTATATTCATCTGAAGCTCATTTGCAACGAGTACCTACTCTAACTTTTTTTGACATGTACAGCTTGTTCTATTTGTGGATAAAGAAGCTAGAGTTTCTTGCATCGATTTTTATAATCTCTGTTTGAATTTCAATATTGATTTATCTATTGCTGTTTGAATTGCAGTTTGTAAATTAGTATATTCACCATCACTTTTCCAATTACCTTTAATTTTTATATTTGTTTCAAATAATTTTTGCTGTAAAAGTGAGTTGTCCTTGAGATCTATAACTTGGGTGTGCATCATTACAGATCCTTTTTTTGTTGCCAACAGAACGCCTGAATACACTAACAGTAAGCCATAATGATTAACCTTAACAAACAAAATTTCATCTACATTATGTTTTTCCTTCATAAATCTAAAATCAGATTTAGAATATTCTTTCTCTATATCTGGGGTCTTAAATTTTTTTAAATCTGTATCGTTAAAATTATCTGATATCATTTCAAAAGACTTATTTTTAACTGTAAGTGTGTTGAATATTTCTTTTTTCAATATCTCCTTAAAAACAATATTTGATTTTACTTTTTCTAATCCAATGTGAAACCTATTATCGGGTGCTGTTATTTTTTCCACTTTACCGTCTGTTGATGCTTTGATCACTGATGCGTTTTCATCCATTTGAATAATAACACCAACTTTTGTCGTTCCATAAAATTCTTTAGTAATTGGCACTGTGGTTACGCAACTTGTAACCAAAAAAAGTGTTGTAAACGCTACAACTAATTTTAAATATTTCATTTATTATTTATTTAGGTTTTAAACAAATGTAAACTTTTTTAAAACAATTTTGACATTTTTCAATCTTGTAGCGCGTATTTGCAGCCGTGCAAATCTCGATCTTCCCACTGGCGCTCGTTTGCAACGAGTGCCTACTTACCTTATAAAAAAAGTCGTAGCGTTTGCAAAGCGGCTAACTAAAACAGAAGTAAATTCAAGCAAGTAAATTCATGTTTTTCTTGTTGCTTTTCTTTTAAAATTGATACATTTGACTAAAGAGAATGTCTGAGAAATACAAAGTTATAGATAGTACAGTGCCTACTTTCATTACCGTTATTGATTGGGTTAATTTATTTATACGTCCCGTTTATTGCAATATCTTAGATGAATCTCCCACTGGCGCTCGTTTGCAACGAGTGCCTACTTACCTTATAAAAAAAGTCGTAGCGTTTGCAACGCGGCTAACTAAAACAGAAGTAAATTCAAGCAAGTAAATTCCTGTTTTGCTTATTGCTTTTCTTTTAAAATCAATACTTTTGACTAAAAAGAATGTCTGAGAAATACAAAGTTATAGATAGTACAGTGCCCACTTTTATTACCATTACCGTTGTTGATTGGTTTGATTTATTTGTCCGTCCCGTTTATTACAATATCTTAGATGAATCTTTGAATTATTGTATCAAAAAAAAGGATTGAGTGTACATGCCTATGTCTATATGACAAGTCATATTCATTTAATAGTTACTGCATTTGATGGGAAGATGCAAAATGTGATACGTGATTTTAAGAAGTATACCTCTAAAAAATTAATTGAAGCAATTACGATAGCGCGGAATTGCATTCCGTGCCCACAAAGTTGAGCAAACAAAACAAGTCAACGACCCGATCGACCCCGATCGCGCAGATAAAGTCTTTATACACGATAGCGCGGAATTGCATTCCTTGTCCACAAAGTTGAGCAAACAAAATAATTCAACGAGCTACATTCTTTTAAAAGTTATAGCTTTTCTTGAATCAAAGTAGATTCATTTTTTGAAACTTTCAAGTTGTTTTAAATGAAGTATTGTAGATTTGTTTGAGTTGCCTATTGGAGCGGGCACGGATTGTAATTCCGCGATATCAGCATTTTAGGTGGTTTATTAATTCCTGCAAGGTTTTCAAAACCTTGTAGGTGTGTTTCTTGACTTCAAATACCTACAAGGTCAAAAAAAAGACCTTGCAGGAAAACAATCCCGGTAGCATATCTGCACACGAACGAAGTGAACTGACGAAATAATCCGTGCCCACACTGTGAATCAACAATCTAAAACAAATCAGTTATACACTAGTAAAACAAAAGTGTTGTAAAAAGGAAGTTTTTTTGTGATGAAAACAAAACGTCCTCTCCTAGCCCCGATGGTAGTGAAAATCCTCTTGTGCCGGGGTTCGGCATAAGAGATTGTAACGGACAGCGGGACAACTCGTTTGGTGGGCAAAAAATATGCTGCTCTTAGAAAAAAATACACACAGGTGCTACCGATAAAGGTGCTACAAAAATAAACTTTAAAACAGCTGACCCTTTTTTAAGGCGCCGCTCCAACAAAGAATTGTCGATTGACGCATTTATATCGCCTCAAATAATTTCCCTGGCAAAGGCCGAATCACGCCTTTCAATTCCATATTCAACAGCATTCCTGAGATTTTATAAATAGGAAAATCACAGCGTAAAGCAATAATATCCATAAGTTCTTTTCCAGTTTTTTGGAGGTAATCGTATACTTTTTGCTCGTCTTCCTCTAAGCTTACAAACAATTGTTTTTGTACGGGTTTGAATTCTTTTTGAATATCCCAATTCAAAATATAAACCAAATCCGCGGCACTCGTCAAGACATTTGCTTTTTGAGTTTTTATCAGGTTGTTGCAACCTTGGCTGTACTTATCGGAAACACGACCCGGTACCGCAAAAACATCACGGTTGTAATCATTCGCCATATTTGCCGTGATTAACGAACCTCCTCTGTCCGCTGACTCAATTACAATGGTAGCTTCGGAGATTCCCGCAACGATTCTGTTTCTTCGAACAAAATTTTCTTTATCCGGATTCGACGAACTCCAAAACTCGGTCATAAAACCACCGTTCTGTTCTACTTTGGCCACATATTTTTTATGGGTTTTCGGGTAAATTTGGTTTAAACCATGCGCCACTACTCCTATCGTCTGTAAATTATTTTCCATTGCCAGTTGGTGCGCCACAATATCAACACCATAAGCAAATCCGCTTACGATTACAGGATCAAGCGGAGCCAGATCTTCTATTAGTTTTCTGCAAAATTCCGTTCCGTACGAGGTGATTTGTCGCGTTCCTACAATACTGATTATTCTTCTGTTTTTTAAATTGATATTTCCAGATGTGAATAATAAAAGTGGTCCGTCAATACAATGTTTCAACCGTTCCGGATACTCTTCGTCCAGAAAATAAACTGCGTTGATTTCATTTGCTTTTATAAACTTTAGTTCCTGAGTTGCTTTTTCGAAAACAGATTTATCCTTTAAATTTTTCAGCAAAACAGATCCTACTCCATCAATAGCAGCGAGTTGCGATGCCTTTGTACTGAAAACCGCTTCTGCAGTTCCAAAATGAGCCAGCAGTTTTTTTGCCATTATGTCGCCCACGCCTTCAATTCTTTGTAATGCCAATAAATAAAATAAATCCTGCTCTTTCATATGTAGATAATACTTGTTTTTTATTGGAATATGGAATACGCCAGTTTAAAAAAATCTTTATTTATGTTTGTATAACGATTAAACATGGCTATTTCATGCTAATTATTTGAAAGTGAAATGTATAAATTTTTAAGCGGATTGTTAATAAAAATTGTGAATAAAATTTTGATAACTATTTTCGTTGTATAACTTTGTAAGTATGAAAATCGAACTATACATCGCACAACTTTTATACCGTTATCAATGTGTTACCGTTCCGGGTTTCGGAGCTTTTTTGACCGAAATTCAATCGGCTAAACTAAACGAAAGCTTGAATTCGTTTTCTCCTCCAAAAAAAATGATTGCTTTCAATGCCAATTTGAAGAACAATGATGGTTTATTAGCCAGTCATATCGCTTTAGCTGAGAAAACTTCTTATGATTATGCCGTAAGCGCAATTCAATATGAAGTTTTTAATTGGAAAAAAGCATTGGAAGAAAACCAACTTTTTTCTATAAAAAATGTAGGTGATCTTCGCTTAAACGCTGATAAAAACATCTTTTTCACTCCCTACGATCAAACGAATTATTTAACCAGTTCTTTTGGGTTGGCTCCTTTTGTTTCACCACTCGTAAAAAGAGAAATCTTTGAAAAAGAAGTAGAAGCAATTGAAGAAAAAGCGACCATCACAATGGTTTCTGAAGAAACAAAAACACCAAACCCGTATCTAAAATACGCCGCTATTTTTGTATTAGGATTAGGAATTGCTGGAAGTGTTGGTTATCCAATGTATCAAAACCAAATCGCCTCAGAAACGATTCTTGTTGAAACTGCCGTTCAAAAACAAGTTCAAAATAAAATTCAGCAAGCCACTTTCTTCATCGAAAGCCCAGTTCCTGCCGTGACACTTTCTTTAAAATCCGACAAGGAAATGAAAATGCCGTATCACATTATGGCCGGAGTGTACCGAGAAGAGAAAAACGCCAATAAAACGTTGCGAATTCTAACTCGTTTAGGATATGATGCCAAACGAATCGCTCCTAACAAAAACGGTTTTTTCCCGGTTTTATATGGCAGTTACGCTACATTTACTGAAGCCGAAAAAGCGAAAAAAAAAATCAATGTAAAGCACAATCCAGAGGCTTGGATATTGATTCAATCACTATAAAAACCAAAACCCTATTCTCACCGAATAGGGTTTTCTAGCTTTAGCACTTTGTTGTATTTAGTTCAAACTCGCTTTGTACATCCTAGCTTCTTCCCACGAAAATTTATGACCGTGTTTTTCCATCAAGGTATTCAGTGATTCTTCTTTGTAACCGGCAAAAGCAGTTGCTAAATCTTGCATTTTGTCCTCCGGTAAAACTTCCGAAATAGAAACCGCTTTAGTTTGTATCAGTTTTACAAAGTGGGAGTAAATTGTTTGTTTGGTAAGTACTCTGATTGTCGCAATATCTTCAATTGATTTCTTTTCGACCCACAATTCATAGGTTTCCTGAACAGTAGATTTCTTGGGTGTTGCTGTTTTTGATTTTTTCGAAGTATAACGTTCCACGTCCCTATCGTCTTCAATTAGCGTGATATTTAATTTTTTGAACTGATTTTGTATAGCTTCCGTTTTTCGGATGATGTATTTTTTTATTTCTGAGGACGTCAATTTTTCTTTCGAAATGGTTTCTCCTGCAACAACGGTTTCAATCAATAACTTGGCCTTCATTAATCTTAGAACGGCTTTAGTTTGCAATTCTTCCAGAATAATTAACTCATCGTAAAACGCTTTTACTTTCTTGATTCGTTTTACTTCTTCAATTTTCCAAAGGATTTCAAAAACCAGATCATCCATTGGTTTTAAGAAATAATCGAAAGCAGCTTGAATACGTTCAGAAACATGATTCAAATCGACGGTTTCCTGACCAAAAAGTTTATTCAATTGCGAAATGAATTTTTTGGATGGATCCAAAAGCTGTTCGATGACTTCCGTTTGCTTTTTGGCCCAAACGGCATGTTTGGATTTCTCTGAAATCTCTGATTTTTCGTTGTAACTGTATTTATGATTGCGCCATTCCTGAGCTAAATCATTCCAATCGAAAGTGTTTATCAGATAGTTATGGATGAAATTTTTGGTTTCAAAATGCAAGGCATTCTCTAAAAACGAATCCGAAGCTTTGTTAAGTGAATAATCCATCACATCCTGATCGTTTGAAATGCCATTCATGCGCAACGGCGAAAGCAAAATAAGCCCTTCTAACGAGCGCAAACGCGATAATGCAACATAAGCCTGACCCGGAAGAAAAACTTGCGAAACATCGAGCGCCGCTTTATCAAACGTTAATCCTTGGCTTTTATGAACCGTAATCGCCCACGCTAATTTGATGGGATAATGCACAAAAGTTCCCAAAACCTCTTCTTCAATTTCTTTAGTGGTTTGATCAACTTTGTACCGAATGTTTTGCCATTCGTATTTTTCGACTTCTATGGTTTTGTTTTCTTCCGGAAAATGAACCAGGATTTCCTGACTCGAAAGCGATTTGATAATTCCCATTTTTCCATTGAAATAATTTTTATCAAAAGACAAATCATTTTTTACAAACATGATTTGCGCGCCCATTTTCAACTGAAGTTGTTGTTCTACGGGAAATATCTTCTCCGGAAAATCTCCGGTTATCTCCGGTTTGTAAACCACTAACTTTCCTTCTAAATCTGCCAAAGCCTGCGCATTCATAGAATCGGCTTTGTTGTTGTGGGTGGTTAATGTGATGTATCCTTTATTTGCTTTTAGATCAAAATCCGGTTTTACATATTGGTTCAAGGTTTGAATGTCTTGCTGCGAAATCTCATTGTTGCGCAAATTATTTAAAACGGAAATAAACGTGTCGTCGGTCTGGCGAAAAATCTTGGATAATTCAATGTATAATGGCGGATTTTGCTGAACCACATGCGAATGGAAAAAGAATTTTCCTTTGTAATACGTTTTTAGCGTACGCCATTCTTCGTCCCGAATTACAGGTGGCAACTGCAATAAATCGCCAATATATAAGACTTGAACGCCACCAAAAGCAGTGCTCTTTTTGCGCACGGTTTGCATCATATAATCCATCGCATCCAGTAAATCCGCACGAAGCATACTCACTTCATCTATGATCAACAATTCCATATTACGGATTACTGATTTCTTCAAACCGCTCATTTTGAAATGCCTGCGCAAGGTCGCTTTGGTTTCAAATTTAGTGTTTTCAGAAAATTGAGGTGATGAATTATCCGGAATAAATCCTCCAAAGGGTAATTGAAACATGGAATGTATCGTTACACCGCCCGCATTTAATGCGGCAATTCCTGTTGGAGCCACAACAACAGTGTTCTTGTGTGTGGTTTGGATAATTTCCCGTAAAAGAGTGGTTTTTCCCGTTCCTGCTTTCCCGGTAAGAAATACAGATCGATGGGTTTGATTGATGAATCGTAACGTGTAAGCGGCGGCTTCTGAAATGGTTTGCATGTGGCGTATATATATAATGCTAAAGTATTGAAAATTAGAAACACTATTTCGATTCTTATCAAAGATTTTAGAATTGTAAAACAACTACTTTTTAGCCCTGATAGCAGCAGAAATCCTCGAAATTTAGAAAGTGATTTTTTCTAGCTGGAAAAGAGCGACCAGCGGAAGCTCCTTTTACGGGTAAGAAAAAACACTTTCTAAACGAGAGATTATAGCAAATAGCGGGAAATAGCTCAAAAAAAAATGCCTTCAATCTAATTGTAGACGAAGGCAATTTTTGAATTAATATAAAAAAATTATTTTTTAGCTGCTGCTGTTTCTTCCGTTTTACCAGGAGCTTTGTATTTATCGTTCAAGGCTTTGATGATTTCTTTTGTGATATCAAATTTGTCTTCAGCATATAAAATCGAAGCCGCGTCACCTGTACCGTAGATGTACGCATATCCTTTTTCTTTACCGTACGTTTTGATGAATTTTTTCACTCCGCTTACTAAAGAGTCCATTTCTTTTCCGCTTTCTTGTTGCAATTCTTGAGACAATGCTTGTTGTGAATAGCTCAATTGTTGCTCCTTTTTTTGCAATTCAGCACCTTTTTGTTGTGCCCATGCCTGGCCGTTTGCTTGCGCTTGAGCTTGAAAACCAGCTGCCTCTTGTTTGAATCTTGCAATTTCAGCATCTAACTGTCTACCTTTTTCTTCTGCTTTTGTTTTATATTTTGCTTCAAGGTCTTTTGCCTCTGTATATTCTTTCATTAACTCCGAAGTGTCTACGTAAGCTGTTTTTACTTCCTTAACTGCTTCTGCTGGTTTGTTACAAGCAACAATTGAAATTGATAATGCGATAATTACTAATGCTTTTTTACTCATATCTTTAATATTTCTTTTTTGGTATTCGTGAATCTTTGATTTCATTTTGATGAATTTCTAGTTTTGTGTATTGGTGACAAAAATATAAAAAAATAGATAGTATTGACAAAAAGTTTACAAAATGCTACTTTTTTATGATATAAGATTTTGTTATTATGTTTTATAAATTTATAATTTATAACTATTAAAAATGACTTGTATATCTTTTAAATAAACGAATTATTTTAAGAATTTGATTGTACTCTCGACTACACTAAATAAACAAGCTTAAATGCACTTAAAATGATTTTAGTTGTTTTTTAGAATGTAAATGTGTGAAGAATACTCGAAATTTTTTTTCGCTTTCCAATTTGATTGCAATCCGACAAAAAAGGCTTTTATATAATTCATTTTGCCTGTTTTGTATTTTTCCGAAAGTAAGCTCACGTAAAAAGAATCAAATTTCATAGGAAGCACTTTTATCAATTTCATTTCTTCTTTTTCAAAAAGCATTTTTATAGCTGTTTTAGAAAAATGCCAAAAATGAATCGGTACATCATAAGCAGCCCAAAACTTTCCGTAATGTTTTGCATCGAAAGATTTGAAATTTGGAACAGCGATAATTAGAGTTCCATTTTGTTTTAATAATCTTTTCAATTCTTTGATTTGGTTTTCCAAATTTGGAACGTGTTCCAAAACGTGCCACATCGAAATCACATCGAAAGAATGATTTTCCAATTCGCTGGTTTCTCCAACAAATGATACTCCTTTCTTTTTAGCAATCGTTTTAGCTTTTTCGCTTGGCTCTACTCCTATCGTGTGCCAACCGTTTTCTCTGGCAACTGATAAAAAATCTCCTGTTCCGGCACCAATATCTAAAATGCTTCCTTTATCCGTTTGCAGCGAATTAATTAAATTCAATTTGTTTTTCAGCGCAATCGTTTTTACAAAATGATATGCTTTTTCAAACAGCGATCTTTTGCTATCCGTGTGCGAAATATAATCCACGCTTTCGTAATACTTTCCTAAGTTTTCGAAACTGGGTTGCGGAGATGTAGTCAGCATATCAAATTTCTCGTCATGATATAAGTCGAAAATCTCCTGAGAAACAGAATAATCTTTAACAGTTAAAAAAGGCTGTTGGTTTGTAATGTTCATATTGTTGTTTTTCAGTTTCCTGTTGCCATTTGCACCAGAATCCCTTTGTATATAATGCAAATTTAATTTTGTTTCACGTGGAACAGTTGATTTAAGATTAACGATTTTTGATTTACGACTACAGATCTGAATCAAAAATCTTTAATGTTAAATCTGCAAGCAAAAAACCTATCGCCCCATATAGATCAACAGCACGGAAACATCACTTGGCGAAACACCACTAATTCTTGATGCTTGAGAAATGGTAACCGGACGAATCTTGCTCAATTTTTGTTTTGCCTCAATTGACATTGATTTGATTTTCTCATAGTCAAAATTTTCAGGGATCTTTACATCTTCCAATCGAAGCAGTTTATCTGCATTATTTCTTTCCTTTTCGATGTAACCAGAATACTTCACTTGGATTTCGGCTTGTTCTAAAATCTCTTGGTCCAAATCATTTTTCGCAATATAAGCTGCGACTTTTTCAAATTTCATGATGTCTTCCAAATCAATTTGCGGACGCGAAAATACTTTGAACATTTTATCTCCTTGTGTAATCAGTGCCGTATCTTTTGATTCTAAAATAGGATTTGCTTCAGCAACCGAAACGCTTGTTTCTTTGAAGAAAGCAACCATTTTTTCAGATTCATTTAACTTGTGTTCCATTCTACGCAAACGCGCTTCCGAAGCCAAACCTATTTCATGCGACATAGGAGTTAATCTGAAATCGGCATTATCCTGACGCAAAAGCGTTCTGTATTCTGCACGAGACGTAAACATCCTGTATGGTTCTTCTGTTCCTTTTGTAATTAAATCATCAATTAAAACTCCGATGTATGCTTCATCTCTTTTTAAAATTAACGGCGCTTTTTCGTGTACCTTTAAATGCGCATTTATTCCGGCCATCAATCCTTGAGAAGCAGCCTCTTCATATCCGGTAGTTCCATTTATTTGACCAGCGAAATACAATCCTTCAACTAACTTGGTTTCCAAAGTATGTTTTAATTGCGTGGGAGGGAAATAATCATATTCGATTGCATAGCCCGGACGAAAGAATTTCACTTTCTCAAATCCAGCCACAGAACTCAATGCCTTGAATTGAATATCCTCAGGAAGCGATGTAGAAAAACCATTTACATACACCTCACAGGTATTCCATCCTTCCGGCTCCACAAACAGCTGATGCCTTTCTTTATCAGCAAAACGATTTATTTTATCTTCGATTGACGGACAATATCTTGGTCCAAGACTTTTAATTCTTCCGTTAAACATTGGCGAACGATCAAAACCTTCTCTTAAAATATCGTGAACCTCAAGAGACGTATACGTCATATGACACGATTTTTGATGAGTCAACGGTGAAGTCACATCCGAATATGAAAACTTATCCGGTTTAGCATCTCCTTTTTCTTCATTCATTTTCGAATAATCTAAAGATCGTCCATCTACTCTTGGAGGCGTTCCTGTCTTCATTCGTCCGGATTGAAAACCTGCAGCAACTAAATCTTCAGTAATTCCATACGCGGCACTCTCGCCCGCTCTTCCACCACCAAATTGCTTTTCGCCAATATGAATCAAACCGTTCAGGAAAGTTCCATTGGTCAACACAACCGATTTAGAGCGAATCTCTACTCCAAGCGAAGTTCGAATTCCTTTTATTTTTCCGTTTTCAATAATTAAACCTTTTACCATTTCTTGATAAAAATCAAGATTTGGAGTTCCTTCCAACATCATTCTCCATTCCTCAGCAAAACGCATACGGTCACTTTGAACGCGTGGAGACCACATTGCTGGACCTTTGGACTTGTTCAACATCTTGAACTGAATTGCGGTTCTGTCTGACACAATTCCAGAGTATCCTCCAAGCGCATCAATCTCACGCACAATTTGTCCTTTGGCAATTCCACCCATCGCTGGGTTGCAAGACATCTGGGCAATATTCTGCAAGCTCATTGTTACCAATAAGGTTTTAGATCCCAAATTTGCGGCGGCGGCAGCAGCCTCAGAACCGGCATGGCCCGCACCCACAACTATCACATCATATTCATCTAGAAACATCTTCTTTTATAATTTAATCCTAAAATTAAGGATTGTAATTTTGAATTCTATTTTTGTTCCACGTGAAACATTGCAACCGTATCTTTTTAAACCAAAACAAAATGTTCCACGTGAAACATATTTGACTTGAAGTTTAAAACACCACTATTGTTCCACGTGAAACATAACGATTTTTTGATCTTCTTTACTTCTCATTAAAAGCTCCTCCGCTTCTCCTTTATCTTTGTAGCCACAGTAGTGTAAAATTCCGTGAACTAAAACGCGCTTTAATTCTTCCTCAAAAGAGACATTGAAATCAGCGGCATTGTCTTTCACTCTTTCGACAGAAACAAAAATGTCACCGTGCAACTCATTACCCATAGAGTAATCAAAGCTGATGATATCCGTCAGCGTATCGTGATCCAGATACTCCACATTGATTTTGTGCAAATACTCATCGTCACAAAAGATATAATTTATCTCTCCTTCTTTCTTGTTCTCCGATGTAATAACATTTCCCAACCAGGTTGCAACCGCTTCTTCGTTATCTAAATTAAAGTCGGTTTCGTAATTAAAATTGATCATTTTTTATTAAAATATTCTTGAACCTTTTGATTAAAATTCGAGCGCAAAGGTAAGGATTGTCTATTTAATATTTCTATGCTATTCAAATAATCTAATAAAGCAGCTGGCAGCGCATTAGATTGATTATTAAACTCTTTTTTATTGGTTTCAGATTGGCGTTTGTTTTCTTCGCCTTGCTGTTGAATCGCGGAATTCAATTTCAACAATTCCTGTTTCACATTCAATATCTTTTGAAGCGTTTCGTTCTTAAAACCTTTATTTAATAATTGCTTTTCAATTTGCTTCATTTGTTCCAAAGCGCTTTGTCCGTTACCACCCAATCCTTGTTTATTCAATTCGTTTTGCAATGCTTCCCGCAATTGCTTTTGCTCTTTATAAATTTCCATTACAGCTTGCGCATCACCTTCGCTACTTTGACCTTCTTGACCTGATTGGCCTGGTTTCCCCTGTTTGCCGTTTTGTCCTTTTTGACCTGCACCGGGTTGCTCTCCTTTCTTGATTCCGTCTTTCACTTTTTCACCAAGACCTTCTTGTTTTTTAATAATGTCCGGCAGTTGCATTCCTTGTCCTTGACCAAGTTTCGGTTTACCAGAACCCATTCCGGACATTTGCATTTGCATATTGTTAAGCATATCACTTAGAAAATCTGCTAATTTGTTAGCTGCAGAAATGGTGTACTGTTGATGCGACAAACCTTTCGGCACTTGAGCATCGGTTAAACTGGACAACGATTTATCAACGTTGTAAATTACATTGCCAATTTCTTTAGTGATATCCTCAGCAATTTTAGGATTGCGCAATGACATCGCAAATAAACTATCGTCAACATGTTTGAACTGTTGCTTTAAATCCTGTTGAATTTTTATGTTTCTATTAAAAGCCGGAGAACCTGATTTGTGCTTTCTGAACTGATTCATTAATTCTTCCTGTGACAAAGAGAATGCCAATAAATTATCTAGAATTTGACGCAACATGGCTACATCTTCTTGTAACTGTTCCATCTCGCCTTCCTCCAAAGTTTGTGCCATTTTTTGCGCCATCTCTTTCATCTTTTTGGAAGCACTTTTTTGATTTGGCTTAGCCTTATCTTTCTTGTCTTTACTCAATTCTTCAGAAGCTTTCTTTAAATCTTCATCAATACCTTTTTCTTTAGCATCGTCTTTTGGTAAATCCAAAGGTGATTTTAACTCCCTATTTTCTTTTTCTAAATCATTTAAATCTTCCTGAATTTTGTCAAAATCAGCATTAATATCTTCCTGTTTATCCAGTTTATTTTCCTTTTCATCATTGGATAATTTATCTTGTTTTTCAGAAAGCTTTTCCAGTTTGTCTCCTAATTGTTCTGCTTTCTTTTCTACATAAAACCTTTTCGTCAATTCGACCAACTGTTCTAAATTCTTAGTTTGGTTTTTACTGTTTTGTTTAAATTTATCCAACTTAGACAACAGTTCTTCATTTTGAATTTTATCGTTGAGTTCTTTCAACTCATCTAAAAGCTTTTGGTTTTTATCCAATTCTTTTTCTGCTTTGTCCATTCGTTTTTGAAGCTCTTCTTTTAATTCATCCTTTTCATCGGTTTTGAATTGCTCCAAATTATCGTTCATTTTTTTAGTGAATTCTTTTATCATCTCATCCTGTTTCATTTGCCGCTTGACAAAATCATTTACTTTTTGCTGATCTTTGAAATCCAGATTTTCTTTCTCTTTTCCGGTTTTTTGCAATTTCTCCATTTCAGAAATTTGCTTATCCTGATTTTTCAAAGACTTCTCTAAACTATTGATATTGTCATTTTGCTGCTGCAAAATTTGATCTTCCTTTTCTACATTTGTCGCTACCCGATTAGAAAAAACTACAGACTTCGTGCTTTTGAAATTATGGATGGCATCGTTATCAAAAACTTCAAAATAATAATCATAAGACACACCTTGCTCCACCGCAAGATTGCTGGGAAACGAAAAAACGAATTGATCAAATGCACTTTTCTTAATAGCAATTGTTCCACGTTTAGCAGTTTGAGGCTTCTCTCTTTCGTAATAAACAATCTGAAGTTTGGACAAACCGTAATCATCGGAAATTTGACCTACAACATAATTCTTGGCAACCTTCAAACTGTCTGGTGCGTTGTTCACATTAATAGTTGGGAATTGATCTTTGATAATGGTAATCTGATAATTAAGTTTTTCGTAGTTTTTTACCTTCTCATTTGAAGTAAAGATTTGATAATCTGTGTTTTGAAGTATATTTTTGGATAAAATAAAGGTGTTTTCTGTTTTCGAAAAAAAAGCTTTTGAAATTCCGTCTATCCACACTACATTTTGTGTCGCTTGTGTATTCATTTTCCACGTCACAACCGTTCCTTCCGGAATAACCGCATTTCCTGTTCCTTTGACTGTTTCAGCTTTTTTATTCACATAGGAAGGAAAGTTCAACTGCATTTCAAAATTAGCAATCGAAGGAACAATTACCACTTTCAATTCATATTCCGGTGAAGAAATAGCATTTCCCTCCACGTGGAACAAAATATTTCCTAAAGGCTTTGCTATTTTAAATTGAAATTCTCCTGCTTTGACTGATTCCATAAAATAACTTTCATCTTCAATGAATATCATCGCATTCTCAGGAACTATTTTTCCTTCGGTTTTAATTCGAAGTATAAAATCCTTTCCTTGCTCCGTTTGTAAATTAGAATTTAAAACCACGAATTTAAAAGGAGCCGGAGGCAAAAAAGCTGAATTGAAATGCACGACTCTATTCAAACTTTGAGAAATCATATTGCTGTTTCCGGAGAAATAAAAAAAAGCAAATAACAGTAGTGGAATTAAAGCCAAAGGAAAATACTTTCTGTTTCCGTTATAATTTATGGCGTTCCCAAAAGGGATTGGTTGCAACGCGTTCGCTTTTTGTTCAATTGAAGCGGCTAATAATTCCGACTTAATTAGATGTTCATTCGGATTTGATAATTGTAAAAAGTTAGTCAGTTTGTCGCTCACTTCCGTGAAATGATTTCCTATAATAGTCGAAGCCTGGTTGTAATCGATTCCTTTTTGAAGTTTGAATAATTTAAAAATTGGAAACAAAATAAAACGGAACAACAAATACACTTCTACTCCGATGAAAGTCCAAAATAAAATTGTTCTTCCCAACGGCTTGAACCAAAAAAAATATTCTACAAAAAGCGTAAATAAAAAATACAACAATCCCAAACCGATAAAGAATAACAATCCCCGAATAAGTTCATTAGTGTAATACTTTTTGATAAAAGCCTCCAGTTTTTGAAAAATAACATTTCCTGTTTCCAAAATTTCTAACTTCTAATTAATAACTGATAAAAGTACAAATTTATCTCAATCAGAAAACGTTAAAAAATAAGCAAACAGATATAGTTGGAAAAATAGATACGATTGAGTAAATTTATAGAAATCTTTTGATATGAAATATTTATGGGCATACAGTATTCCTGTTGTTGGTACGATAGGAATATATTTAAGTGATTTTTGGTCGTTCTCTGCATTATTCTTTGCTTTTGTTATAATTCCTATTTTAGAGTTACTTTTGCCAGTAGACCAAAAGAATTATGATCAAGAAACCGTTTCGGGTAGATTAAAAAATAAGTTTTTTGACGTTTTACTTTACTTGAATGTTCCCATTGTTTATGGCGCATTATTTTTTTGTTTGTATAAAATTACCCAAACTGGAATTTCCAAAACCGAAATCATTGGGATGACATTAAGTCTTGGAGTTATTCTTGGATCTAATGGCATTAACGTCGCCCATGAACTGGGTCATAGAAAGAATTTTTTTGAAAAAATTTTAGGAAAATTTCTTTTAATTCCAAGCCATTATACCCATTTTTACATAGAACACAATCACGGGCATCATTTACATGTTAGCACTCCTGAAGATCCATCAACTGCCAAATACAATCAAAACCTGTATGCTTTTTGGTTTCAAACAGTCATAGGAACATATAAAAAAGCTTGGGAGATTCAAAAAAAACTAAACACCGTTAATAATCGTTCGTTCTTTTCTGTAAAGAATGATATGTTTTGGTTTACGATAATTCAAATTAGTTATTTACTATTAATTTATTTGTTTTTTGGTTTTAAAGGTTTTTTGCTTGTTTTGTTTGCTGGAATTGTTGGCTTTCTTTTACTGGAAACTATTAATTATATAGAGCATTATGGATTAAAAAGAAACCGCCTTGCTTCCGGAAGGTTTGAACGAGTTTCAGAGAAACATTCTTGGAATTCAAATCACGTTCTTGGAAGAATTATTCTTTATGAACTTACGCGACACAGCGATCATCACTTTAAATCTCAAAAAAAGTACCAAATATTAGAATACCATGATGTTTCCCCGCAAATGCCTTATGGTTATCCCACATGTATGGTATTATCTTTTTTCCCGCAAATATGGTTTGCCGTAATGAATAAACGAGTTCCAATAGAAATGAGGTAGCTTTTAGTGCTTCTTAATTTATTTAAAAAAAGAGGAAGTCTACCAATCTACAAATCCATTTAATTTATCTTTGCACCAAAATTTACAAAAATGTCGAAGCAAGTTCGTGTGCGTTTTGCACCAAGTCCAACTGGACCTTTACATATTGGCGGAGTTCGTACCGCACTATTCAATTATTTGTTTGCCAAAAAAAACAATGGTGTATTCTTCTTAAGAATTGAAGATACGGACCAAAACCGTTTTGTTCCCGGTGCAGAAGAATATATAATGGAAGCACTGGAATGGTTAGGAATTGCGCCCGATGAGACTATTGGTAAAAACGAGAAATTTGGTCCGTACCGTCAAAGCGAAAGAAAGTATTTGTACCAACAATATGCGGATCAGTTAATCAATTCGGGAAATGCGTATTACGCTTTTGATACAGCCGATGCTTTGGATGCGGCAAGAAAATTAGAAGAAGAACAAGGAAACACCTTTATATACAATCACCATAACCGAGAAAAACTGGACACTTCATTAGTGATTTCTGCAGACGAAACTGCTAAAAGGATTGCTGATGGCGAACATTATGTCATCCGTTTTAAAACTCCGGTGAATGAAACGCTGCATTTGCACGACATCATACGTGGAGAAGTGAAATTTGAAACGAATCTTTTAGACGATAAAGTATTGTTTAAAAGTGACGGAATGCCAACGTATCATTTGGCTAATATTGTGGATGATCATTTAATGGAAACGTCGCATGTAATTCGTGGCGAAGAATGGTTGCCATCGATGCCTTTACACATTTTATTGTACAGATCATTTGGTTGGGAAGCACCGGAATTTGCACATTTACCCTTAATAATGAAACCTGTTGGAAACGGAAAATTATCCAAGCGTGACGGTGACAAGATGGGATTTCCTGTTTTTCCATTAGATTGGAAAACTGAAGAAGGTGTTTCGTCCGGTTACAGAGAAAAAGGGTTTTTCCCGGAAGCTGTAATCAACTTTTTAGCCTTATTGGGATGGAATGACGGATCAGAAAAAGAATTATATACACTTGATGAATTAGTTGCTGCATTTGATTTAAACAGAGTGCATAAAGCTGGGGCTAAATTTGATCCGGAAAAAAATAAATGGTTCAATCATCAATATTTAGTGAAACAGAAAGATGAAGATTTGGCGAAAACCTTCGCTCCTTCTTTGATTGAAAAAGGTTTCAACGTTTCTGAAAACGTAGTTACAAAAGTGGTTTCTTTAATCAAAGAACGCGCGCATTTTGTTTCTGAATTTTGGGAAATGAGTGATTTCTTCTTTGTCGCTCCAACAGCGTATGATGAAAAAGCACGCAAAAACTGGAAAGCTGAAACACCGGCATTAATGCAAGAATTAATCTCCGTTATAGATGAAATCACAGATTTCACTTCAATGAATATCGAGACGATTGTAAAAGACTGGATGACGAAAAACGAAATTGGAATGGGAAAAGTAATGCAGCCGTTTCGTTTGAGTTTGGTTGGCGCATTAAAAGGTCCTCACCTATTTGATATCGTTGAAGTAATTGGAAAGAAGGAAACGATTAATAGAATTGAGAAAGCAATTTCTTCTCTTTAAAACTAAAAAAGCTCCCAGATTTGGGAGCTTTTTTTATAAATAAAGAATCAAATCTGCATTAATAATTCCTGAATTCCCTTTGAAATTTACACCTAAATTCTTGTTGTTCAAATTTGCAAGCATATTGTTCAATCCATATTGATAGGAAACATTAGCCCGGAAATGGCGAACTCCAGCAGTAATTCCTACAGTTGGACACAAATTAAAATTTGAAATCTCCCTAATATCTTTGGCCAACAAGGTTGTCCCAGAAATAACATTGTTTGCATCATTATTATCCATATTTAATTTTCTGTTTACTTGAACAATGGGTCCAAATTCAATACTCAAGTGATTTTCGATAATTTTGAAACTTGCTTGTAATGCTATTTGGGCAGAAGCCAATTTATAATTGACATCTTCTTTAGCTGAAGTCAAACTATTCGTTGCAACAGAAAAATTGTTTTCGCTAAACTGAATTGCATAAACCATATCCCAGTTATTATAGAAATTTCCCCGCATACAAAGTCCAGCATTCCAACCCAATTTAGGTTTTGTTTCGAAATTATCAGTGTTCAAGGTAAATTGATTGACTCCAAAACTGATTCCTAACCTGTTTGAATCTCGATATTTAAATTGAGAAAAGGCTGATATTGTGCAGAAAACAAAAACTAAACTAAGTGATATTTTTCTCATATAATTGGAATTTACAAAGACAAACCTAAAGTTTTTTTGTAAATTGTGGGATATTTTTTAACTAAAAATAAAAACATTATGAACATTGCTTTAATTATTCTCCTCGTATTTGGATTTTTCATTTTATTTTCCTCATTTTTTACAGTCAAACAGCAAACGGCTGTTGTTGTAGAGCGATTTGGAAAATTTTTAAGTATCAGACAATCCGGTTTGCATTTGAAAATTCCATTAATTGACAGAATCGCAGGACGTGTGAATCTAAAAATCCAACAATTAGATGTTATCATTGAAACAAAAACGAAAGACAACGTTTTTGTGAAACTTAAAGTTTCAGTTCAATTTATGGTTATCAAAGAAACCGTTTACGACGCTTTTTATAAACTGGAATATCCGCACGATCAAATTACTTCTTATGTATTTGATGTCGTTCGTGCCGAAGTTCCAAAGCTAAAACTTGATGATGTTTTTGAAAGAAAAGACGACATTGCCATTGCTGTAAAAAGAGAATTAAATGAAGCCATGACGACTTATGGATATACCATAATCAACACTTTGGTAACGGATATTGATCCGGATATTCAAGTAAAAAATGCGATGAACAGAATAAATGCGGCTGATAGAGAAAAAACAGTAGCTGAATTTGAAGCAGAAGCTTCCAGAATTAGAATTGTAGCCAAAGCGGAAGCAGAAGCAGAAAGCAAACGATTACAAGGACAAGGAATCGCAAACCAACGAAGAGAAATTGCTAAAGGTTTAGTAGAAAGTGTTGATGTTTTGAACAGAGTTGGTATCAATTCCCAAGAAGCTTCGGCATTGATTGTGGTAACACAACATTATGATACGTTACAAGCTATTGGTGCTGACACAAATTCGAATCTGATCTTATTACCAAACTCTCCACAAGCGGGAAGTGACATGCTTAATAATATGATTGCTTCATTTAGTGCTTCTAATCAGGTAGGTGAATTAATGAAAAAGAGAAGCGAAAGAGGGAATTCTAGAAAGGAAAATACGGTCGAATTACCAGAAGCTCCGGAAACTCCCGATACAGAAGAATAGACACTTATAATCATAAAAAAAGAGGCTTACACGCCTCTTTTTCTTTTTATAAACCAATTTTTGATAAATGGAATTGCTTTATTTAGTATAAAAGGTGCCGCAGTAGAAACGATTGCTCCATAAGGAATAACAGAACTGTACGTTCCTATCAGGTCACTGACAATGTTTTGAGGTGAAAAACTATCCTTGGTTTTCTTTACTCCAAAAATCAATTTTTGATAACTGATTTCTTTTTCTATTTTTAAAATTTCAAGTTCTCTATCAATTTGAGCGTAAGAAGAATATTTTTTTGTTTCCATGATTTAATCGTTAAAAAATATTTCTGAAAATTTCTCCAATATTGGTCCTTCCACAATTTTATCTTTTATTAAAAATAAAAGGCTCGTTGTTAAAAGATATACTCCTCCTACTATTAAAAATCCCAACGGATAATTATTTAAATATTTACCTATTGCCAATGCTCCTGCTATGGAACAAAAGAATAAAACCATGCTGAAACATAGAAAAATCAATGTGAACTTAAGAATCATTGTCGTCGATTTCATTGCTACTTTGAAACCCCACAACTTGTAATAAGATACATTGCTCTGAATATATCCTTGTATTTGTTCTTGAATATCCTCCGTATTTTCTTTTAATTCTTCAAAAGCCATGTACTTCGTTTTAAAATTTGATAGATGGAAAATGCAAGATTATTTTTGAAGTTTTGCATTTTTCCGTTTTAAATCGGCTAATTTATCTTCTAAAAAAGAAATTACCTCTTCGGTTTTATGACTCATATTTGAAACTAAATCTTCGTAGGTTTCTTCTAAATCAAATTTAGCTGTTGTTAATTGGTCGCTCAATTGTACTGATACAGAATCAAGTTTATTTTGTAAATCATTTTTGGCACCATCAAAACCATCTTTTAATTTTCTTCTTGTTTTTGATCCTTTATCAGGTGCGTACAAAATTCCTATTCCGGCTCCAATTGCTACTCCTGCTAAAATAGCGAATAATGTATTTCCTGTAGTATTTGACATAATTCTTAGTTTTAAAAAGTTTGATTTATAAAGATACGGATTTATTAACAACAACCCGCTAACAACTCGTTAAAGTGCAATTTCACAGGACAGAAAGCAAATAAAAGCGAGCTGTTAAATGATTTTTTTGAATTTATACTTCGTACTGTTTATTTAAATAAACAGCTTGAAAAACGCTTTATGAAAGTCATTTTTAATTGCATTAAACTATTGAAAATTAAATTATCATAATAAATTACTATAATGCCAAAAGTCCTCTGCTAAGAGGACTTTGAATCGATAAAACCTATTTAAAAATAAAGCTTAAATTTTAAGCTCATTTAATAATTGCAACACTTTTTCGTTTTTTTCATTATTTTTCATATCTGAAAGTTGTGTTTGAAAAAGACTAAAATTATTCAAATCATTTTGTAAATTCTCAATTACCAAAATTCTAACAGTTGCCATCTGACTTTTTAAGGACATCGTATATAATTTTGTTAAAGAATCTGCCTCAATATCTTGTACTTGTACTTTATCAGAATGATGCAAAATCAGATTTGAAAACAACAACGAGTTATTATCATTCTTAATGTTTTTGACAATAGTCTGAATAATTAAACTGTAATTATCAATACTTTTTATGTTTTCAACAATGGCGTTAAGAATCAAATTGGCATTGTTTTCGTCTTTTTCCTTAACATATTTATTGATTTCTTTTTGAGTATTCATCAATAAATTTTCTTCTTTTTTACCTTTTTCTTCCCAAGCATCTTTCAATCCAACGGTTTTATTAAAGACAATTTTGCCTTCCGTTGAATCTTTGTCCACATTGAAATAACCCAATCGTTGAAACTGAAATTTTTCTCCGGCATGAACTGTTGCTAAACTTGGTTCAACAAATCCTTTAACAATTTGTAATGAATCCGTATTCGTGAATTCCAAGAAATTTTTCTCTTTATGGCTGTCTGGTGCTTCATCGATAAACAAGCGATCATAAAGACGTACTTCCGCTTCCAAAGCATGTTGAATCGAAACCCAATGCAAGGTTCCCGCTACTTTTCGTTGACTGGCTTCGCTCCCACTTCCACTTCGACTATCTTCATCATAAGTTACATGAATCTCAGTTATCGTTCCGGCAGCGTCTTTTATAACACTTTCGCCTTTGATGATATAAGCGTTTTTAAGACGTACTTCTCTGCCTAAACTCAATCGGAAAAACTTTGCCGGAGCCTCTTCAAGAAAGTCTTCTCTTTCAATAAATAATTCTTTAGAAAAAGGAACTTTTCTAAATCCTGCGCTTTCATCTTCCTGATTGTTTTCGGCTTCCAACCATTCTTCTTTATCTTCCGGATAATTCGTAATCACCAATTTTATTGGATCTAAAACTGCCATAACTCTTGGAGCAGTTTTATTCAAATCTTCACGTAAGCAAAATTCCAAAAGAGAAAAATCAATTATATTTTCCCGTTTAGCAACACCAATTATATCACAAAACTTACGAATAGAATTTGCTGTGTAACCTCTTCTTCTTAATCCTGAAATGGTTGGCATTCTAGGATCATCCCAGCCATTCACTATATTTTCCTGAACTAATTGCAATAGTTTTCGCTTGCTCATTACTGTGTAATTCAAGTTCAAACGTGCAAATTCATATTGATGTGGTCTTACTTTTGAATCATCATAAATTTGGTCCAAAAACCAATTGTATAATTCTCGATGCATGACAAATTCTAACGTACAAATAGAGTGTGAAATTTGCTCTATATAATCACTTTCACCATGTGCATAATCATACATTGGATAAATTTTCCAATCGTTTCCAGTTCTGTGATGATGACGGTGCAAAACACGATACATTAATGGATCACGCATCAACATATTCGTAGACGTCATATCAATTTTAGCACGTAAAACATGACTTCCTTCCAGAAAATCACCATTTTTCATTCCTTCGAATAAAGTAAGATTTTCTTCAACTGAACGGTTTCTGTGAGGACCATCAACTCCCGGTTGTGTTGGCGTTCCTTTTTGAAGCGCCATATCTTCTGACGATTGACTATCTACATACGCTTTTCCATTTTTAATCATCGAAATTGCCCATTCATATAATTGCTGAAAATAATCAGAAGAATACAATTCCTCCGTCCAATTATATCCCAACCATTTCAAATCTTCTTTGATGGCATCTACATATTCCTGCTCTTCTTTTGCAGGATTAGTATCATCAAAACGCAAGTTTACCGGCGCATTATACTTTAGCCCTAAACCAAAATTTAAGCAAATCGATTTAGCATGACCAATGTGCAAATACCCATTGGGCTCAGGAGGAAAACGAAAACGTAATTTATCTTTGGGAAAACCGTTTGATAAACTGTCTTCGATGATTTGTTCTATAAAATGGAGTGATTTTTCTTCAGTTGACATTTTTTTGTTTTATTTTAGCAAAGATAAAAAAAGTTTGAGGTTTAAAGTTTAATGTTTCCATAGAAACCTATGAAAAGTTAGCAATTTCGCTTTACACTTTACAATTTTAAACAAAAAAATAAAATAATGGGAATTATAAAACTTAAAAATATCAGAACTTATTCCTACCACGGTTGCTTGATCGAGGAAGGGAAAATTGGATCAGACTATACCGTCAATTTAGAAGTTAAGACCGATTTGAGAAAATCCAGCTTAACTGATGATTTGAAAGATACAGTTGATTACGTGCTCTTAAACCGCATTGTTGTCGAGGAAATGGCGATTCGTTCGGACTTATTAGAACATGTGGCACACCGGATCATAACGCGCATATTTGAAGAAATTCCTGAGATTTCCAGAATCATTGTAGCGGTTTCTAAACTCAATCCTCCTATTGGCGGTGATGTTGAAGCAGTTACTATCGAAATGGAAGAATACAGAAGTTAAATCAAAAATGCTTAAAAAGAATAAAAAAATATTTTTTAAAACTTTTAAACTTTAATCTTTTAAACATTAAACTTTTTAAGTACTTTTGCCATCCGTTTAACAATGGCGTCGTGGCCGAGCGGCTAGGCTGGGCTCTGCAAAAGCTCCTACTCCGGTTCGAATCCGGACGATGCCTCTAAAACCTTCAAAGTAATTTGGAGGTTTTTTTTATGTCCAATTTTTAAGAAAAATTAAGTAAAGTATGGTTCGAATTCAGACGATATTCTAAAACCTTCAAAGTAATTTGGAGGTTTTTTTTATGTCCAATTTTTAAGAAAAATTAAGTAAAGTATGGTTCGAATCCAGACGATAGTTAAAAACCTTCAAAGCAATTTGGAGGTTTTTTTGTGTCCAATTTTTAAGAAAAATTAAGTAAAGTTTGGTTCGAATCCGGACAATGCCTCTAAAACCTTCAAAGCAATTTGGAGGTTTTTTTGTGTCCAATTTTTAAAAAAAATTAAGTAAAGTTTGGTTCGAATCCAGACGATATTCTAAAACCTTCAAAGTAATTTGAAGGTTTTTTTTATGTCTAATTTTTAAGAAAAAATTCGAGAATATTATATTATAAACCATTAAAAAATTAAGAAAAATTAAGTGTTAGGTCTCAATGAAACTTAATTTCTTACTGGTTCAAAAATAATTTTAAATTGATAAGGTGGTAACTAAAAACGTACATGACTTATATGTTAAAAATCTTAAACCAGTAAGTCATTTAAGTGGTAAATTTTTCGATTACATTGCCTTAGAGTTATAATAGTTTACAGTAAAAAGCCTTGATTCTAAATTATTTAGAGTCAAGGCTTTTTACTGTTTTATGAAAATTAAAATCTATTAATTATCTATTTTATCGAATGCATCTTTTACCATTGCTTTTTCTTCCGGGAACCACCCTTGGGTGATTAAAACCAATCCGAAAACCATCATTACAATACTAATTCCTTTTTTAATTTTGAGAATATTTACAGGAGTAAGTTTTGTTTTTAATTGTTTCGCCAAAAGTATTTTGATACAATCTACAAACAAATAAGTCCCAATAACTGCAATAAAGAAAGTTATCATTCTAGAAGTTTGCATTTCTAGTTTTGGCCCAACAGAAATAATGATTGCCAACCAAAAACCAAGAACACCAATGTTGATGATGTTTAACAAAAAACCTTTTATAAAAAGGTTTATATAGTTTTTTTTGACAATTTCCTTATCGATAATATCCGTATTAATTTTTTGTTCTTTCTTTAGCTGTATGAACGAAATTATGCCATAAGCTAACATTAATACACCTCCAAAAATGAAAAGAGCCGGCTGATCTTTTAAACTTTGAATCAACCGATAACTGCCTAAATAAGCAATTCCAATAAAAACAATATCTCCTAAAACGACTCCTAAATCAAACACTAAAGCCGCTCTAAATCCTTTTATAATACTTGTTTCCAGTAAAATAAAAAAAACAGGACCAATCATAAAACTCAAGAAAATTCCCCAAGGAATACCAGCTAATATGTCGTTTATCATTAAAAATTTAAATTTATTGCTCCAAAATCTAAACCAAAGTACTAATTTTTTTCTAAAATCGTACCGCCAATGAAAACTTCCTTGTTAATCTGTTTTGGTTTTCCGTAAATAAAAATAGAGCCTCCAGCTCTTACTTTTGCATCAACTAATGTTGACGCATGGATTTCTGATTTTCCTCCTGCAGCAACGCTTATTGTGGTTTGTGAAGTCTCTAAATCCTTTGCGTTTAAAATTCCTCCAGAAGTTATTACAACATCTTGATTTTTCGTTTTCCCGGATAAAGTAACTATTCCACCAGCATTCGCTTTCACAACTACTTTATCAACATTTATGTCCAAGTTTATTTCTCCTCCTGATTTTGCATTTAAATCCAAGCTTGTTTGTTTAAAATCTTTTTCACTTGAAACATAACTCCCCTCACTTACCGCGATACTTTCCAGATTTTTAAAATATAATTTAACCATAATATCTTCACCTGATAATAATTGTGGAAAAGGCATTCTGATTTTTAATTCTCCGTTTTTATTTACCGTTTCCACTTCGTCAGCTCGTGCTCCTGTTACGACAATTTTGTTCTCTGATGATTCAATTAATTTGACATTGATTTTATCAAAAACTTTAACTTCATCAAAATCTCCTAAGTTTCTGGTTGCTTGAGCATTTGTTAGTTGACTCAAAAATACAACAGCAAGTATCATTAATTTTTTCATTTTTTTTATTTTAACGGTTCTCCAATTCTTCTTAAAAAATTAAAATCCAGTTGTTTTTTAACTAAATCGGCATTTTTTACTTTAACGTAAATTTCGTCACCTAATTGTAATAATTTACCAGAAGTTGCTCCGGTTAGTGCATATTGTTTTTCATCAAAGGTGTAATAATCGTCTTTTATATCTCTAATTCTACACATTCCTTCACATTTATTTTCTATGATTTCAACATAAATTCCCCATTCTGTCACACCTGAAATTACTCCTAAAAATTCCTGATCCTGATGATCTTGCATGTATTTTACCTGCATATATTTAATAGAATCACGTTCAGCATTGGTTGCCAAACCTTCCATTGTGGACGAATGAACACATTTTGTTTCATACGTTTCTTCATCTACAGATTTTCCTCCGTCTAGATAATGTTGCAACAATCGATGCACCATTACATCCGGATAACGACGAATTGGTGAAGTAAAATGCGAATAATAATCAAAAGCCAAACCGTAATGTCCTATGTTATCCGTAGAATATTTGGCTTTACTCATACTTCTAATCGCAAGCGTATCAATTAAATTTTGTTCTTTTTTACCATTCACTTCTTCCATCAACGCATTCAATGATTTTGAAATATCGCCTTTGTTACGGAAATCAATTTTGTAACCAAACTTAGCAATCACCGTTTGCATGGCAATTAATTTATCTTCATTTGGTTCATCGTGAATTCTGTAAATAAAAGTTTTCTTTTGTTTTCCAATGTATTCCGCTACTTTTCTGTTAGCCAAAAGCATGAATTCTTCAATCAGATGATTGGCATCTTTTGAAACTTTAAAATAAACCCCTTGAGGTTCACCGGCTTCATCTAAATTGAATTTGACTTCAACTTTATCAAAAGATATCGCTCCTTCAGCCATTCTTCTTTTTCTAAAAATTTTAGCTAATTCATCCATTTTTAGAGTCGCAGCAACAATTTCTGAAGAAACTTGATACGAACTTCCCGTAATCGAAATTTCTTCAGGAATTACATCGTCTTTGGTTTCTATGATGTATTGCGCTTCCTCGTAAGCAAAACGTTGATCGGAATAAATTACCGTTCGACCAAACCATTGGTTGACAACTTGTGAGGTTTCCGTTATTTCAAAAATAGCGGAAAATGTGTATTTTTCTTCATTTGGACGTAAAGAACAAGCAAAATTTGATAATACTTCCGGTAACATTGGCACTACCCGATCCACTAAATAAACGGATGTTGCTCTTTGATACGCTTCATCGTCCAGGATTGTTCCTTCCTGAAGATAATATGAAACATCGGCAATGTGAATACCAATTTCATAATTACCATTTTCTAATTTTTTGAATGAAAGTGCATCATCAAAATCCTTCGCATCTTTTGGATCAATCGTAAAAGTCAACGTATCTCGCATGTCACGACGTTTGGCAATTTCATCTTCTTCAATCGAAGTATCAATTTTTTGTGCAAACGTTTCTACTTCAATAGGAAACTCAGATGGTAATCCGTATTCAGCAAGAATAGCGTGGATTTCCGTATCGTGTTCTCCTGGTTTACCTAAAACTTTTATTACAGAACCAAAAGGACTATCAGCTCTGGCTGGCCAATCTTCGATGTGAACCAAAACTACATCGCCTTGCTCCGCATCACCTATTTTATCTTTTGGAATAAAAATATCGGTATACATTTTTGGATTTGCAGTAGAAACAAAAGCAAAATTTGCTTGAATGTCAATAACACCAACAAAGTCGGTTTTGTTTCTTTCAAGTACTTCAATTACTTCACCTTCAGGTCTTTTTCCTTTTCTGCGATTGTAAACATACACTTTGACGATATCTTTGTCCAAAGCGTGGTTTAAGTTATTGGTTGGGATAAAGACATCTTCTTCCATTTCAGGACAAACAAAATAAGCTGTTTTACGTCCGGTCATGTCAATTTTACCTTCATAATACTCTTTACTCTCAGCTTTTACTAAGTATTTACCCGGTTCTGATTCTATAATTTTATTTTGCGAAGCCAGAATCTTCAAATCTTTTATAATTTGATTTCTGCTTTCAGTATCGTCAAGCTCCAGCTTTGCACCTATTTGTTTATAATTGAATGCTTTATTAGCACTTTGCGATAATATTTTTATAATTTTTTCAGAGAAATCTTTCTCTTTTTTTATCGGCTTTCTTAATCTTTTACTCATAAATCTGTTCTTAAAAGTCTAAAATTACAAAATACTAAACTGTTATCGGTAAAGAGTTCACAGTTTTAAAGAAAATATAACTTTACAGAATAGTTGTACCTTTATAAAAAGTATCAAAAATGGAAGAATTTCAAACCATTGCAATTTTTAATTATTCACATGAAATTATAGTTATAAAGCATTTGCTGGAGCAGGAAGATATTCACTATTTTTTTGAAAATGAAACATTGGTTTCCATTGATCCGTTTGGAAGTTTCGCATACGGTGGAATCAAACTCAAAATTCATTTTAATGACTTTGAAAAAGTTCAGGAATTATTAGACAATCTCAACAACAATTTAAAAATCGTTTAGATCTAAAATCAATTTTTAGGTTTTAATTTTTTGAAAGTTGTCAACACATATTAATATAATAAAAAATAAAAATTAAATTTAAATTATTTTTTGGTTGTTATTATAGCGTGTTAATAGTAGCAATAAATATATTTTAAAAAGCTTTGAAACCAAGTTTAAAGATTTTATTTAGAGTTATTAACATACTTATTTTGTGATAAAGCATTAGTTTTAAAGTCTTTTTATATTTTAATTAACAATCGTTGATAACACAAAAACTATTGCTTTTGTAAATAACTCACATTACAGTTTTTTGTTGATAACCTACTTTTTATTATTGATAACTATTCTAAAAATTCCCTGAACTAAATTAGGATTTGAAAACTAGGTTTTGGATTACATATTTTTTTGATACAATTAAAAAATAGTTCTTATTTTCTATCCAAAGTTATGAACAGTTTGTGTTAATTTAAAGTTAACTGAATATCAAGCAATTGCGTTTTGCTATTAACAATGCAAATTTTTAACATTTTAAATATATAACTTTCATTGATTTACAGCTATTTATACATTTAAAATAATTGTTGATAACCTTTAATTTAATAGTAATCTGATAGTTACAGAACGTTTTGTTGAATTCATATTTAAAGGTACATTTCAATTAAAATAATCTGGTAAAGAAGCAAGATTTAAATTCATCAGAATAGATTACTTTTTTTAAATTTGCAATACACAACTTAATACATAAATCATGAAAATCTCTATAGGAAATGATCACGCAGGCCCGGATTACAAAAAAGCAATTGTCCAAATGCTTGAAGCAAAAGGACATCAAGTAATTAATTATGGAACAGATTCCGCAGAAAGTGTGGATTATCCAGATTTTGGTCGCCCGGTTGCAACGGATGTTTCTGAAGGAAAAGCTGATTTTGGAATTGTTATTTGCGGAAGTGGAAACGGAATTTCTATGACAGTCAATAAACAGTCTAAAGTTCGCGCTGCTTTATGTTGGATAAAAGAAATTGCAGTTTTGGCGCGTCAACATAATGATGCGAATATTATTAGTATTCCAGCTCGTTTTACTTCAATTCCACAAGCAGTAGAAATGGTAGAAGCGTTCTTAAATACAGAATTTGAAGGTGGAAGACATCAAAAAAGAGTGGATAAAATTTCTTGTTAGAATTTAATTATTCCAAAATTATACAGTCCAAAAAGGATTAAAATTTGAATTAATATAATTCCGTAAAACCTCAAAAGGAAGCTTTCTTTTGAGGTTTTATGTCTAAATAGAAGCATAGCTAACCCGGAACCAATTGTACCGCCAATAACGCTTGGCAGCAATAAATTAAGTTCTGAAATGCGTCTTTTTTGATTTACAGCTAGTTGTTTGTCAATTCCTATTGTTGAAAAAGCAACCAAATTAATTAGTGGAAAATACCAGAATAAAAAAAACATAAATGAGGATTTTGATCCAAAGATACTATTTTAGCAACATGATTTTATAATCTTAAATTTAAAATGACCAATATACAATTCATATCAAAAGTCGTTGCCACTGCAGCAATAAACATTCAAAAAACAGTACAATTATTACAAGAAGATTGTACTATTCCTTTTATTTCTCGCTATCGAAAAGATACAACAGGAAATCTGGATGAGGTACAAATAGAACAAATTGCAAAGCTTCAAAAAGAATACGAAGTGATTGTAAAACGTAAAGAAGCGATTTTAAAATCGATTGAGGAACAAAATGCGCTCAGTCCAGAATTAGAAAAAAAAATCCAACAAAGTTTTGATTTACAGGAATTAGAAGATTTTTATCTGCCATTCAAAAAGAAGAAAAAAACTAAAGCGGATGTTGCCCGTGAAAATGGATTGGAACCGCTGGCCAAAATCATCATGGCGCAAAATAATGACGATGTCAATTTTATATCCACAAAGTATTTGAATGAAAAGGTCATCAATGAAGTAGCGGCATTACAAGGAGCAAGAGATATTATTGCCGAATGGATTAATGAAAATGTTTTTGTTCGCAAACAACTCCGACGATTGTATGAACGCAAAGCTATCATCACCACCAAAGTTGTAAAAACAAAGAAAGACGACGAAGCAGCACAAAAATTCAATCAGTATTTCGACTGGTCAGAACCGCTGACAAAAGCCCCTTCACACCGACTATTGGCGATGCTTCGTGCCGAAAATGAAGGATTTATCAAATTTAAAGTTGAAGTGGATATTGATGAAGCGTATGATATTATTGACACGTTAGTTTTAAAAGGTCAAAATAAAACTACGCCGCACGTTCAATTAGCTATTGAAGACAGTTATAAACGATTGCTGAATCCAGCGATTTCAAATGAAGCTTTGCAAGAAGCCAAAGCGAAGGCTGACGCCAATTCTATTCAGGTTTTTGCGAACAATTTGGGGCAATTATTACTAGCACCGCCTTTGGGAGAAAAACGAATTCTGGCAATTGATCCTGGTTTTAGAAGCGGTTGTAAAATTGTTTGTTTGGACGAAAAAGGAGATTTGTTATACAATGAAACCATTTATCCGCATGCGCCTCAAAAAGAGGAAGCAATGGCGATGAAGAAAATTCGTTCGATGGTGAATTCGTATAAAATTGATGCCATTTCTATAGGAAACGGAACCGCTTCACGTGAAACCGAATTCTTCATCAAGAAAATAGCTTTCGATAAGCCGGTCCAAGTTTTTATCGTTTCAGAAGCGGGAGCATCGGTTTATTCTGCCTCAAAAATTGCCAGAGATGAATTTCCGAATTATGATGTTACAGTTCGAGGTTCAGTTTCTATCGGGCGAAGATTAAGTGATCCATTGGCTGAGTTGGTAAAAATTGACCCGAAAGCCATTGGCGTAGGCCAATACCAACATGATGTTGACCAAAATAAGTTGAAAGAAGAACTGGATAATACGGTGATTCGTTGCGTGAATTCGGTTGGGATAAACATCAACACTGCGAGCAAGCATTTATTGAGTTACGTGAGTGGAATAGGAGAGAAGCTGGCCGAAAATATTGTTCAATATCGTTCTGAAAATGGTCCTTTTACAGATCGAAAACAACTTAAAAAAGTGCCGCGTTTGGGTGAAAAAGCGTACCAGCAAGGCGTTGCTTTTATCCGAATTTCGAATGCAAAAAATCCGTTGGATAATTCGGCTGTTCATCCCGAAGCGTACGGAATTGTGGAGAAAATGGCAAAAGATTTAAAATTGACGGTGCATGATTTAATTGCAAATAAAGAGAAAACGGTTTTAATAAAACCAGAAAATTACATTACACCAGAAATAGGTTTGTTGGGATTGAAAGACATTATCAAAGAACTTGAAAAACCGGGATTAGATCCCAGAAAATCAGCCAAAGTTTTTGAATTTGACCCCAATGTAAAAACGATAAAAGATGTAAAAACAGGAATGGTTTTACCGGGAATTGTGAATAACATTACTAATTTTGGTTGTTTTGTAGATATTGGAGTCAAAGAAAGTGGCCTGGTTCACATTTCCCAACTCAAAGCGGGTTTTGTCAGCGATGTGAATGAAGTGGTTAAATTGCACCAACATGTGCAGGTCAAAGTCACCGAAGTAGATGAAGACAGAAAGAGAATTCAGTTGACAATGGTTATTTAACAATGAATCAAAAAAATTGATTAAATTTGAATATTAAACAAATCAATTATGGAAAATTGGCAAAAATACATCAGCATTAACCCAGAAATTAGAAGTGGAAAACCTTGTATTTCTGGCACCAGAATCACAGTTTCGGATGTGTTATCTTATTTAGCAGCAGGAATGTCGATGGATGAAATTATTGCAGATTTTCCAGCCTTAGATAAACAAAAAATAATTGCAACACTTTCATTTGCAGCTTATCGTGACAATATGACTAAAATAGCATTTGCATCGTGAAGCTGTTATTAGATGAAAATTTATCTTGGCGAATGATAAAACAGCTCACGCCAATTTTCGCAGAAGTTATTCACGCATCAGAATTATAAATTAAACAACATGCAGATGATATTTCTATTTGGGATTATGCTAAGAAATATGGATTTACAATCATCAGTAAAGACGATGATTTTGAAAAAATTGTACTTCTAAGAAAAGCACCACCAAAGTTAATTTATTTGAAAACCTATAATTTAGACACCAAAAAATTAGTTGATTTAATCCAAAAAAATAAAGATAAAATAATCGAATTTATTGATTCAGAAGAAAATGATATTTTCGAAATTTACTCCAATTAGTTTAAAAATTAAATGCATCGAACAATGATCATTTAAACCATAAAAAAAAGCTTTTCATATTATGAAAAGCTTTTTTTTTATTTTATTTCTTCTTCTTTCTTATCAGCTGGCTGACCATCTTTGGCTGCGTTTTTAAACTCTTTGATTCCGCTTCCTAAACCTTTCATAAGTTCCGGTATTTTTTTACCACCAAAAAGTAATAAAACAATCGCTAATATAACGAGGATTTCTGTAACACCTAATCTTCCCATGATTGAATAATTTATTGCCGAAGCAAATTTGTAATAAATCTATAAGCAAAGGTATATAGAAATAGTTTACGGAGATTAATTTTACCGCATTTATTTGGTTTCAAAAGCGTTAAAAATTTGCTAAAAATTAATTTAGGTTTTCAATACGGGATAAATACAAGTAAACACAAGCAAGGACAATAATTGTTATATTTGTTCATTAATCAAATTATATGTCCAAAAAAAGACAAAAGCGACGCAAAATCAAGGAAAATTTATTTAACAAAAGACGTTTAATCATATTAAATGAAGATACTTTTGAAGAGACATTTTCATTGAAACTTACCTTAATGAATGTTTTTGTGGTAGCGACTTTGGGAGCAATAATTATCACATTTGTCACTACTTTAATTATTGCTTTTACTCCTTTACGGGAATTAATACCAGGGTATTCCTCGTCAAAATTAAAGCGAGATGCAACGGAATTAGCCTTAAAATCAGATTCGTTGTCTAATGCTTTAAAAAGAAATGAAGCCTACATTAAATCCATCCAGAAAGTGTTGAATGGAGAGCTGGAATATGCTAAATTCAATAAAGATTCCATACTGGAAGCAGCAGCTGAAATTATTATACCAGTTGATTTATCGCCATCAAAACAAGAACGGGAGCTGCGAGAACAAGTAGCGAAAGAAGATAAAAATTCTCTTCCAAGCTCCTCAAAAACCAGGAACGGAAATCCGAAATAAAAAGTATCTTTCAATTTTTAAAGAACAAAATAAAAATGTCAATAAAATCATTTGCAGCAAAATTATTTGCAAAAAAAATATACAAGGAAACACAGCTTTGGTCCAACGATCCAATTGCAACTCAAAGAAAAGTGCTGTTGCAATTAATCCAAGATGCCAAACAAACACAATTTGGGATTGACCATCATTTTGACCAAATAGCAAACGAGAACGATTTTGCTAAACAAGTTCCGGTTCGGGATTATGAGGCGCTAAAACCGTATGTAGATAAGGTTGTAAAAGGCGAGAAAAATATCCTTTGGAAAGGAAAACCACTTTATTTTGCCAAGACTTCCGGAACGACTTCCGGGGCCAAATATATTCCGTTAACTAAGGAATCCATGCCGTATCATATTGAGGCGGCCCGAAATGCAATTTTGCATTACATTCACGAAACTGGAAATGCTGATTTTGTTGACGGTAAAATGATTTTCTTGCAAGGGAGTCCAATATTAGAAGAAAAAAACGGAATTAAATTAGGAAGATTGTCTGGAATTGTGGCACATTTTGTTCCAAAATACCTTCAAAAAAACAGAATGCCATCTTGGGAAACCAATTGTATCGAAGATTGGGAAACCAAAGTAAATGCGATTGTCGAGGAAACAATCAACGAGAACATGGCTGTGATTTCCGGGATTCCTTCCTGGGTTCAAATGTATTTTGAGAAATTACATCAAAAAGGGGGGAAGCCAGTGGGGGAAATCTTCAAAAATTTCAATTTGTTTATTTACGGTGGCGTCAATTATGAACCGTATCGCGCTAAATTTGAAAATCTTATTGGAAGAAAAGTAGACAGTATAGAATTGTTTCCGGCTTCGGAAGGTTTTTTCGCGTATCAGGATTCGCAAAAGGATAAAGGAATGTTACTGCTTCTGAACTCCGGAATTTTTTATGAATTTATTAAATCGGATGAATTTTACACTGAAAATCCAAAACGATATACGATTGGTGAAGTAGAATTGGGAGTGAATTATGTTTTGATAATTTCAACCAATGCGGGACTTTGGGGATATAATATCGGCGATACCGTACAGTTTATCAGCTTAAAACCGTACCGAATAATTGTCTCGGGAAGAATCAAACATTATATTTCTGCTTTTGGCGAACACGTGATTGGGAAAGAAGTGGAGAGTGCGCTGCAGGAAGCAATTATTGGAACTAATATTCGAATCAATGAATTTACGGTCGCACCACAAATCACTCCAGCAGTAGGGTTACCGTACCACGAATGGTTTATTGAATTTGAAAACGAACCGGAAGACAGCGTATCTTTTGCGGAAGTGCTGGACAATGCGATGCGAAAACAGAACATGTATTATGATGATTTGATTGTTGGCAAAGTGTTGCGAAAAGTGGTGATTACCAAAGTGGCTAAAAATGGCTTTCAGGACTATATGAAATCCATTGGCAAACTGGGCGGACAAAATAAAATCCCGAGGCTTTCCAATGACAGAAATATTGTGGATTTGTTAAAAAGAGAATAAATGTCTTACCTTTGAAGGTTAGAAAATAAGCAGAAAATGAAAGAAACAAAAAATATATCACGCTCCAGAGCACAAGAATCATCGGCAGCTATTGAAAAAATGTACATCACGATGCGTCATCTTTTCAATAGGGGATTTTACAAACCGATGGGAATTTCAGGTGATACGTTGCGCGAAGCATTATTAGCATTACGACCAGAAATTTATGGAAATATTGCCGAAGAAAAAGTAGAATTGAACGGACTTTTATATGTCATTGAACGTCTTCCGGTAGGAATAGAAGAATGCAGATTTATCAATTTAACTTCGGATGAAGGGTATTCTAAATCGCATTTTCAAGCGATTGTACCGCCAAAAAGACGTCGTAATTGTTACCGAATAGACGAGGAACAAATGAACGTTGAGATCACGCGCGGACGCTCGGATATTTATGATATTCTGACGCATTTGACTTTTATTTTTATCGAATCACACAAAATTAGAAACAGGGTTTTATTAGATGATGCCGGTGAGGTTTCCAGAGACTGGTTCAAATTAGAACAAGCGGTTTCCCAAAAGAAGAAACTGACTCTTGTTGAAAAAGAAAAAGCTATTTCACATGCCGCTAATATTCTTGGAAGAACATTTGAGGAAGTACTGGATATTTATGACTCTTTTGGTTCAGCTGCTGCGCCAGATCGCTTTTTACATGTCATATTTTGGTTGGGGAAACTCGCCATTGAAGAAATTGTAGATGATAATAAAAGAACGATTACTTTCAGTCCTATTTTAAGAGAGCGATTGGGACATCACATTCACGGGGAAATTTGGGCCACTAACATCAAGGAGGTTTTGAAAGAAAACCAACTTTTAGACCGTCCGATTCACGTAATTAGTGCGAACATGCACAGTGTGATGAACTCTATTTTTGCAACGAAAGTTTTAAAAACCAAGTTTAAGGACAAATCTGATTTCTTTATTTATGAGGAATTGAGTAAGTCCGGCGCGAATGCTGTTCGGAACCAAGTGGAAGAAGTAGCCTTGAAATTTGGAATGATTTCGTTGCCGGACACATCGGGAACCAATATAGATGTTCAGATTTTTGATACCGCCAAAATTGACTGGGCAAAAACATCTTTTCCTAAGGCAAATACAGGAGATAAAAAACCAGTGTTGATTGTTATGGATTATGCATTTGGAGAACAGGCTTATGAAACCATTGACGAGTTATTGAAACCATTCAAAAAAGACACCTTATTGAATGTGGAATCAGTTTCTATCATGGGGAAAGCTGGAATTCTGGAAGGTGGAAAAGGGGATATTATGATTCCTAATGCGCACATCAATGAAGGAACGGCGGATAATTATTTTTTCAAAAATGAATTGACTGCTGACATGTTTGAAGGAAATGATATTGCTGTTTTTGCAGGTCCAATGGTTACTGTTTTAGGAACTTCTTTGCAGAACAGGGATTTATTGAAGTTTTTCCATGAATCGACTTGGGGAATTATCGGACTTGAAATGGAAGGTTCATATTACCAAAAAGCGATACAATCTGCTTCAAAAATTAGAAAAAGTGTCCCTCATAATGTTAAAGTTAGGTATGCTTATTACGCCTCTGATAATCCACTGGAAACAGGAAGCACATTAGCTTCAGGCGGATTGGGAACTACGGGTGTAAAACCAACTTATTTGATTACGATTAAGATATTGGAACAAATTTTCAACGTAAAATAAAAAATATAAATGAGTGCAAACGTGCCCAATAATCAAGACGATCAGGAAATTGATTTGATGAAAATTTCTAAAAAAATTGGCAATATATTTCAGGATTTCAATACATTCTTGTTCAGATGCATTCGGTTTTTTGTAAAAAATGCAGTAGTGATTTTGATTTTATTCGTACTTGGTTTTGGAGTGGGAATGTTTTTAGATTCAACTAAGAAGACTTACAATCATGAAATTATTGTAACTCCAAATTTTGGAAGCACGGATTATTTGTATTCAAAAATTGATTTGTTAACAGCTAAAATTAACGAAAGAGACACCGTTTTTTTAAAATCAATAGGTATTCAGGAACCAACTAAAATAACAAAAATTACAATTGAACCAATCGTTGATGTTTATGGTTTCATCAACAACAGCGAACAGAATTTTGAGTTACTAAAATTGATGTCAGAAGATGGGGATTTAAAATCGATTGTAAAAGAAACGACTACGAGTAAGAATTATGCTTTTCATACCATAACTTTATTAACAAAGGGTATAACCGAAAGTAAAAAAGGAATACAACCCCTGTTAAACTATCTCAATACCAGCGATTATTACAATAGAGTTCAGAAAGTTTCAGTGGAAAACATTCAACAAAAAATAAAAACAAATGAAGGAATTGTTTCTCAAATAGATGGAATTTTGAATGAGTTTTCGAATTCCGCTTCTGGAAACCATCAAAAGAGTGATAAATTGGTATATTATAATGAAAACACACAATTAAATGACGTTATCAAAACTAAAGAATCGTTAATTAAAGAGATAGGAAATCTAAAAGTGGCTCTATTATCTTCAGATAAAATCATCAAAGACAATACCACAACTATGAATAAAGAAAATACAAGCTCAATCAATGGTAAATTGAAAGTAATTTTGCCACTTGTATTTATTCTTATTTTTATTTTATTACGTTTTTTTATTGCTTTTTACAAAAAACAATCATTAAAAGTACAACAAATAAATGCTTAACTTTTAGAGAAAAATTTAATTCTTTAATCAGGATTTTCAATTTTTTACTATTTACAAGAATGCTACAAAATGCATTTTATTGTAATAAAAATTGAAAGGATTTGCGTCATGATTACTAGAAAGTTTTCGAAATGCATGTTTTATTATTATTTAAATTAAATCATGAATCTCAGTCCGACTCAAATCAATAGCTGTTACAGTTTAGAAACGGAAATTATTAAAGATAAAAGAGGCTATTTTATGGAAAGTTTCAAAGCGAATACGTTAAAAAAAGGAGTGCATCAGGATGTTCATTTTGTGCAGAACAATCAAGCTTCTTCAACAATAGGAATGCTTCGCGGATTGCATTGTCAAAAGGAAATTCATGCACAGGCGAACGAATTAAATTGCGATACACATTTTGTATTACCGACTTTAGAAAACGAAAAAAAAATATGGTAGTTCTTGTAACAGGTGCGAATGGACAATTGGGGCAATCATTGCAATTTATCGCTGCGGGTTATCCTCAAATAGACTTTGTTTTTTGTGATTCTAAAACCTTAGATATTACTCAAAAGGAATCGATTGAGCTAGTTTTCACAAAATTAAAACCTGATTTTTGTATAAATACGGCTGCTTACACAGCAGTTGATAAAGCAGAAAGTGAGCCTGAAAAAGCATTCGAAATTAATGTCGTTGGGGCACAAAATTTGGCAGAAGTTTGTCGTGATTATAAAACAAAATTAATTCATGTTTCTACTGATTTTGTTTTTGATGGTACCAAAAACATACCTTACACAGAGGATGATACTACCAGTCCTAAAAGTATATACGGCCAAACTAAATTAGATGGTGAAAAAGTTATTCAGAAAACGATAAAAGAATGTTTTATCATAAGAACTTCTTGGGTTTTCTCTTCATTTGGGAATAATTTTATGAAAACCATGTTGCGGTTGGGAGCTGAAAGAGACAGTTTATCCGTTGTTGATGACCAGATAGGAACACCAACAAATGCCGTTGATTTAGCGCAAGCTTTGGTACAAATTATTTTACAAACTTCTGAAAACCCAGAAATCAATAGGTACGGAATTTACAATTTCAGTAATGAAGGACATTGCAGCTGGTATGATTTTGCTCGAAAAATACTCGAAATAAATAATATAAACATCCATGTAAAACCAATTCCGTCTTCAAGTTACCCAACTCCAGCTGAAAGGCCTAAATATAGTGTTTTAGATAAAAGTAAAATTAAAAGCGCTTTTGATATAAAAATTAGAACATGGGACGAAACAATTTAGTCTAGGTAAATACAACTAATTTGCAAGTAAATGTTTAGAAAAATATACCTGTCATTAAATAATGAAATCGCCAAGAACTTTTTTTATTTTAGTGTAATAAAGTTTGCTAACATACTGTCAAAGTATATTTTATTAGGCTATTTGATAAGGACTTTGGGCGAGGAAGGATACGGAGTTCTTACTTGGATTGATTCATTTGTTCAATATTTTTTGATATTGGTTAATTTTGGATTTGATATGTATGCTGCTAAATACATTGTTGAAAACAAACAAAATAAAACTAAAATTGATGAAATTATTTCTGCAATTATAACTGTAAAAACAGGATTATTTGTCTTCGGTTTTGTTCTTTTGGGATTGTTTTCTTTTAACAATGAAATAGCCAAACATATCGATTTGATATTTTTTATGTTGTTTATGGGAATTGGAGAAATATTGTTTCCAATTTGGTATTTTCAAGGAATCGAAAAAATGAAACCCATTGCTATTGTAAGTGTGGTTTCCAGAACATTATTGGTTTTTCTTACGATACTATTTGTAAAAAATTCAAGTCACATCGCAATATATATTTTTATTTTGGTTCTTTCTAACATTGTTTGGGGAGGTTTAGGGTTTTATTTTCTAAAAAAGAAATCTAATTTTAAATTTATACTTGTCCCCCTAGAAACCATTAAGCACTACCTAAAAGAAGGATATTTGTTTTTTTTAGGACGATTTTCTACACTTTTTTTAAATTTTGGAACCATTTTTCTAATTGGTTATTTCTGTTCAAAAAACTTAGTTTCTGGTTTTGACATTGCTTCTAAAATAATTTTTGCTTTCATATTTCCATTTGAAGTCATTCAACAAGCAGTTTTTCCTTTAATTGTAAGGACTAAAAACAAATTATTTGTGCAACGATTGGTGCTTTTTACCATTTGTAGTGCTTTCTTTTTTTCTGGGGGTATTCATTATTTTTCCAAAGAAATGATGACTTTTTTTGGAGGCAATCAAATGACAAAATATGCTTACTTACTAGAATCATTGGTGGTATTGATTCCGGTGATAAGTTGTTCTATAATTATAGGAAGCTGTTCGTTAGTTGCTTTTGGCGCGTTAAAACAATATAATTATGCGCTTGTTTTTTCGTGTTTGATTTATTTTTTCACAGTGTTGCTGTTGTATGTAATGAATCAGATGAGTTTTATTAATTTGTTGCTGCTTCGCATTAGTGTTGATGTAATCATGGTTATGCTTATTTTTTATTTTGCTGTAAAAAAGAAAACATTGTTGTAATTTGATAAAACAGCAGTGACCACAAAACTATTGTAAATCGATATGATTATAGTCTAATTTGACAATGAAAATTAAAAATTGCAACTATATTTGTATAAAAGTTAAATTAAAAAAGACTAAAAAATGAAGAATTATTTTTATTTGATATTTGTATTTGTGCTATTTCTATCTTGTAAGGAAGAGGAAAAGAAAACAGACTCTTTTAGTTTAAAAGAAATTGTAAACAAACAAAATTATCAAATGGAACTTTATCAAACCGATGCCAATGAATATTCATTAGTGGTATTGAATAGATTGACGGGGAAGGTTTTTGTAGGCAAAAATGCCTCTGGATGGTATGAAGCTACCAATGCGGATAGCATTCCGGTTTACAAAACACCAACGTATTCCATTAAGGTATTTAAGGGCCCGGAGTCCAGTCCTCAAATTTCATTGATGGACGAGAAAGAGGGAGAAATTTACATGTATATTGTGGGACACACGGCAAATTTTTACAATGCAAATGCTGGTATAAAAGCGCTTGAAAGAGGTTAATACATTCCCAAAATGATATTAATGGCTGTAATTTTATTTTTTTTATTCTCACTGGTAGGAATTCTTTATTGGAAGCGAAAAATATTTTTGCTGTCACCAGTAGATGTATTTGTATTGTTCTTTGCAGGAGTTTTAATTTCGACTGTTTTATATCACAATTTTTATCCAAGATACGAGAAATTCAATTTTTTTCAGTTTGATTTTATTGGGAAAAATAAATTCAATAGAACCTTTTTTGTTTATCTCAAAATGCTTTTGCTGTTTTTGTTAGGCGTTTTTATCTATTCGCTTTTTAATAAATCGTATTTCGTTTTAGCCAAACAGCGAATCAAAATTATTGATACGCGAAATCTTAAACTCGACACCAATCAAATTTCTACGGTTATAGTAATCATAGCTTTGTTATGTGTGCTTTTGGTTTACATTGATTACGGTTCTTTACTATTTTACAGAGCAGAATATATTCCTAAGGATAATTCTATTTTTAAAATTATTTATCAAAATTTATTTATTGTTTTGTGCCTTTTGTCAGGTGCTGTTTACAGAACTAACAGGTCACTTGCGCTGACAGCTTTTTGTATTGCCATTATTGTAGGGATAGGAGTGGGGAGCAGATCAGCCACTATTTATTTATTAGCATTTGGGTTGAGTTATTCCGTTTTTTTAAATCGTTCCAGAGCCAGAACTTTCTATATTTTCTTTATTCCTTTTGTAATTTTATTCTTTGGATACAACATTTCGCTGCGTTTAGAAGCGAATGGACATGGTTTAATTCCGTATTTAAAAGTAACACTTGACAAACCTGAAATTTTATTTACTTACACTGTAATGAATATTTATTATACGTTTATTTTTGGGTTTTACGCTACTTCCGAAACCATTCATTTGTATAAAAATGCTTCCATTGGTAATTTAATTACCACACTGAATCCATTACCGGGAAGATTGACAAATTGGTATAGTATTGCTTCTAAATTAAGAATAAACGAAATAGCTCCTTTTACGGCCATTGGTGAATTAGCCAAATACCCTGTTTTTAGTGTTTTTTATTATTCCTTATTAGGATATTATTTTGCAGCGATAGATTATTTTATAAAAAATCAATTAGTGCGCAAAAAATATTTGTGGGCTGTACTTCAATTCTTGTTGTTAGTTTTATATGTTATTCATAGTTTTGAGTATAATCTACGATCTTCACATCGTTTTATTTATTATTCTATTGCGCTTTATCTGCTTTATTTTATACTAAAAGGATTAAAAACTAAATTGCCGCGTAAATCAAGCAATAGTAATCTCTTAACAGAATGAGGGTAAAAACAAAAATTAACGATTTCTCAGTTGAAAAAGCAGTTCCTTATGTTGCTTTCTTTTGCGGTTTATTCGTACTGTTGCCATTTAAAGTAAAGCCTATTACGGTAATGGTTTTTTTTCTTCTGGGTCTTTTTTCTATTTTTAAATACAGAATCAGCGCTAAAATTGAAATGAAAACAGTTTTCATATTTAGTATTTTCTTTATTGTTTATGCGCTTAGCTTATTTTTTTCTGAAAATATTCAAAAAGGTTTTACAATTTTAGTCCGTTGTATTCCAATATTAATTATACCTCTTGGATATTCTTTTTTAACTCTTGAAACAAGAGTAAAGTTTAATCAAGTGTTCCGGAAGACCTTTATTATTGCCGCAAGTATCTATTCAATTTTAATATTCATTTACTTATTTCAATTGGGATATTTTAGCCAAAAACATGATTTATATTATTGTTATTCCTACATAACATATGAATTTTGGGGCATGAATGAGCATCCTATTTATATATCAATCTTTTTTTCGGTAGCATTATTTTTTATTTTGATAGAAGGTTTCAAAAATAAAATTTTTAATTTCATATTGTTTTTAGTCTTAATTTCTGGACTTCTAATATTGGCAAGAAAAGGTGTTGTTGTTTCTTTTTGTATTCTTTCCGGCATTTTTTTGTTTCTAAAACGTGATAAAAAACAAATCGCTAAATTGGTATTCGTCTTTATAAGTTTGATGATATTATCACTATCTATTACCGAAATTAGAAACCGTTTTTTGGAAATATTCGATATTAATAGTATTGTAAATAATAAAGAAACATCGTCTGGTATTCGGTACATTCTGTGGAATACAGGCGCGAAAGTAATTCAAAAATCAGATTATTTAGGATATGGAATTGGAGATGCCCAAGCAGTTTTAAGCACACAATTGGCGGCAGATGGTTACGCGGTTTTATCTGAGGAAAATTATAATGCGCACAACCAGTTTCTTCAAATAGGATTAGCTATTGGAATTGTAGGAATTTGTTTGTATTTATTTTCGTTGCTCTACTTTATTCGAGTATTTATCAAAAGAAAGAATGCTGAAGGAGTTGTCTTTTTACTGTTTTTTATTTTTGTTTTTCTGTTCGAAAGTGTTTTGGAACGACAAAATGGAATAATTATCTATTCCTTTACAAGTTGCATGTTTATATACGCTTCTGAATTTGACAAAAAGCTTAAAAATGAGATATAACCTCCTTATCATTGGTCCTTTTCCAGGTCCGCCAAAAGGAATTAGCTTGTCCAATCAAGTTGTTGCAAATGGCTTAATAAAGAGAAATTGGAATATAAAAAAAATAAATACGGAACATTCTGATAAGGTAAACGGTGCAATTGGTCAGTTCTCATTTGATAAATTATCATTCCTAAAAACCTATTTTCAAGGTTATAAAATTTTTACGGTTGATGTAGTTTATATCACGATAGGAATTACTTTTTTTGGAGTCTTAAAATATGCACCCTTTATCTTGTTGTCTAAAATTCTAAACAAGAAAACAATAGTTCATCTGCACAGTAACCATCTTAAAAAAGAATATCAATCTCTAAAAGGAATAAAAAAGAAGGTCTTTTTTAACCTTATGGCATCGTTTGACGCTGGAATTGTGCTTTCTAATTCTTTAAGAGACAATCTAACACCTTTTATATCTTCTGATGCTGTTCGAGAACTGTATAATTTCGTAGAAGACAAACTAATAATTTCGGAAGAAATTTTACTTAAAAAGAAAGATTTTACAGAAATCCGACTTTTCTTTTTAAGTAATTTTTTAGAAGAAAAAGGGATAAACCTATTGCTTCAAGTTATAAAAAGATTAAATGACGAGGGATTATTTCTTAGAGTTAAAATAGCAGGCAATAAGATTTCAGGAAATAATGTAGATGGACTGCTGGCAGAATTAAATAATGTGGAGTATCTTGGGATTGTTTCTGGTTTAGTCAAACAAGATTTGTTAATTTGGGGCAATGTTTTTTGTCTTCCTACTTTTTTTAGTATGGAAGGACAACCCATTAGTATTCTGGAAGCTATGGCATTTAATAATTTAATTTTGACAACACAGCATGCGGGAATTCCAGATATATGTTCCGAGGAGAATGCTGTTTTTTGCAAAGAAAAAAGTGAAGAGGATCTTTATTTAAAAATAAAATTGATAATTTCAAGTTGGGATGAAGTACAAAAAAAAGGAACCTCAAACGGAGTTTATGCGAGAAATAAATTCACGGAAACCAAATTTATATCAACACTCGAAGGTATAATTTTAGAAACCATACGGAAATAAATTTCATAGATGAAAATCACCATAATCAGCCATAATTATTTCCCGGAGGACAGTGGGATAGGTTTGTATTCGACGGGCATGGCAGAGTTTTTGGCATTAAAACATGATGTCAATATAATAACAGGAGTTCCTTACTACCCACAATGGAAAATCTATTCAAATTATGCAGACAATGCTCTCTTTTCAAAAGAAATTATAAACAACGTAACGGTGTATAGATTCAAACAATACACTCCTGCAAAGCCAACTTTTTTTAAAAGAGTGCTTCAAATGACTCATTTTTTTTTGGGTTCAGTTTTTAATATTATAAAAATTAAGAAAGCAGATGTAATATTAGTTGTTATGCCTTTTACGCTTTCCATTATTCTTGGGTGGTTTTTAAAAACAATAAGTGGAGGAGGAATGCTTTGGGTTCACATCCAGGATTTTGAATTTGATGCAGCTTTTAAAAATGGGATTTCAGCAAAGAATCAGTTATCGTCAAATATTTTATTTAAAATTGAAAAATGGACCTTAAATAGAGCGGACTTTATTAGCACCATCAGCAGAGGAATGATGATAAAATCAGCGCAAAAAACAACAGTCAATCAAGTATACTTTCCTAATTGGATTGATTATTCTTTAATAAATCCAGAAATGGCGCAGGAAAATAAAGTTTTTAATAAAAATACGTTTAACATTCTTTATTCTGGTAATATTGGAGAAAAACAAGATTGGAATTTCTATGTTGAGTTTGTAACCGCAATGCAAGAATATCCTGAATTTCATTTTTATTTAGTGGGTGAAGGAGCAAAACGCGTGGAAGTTTTACAACAATTACAAAACAAAGTAAATTTTACCTATTATCCTCCGGTGCCTTACAAACAGTTAAATAATTTGTTGTGTAATGCGGATGTTCATGTATTGTTTCAAAAATCAGAGTTCAACGATTTGGTTATGCCTTCAAAAATCTTAGGGATGATGGCAAGTGCAAAACCATCAATAGTTTCTGGCCATAAAGATTCTGAAATAAAGGTTAACTTTGAGAATTCTGAAGGGGGTTATTATTTTGACGAGAATACTATTGAAACAATAAAAATGTGTCTAATGGAGTTAAAAAACAATCCTGATAAGGCCCGTTTAACGGGAATTTTAGCAAGAGATTTTGTAACTGAACATTTTTCGTATGAAAAAGTTTTATCAGAATTTCAATTAAAATTAGAAGATACAGTTCAAAAAAAATAAAAAAATCAGAAGTGAAATATTCAGTATTAATAAAGCGATTATTTATTATTGCAAAATCAAAATGGCTTTTAGAAGCGGTAAAGGGTAGAATTTATTCTTTTGCCTCCTTTGAAGTGGTTTCAAATTTAAAGAAGATGGTGCCCGAATTAACCACTATAATTGACGTAGGAGCTAATTCAGGTCAATTCACTAAAGTAGCAACTCATTTATATCCGCAAGCGCAAATACACACTTTTGAGCCGTTGCCGGATTTGTACTCAATAATCGAAAAAAAATTCAGCAGTAATCCAAATATAAATACCTATAAGATCGCACTGGGCAATGAGGATGGGACAATCCTATTCAATAAAAACAAATTTGGACATACCAGTTCTATTCTTGAAATAAATGAGGAAAACATTCATTTTACCAGAAAAGATAATGTGTTAGAGCAAATAAGAGTCCAAATAAAGAAGTTAGATTCCATAGCATTATTTACTGACAAAACGCATTTGTCATTACTCAAATTAGATGTTCAAGGGTATGAACTTGAGGTCTTAAAAGGAGCGGATCAAACCTTAAAGGCTATTGATTATATAATTATCGAAGCAAACTTAGAGGAGTTATATTCCAGTCAGCCTTCCTTTACTGTAATGAATAATTACCTCCAAATGAAAGGGTTTGAATTGATGGGAATGCTTGATTTTAATCTTGGTAATAAAAATAAATATATAGAGGTTGACTTATTGTATCGAAAAATTTCTCCAAAAAACGAATAATTTCAATGTTGATAATTCCTATTTCTCGCGGGTTAACATCCTGCATAAAACGAGTAATTATTGTAAAATTAATCTGAAATTAATAATCTGCCAATATCATTTTAGACTTTAAAATAAAGTTAGGTCTTAGTTCGTAATTTTTATTAAACCAAGCCTTTTTTTGAAAACAAACTATATTTTTGTACAAACGAAAATCAAATTTTTTAAATAATGAAAAGAATACTTATCACCGGAGCCGCAGGTTTTTTAGGATCACATTTATGTGACCGATTTATCAAAGAAGGTTATTTTGTTATTGGGATGGATAATCTCATTACTGGAGATTTAAAAAACATTGAGCATCTTTTTAAATTAGAACAATTCGAATTTTACCATCATGACATCACAAAGTTTGTCCATGTTCCGGGAAATTTAGATTACATACTTCATTTTGCATCACCGGCAAGTCCAATAGATTATCTAAAAATTCCAATTCAAACACTGAAAGTTGGGTCTTTGGGAACGCACAATTTGTTGGGATTGGCCAGAGTTAAAAAAGCACGAATTCTTATTGCATCCACTTCTGAAGTGTACGGAGATCCATTGGTGCATCCGCAAACCGAAGAATATTATGGAAATGTAAATACAATAGGACCAAGAGGAGTGTACGACGAAGCAAAACGTTTTCAAGAATCAATCACTATGGCATATCATACGTTTCATGGTGTAGAAACCAGAATCGTTAGAATCTTTAATACGTATGGGCCAAGAATGAGACTAAATGACGGTCGTGTTATTCCAGCGTTCATAGGTCAGGCGATTCGCGGAGAAAATTTAACCATTTTTGGTGATGGGATGCAAACGCGTTCGTTTTGTTATGTTGATGATCAGGTCGAAGGGATTTTTAGGTTATTGCATTCTGATTATGTATTTCCTGTAAACATTGGAAATCCGGACGAAATCACAATCAAGGATTTTGCAGAAGAAATCATAAAATTAACAGGCACAAATCAAAAAGTGGTATATCATCCGTTGCCCGTAAATGATCCTTTGCAGCGTCAGCCGGATATTACAAAAGCTAAAAACTTGTTGGGTTGGGAAGCTAAAATAGGTCGTGCCGAAGGAATGAAAATCACGTATGATTATTTCAAATCTTTATCTAAAGAAGAATTGTCCAAAGAGGAGCACAAGGATTTTTCAAAATATATTTTTTAATATTAAGGATTTAGGCTCAAAATGGTTTCGTTATTCGTGTGTAGTTTTATCATACTCGTTTTGATTTTATATTGTAATAAAATAAACCATTTCTACATGCCGGATTGTTTAAATGTTGTTAATTAATTTACATGTAAATCTTTAATAAAAACATAGTTATTTTTGTTTCAAAAATCATAATTTAGGCCAAAAATACGGCATTAAAAGACAACTTATTTTCGGTTTCGGAGTATAATCATAGTAATAAAAGAAAAGCAATATGACTTTTCTAATCGGATAAAATAGTGAAAACCAAAACCGGAAGATATTCAGGCTATATTCGCCCTTTTTCATTTGTAATAGACTTAGTTGTTATCAATGTACTCTTCGTATACTTGACTGACTTTCCCGTTAACGAGCTTTTTTATCCCCTTTCTACAAGTGTAAGTTGGTTTGTTATAGCTGCTAATTTGGGTTTTTATGAAGTGTACAGATATACGAAAGTGATTGCTATACTAAATTGTGCTTTGAAGCAAGGGATTTTGTTTACGATCATCTGTCTCGCCTTGTCTTTTTTTGACTCTGAAAATTCCAGTTTTCATAGAATTGTTCTCTTCACTACAGTTTCGCTGTTCTTTATTTTAATCATAAAACTATGTATTTATTATTTTCTAAAAAGGTACAGAGTGCTATTTGGAGGTAATTTTAGAACTGTAATACTGTTAGGGAATTCTAAAAGTGTGGAGCCATTAAAACAATTTTTCACTGAAAATCCAGATTATGGATACAAATTAGAAAGAGTTTTTGACTTGGAAAAAGATAAAGAGCGAAAATTTAGGGAGAGTTTTGCCTTTGTTTTGGAACATAAAATAGATGAAATGTATTGTTCGATGAGTGATTTAACGCAAAATCAAATTAATGAAATTGTATATTTTGCTGATAATAACTTAAAAACATTAAAATTTATTCCGGATGAAAAGCAGATTCTTTCCCGGAATTTTACTTTTGAATATTACAATTACATTCCGGTAATTTCCTTGAGAAATATCTTGTTAGACGATACCTTAAACAAGGTGATTAAACGAGGTTTTGATATTTTATTTTCGGTTGTAGTGATTCTGGGGTTGTTATCTTGGCTTAGCCTAATTCTCGCAATTTTTATAAAATGGGAATCAAAAGGGCCTTTGTTTTTTATCCAAAAGAGGAACGGATTAAATTACAAAGAATTCAATTGCTACAAATTCAGATCGATGGAATTAAACGATGAAGCTGATTTAAATCAGGTTTCTAAAAATGATATTCGGGTAACTACAGTAGGTCAGTTTATACGGAAAACAAGTATTGATGAGCTGCCACAGTTTTTAAATGTATTATTTGGCGATATGTCCGTTGTAGGTCCAAGACCTCATATGGTAAGTCATACCGAAATGTATGCGCTGAAGGTGGATAAGTTCATGGTACGCCACTTTATAAAGCCAGGAATAACCGGACTTGCGCAAACCAAAGGATTTCGTGGTGAAGTCGAAACAGATAAAGATATTATTAACAGAGTCAAATTTGATATTTTTTATTTAGAAAATTGGTCTATTTTATTAGATATTAAGATTATTTTTAACACAATATACAACACCATAAAAGGTGATGAAAAAGCGTATTAAAAATGGAAAAACCACTTGTGTCCATAATTACTCCTTCTTTTAATTCTGAAAAATTTATTGTTGAAGCGATTCAGTCGGTTCAGCACCAAACGTATCAGCATTGGGAAATGATTATTGTAGACGATTGCTCTTCTGATGAAACGGTTTCAATAGTAGAAGAAATCGCAATTAAAGACACAAGAGTCCAACTTTTTAAACTCGAAAAAAACTCAGGAACCGGAATTTCCAGAAACACCGCTTTAGCTAAAGCAAACGGTAAATATATTGCTTTTTTGGATGCAGATGATTTGTGGAAACCGAACAAGTTAGCAGTACAAATTGAGTTCATGAAAGTAAATAATCTTCCTTTCACGTTCTCTTTTTATGAATGCATCAACGAAGCTGGACAACCGTTAAACAAAAGAATCGAAGCGCCATTGCATCTTTCATACAAGCAGTTGTTTTTTTGTAATTATGTAGGGAATCTAACGGGTATCTATGACGCAAATTACTTTGGGAAAATCTCCATTTCCTCCATCCGGAAACGACAAGACTGGATGATGTGGCTGACTGTTCTTAAAAAAATAAAATTTGCGCAACTTGTTCCGGAGAGTTTGGCTTTTTATCGCATCAGAGGCAACTCGATTTCTGCATCTAAATTTGATTTAGTAAAACATAATTTTTCAGTGTACAGAGCATATCACCGTTTGAATTTAATTGGTGCAATACTTTGCATGATTGGTTTTTTGTTCACGCAATTAATCCTCAAACCACGTTATTCCAAAACCATTAAATCATCGATTTAAATTGCTTCAATTTTCCTCGATTGCTTCTTTCTAAAGTATCTTTTCGGATAAATATAAATTTTAAATTCGGTTCCAAATACAATTCAATCGCCTTTTCAATTTTTTTAATTTGTGCCAAATTTAATTGGGTTTCACTCACATATTCAATTTCAAAAGTATCTATTTTGGTTTGTATTATCACAAATTCTTTCACATTTCCGTCGTCTTCAATAATGCTTTTTGTTACATAATAAAAAGTTAATCCGGGCGATTTCTTTCCACTTGGTAAAACCGCAACATCATTTGTTCGTCCTATTAATTTCTTGAGAATGGGTTTTTGCAACGTGCTTTTTTCATCCAAAATTCCAATATCGCCGATATCATATCGTATGAATGGATGCGCTTTATTGAATAAGGAAGTAATGACGATACGTCCTGAAGTTCCATTTGGAACCGCTTGATTATTGTCATCCAAAATTTCCACAAACAACGTTTCGGAATTTATTTGCCATTCGCCTTCTGTCCCGACGTTTCGGGATTGAAAAGCGATTAAATCGAGTTCCGAAGCACCGTATTCATTAATAATAGGAACGCCAAATTGTTTCTTTAAAAGCATTTTGTCGTCTTCAAAAAGCATTTCGGAAGTCACCATGCACACTTTCAAACTCGGACAAATTGTGTTTAATACGATGTTTTTCTTTTGTAAAAATTTGGCAAACAAAACAATCGAACTGGTATATCCATTGATGTAATCGAATTTTTTAGTTCGAAAATGATTTAAAAATCCTTCTAAAATTTCATCTGACAAATCGAAAATGGAGAACCGAAACCGATGGCTCAAAAAATCTTTGAAACGTTCTTTTTTGTTTCCAATAAAATCCATCGGAATGCCATAAAATCGTGCTTGGTACGAAGTATTAAAATCAATTCCATGCCAACCAAAACGGTAGATGTTTGAAGCCCAAGTTAACGCGTGGCAATATTTGTCTTTGGCAAAAACAAAAGGAGTTCCACTTGAACCGGATGTTTTATTGACGTAGCTGTTTTTAGCGGAATAGCCTTCCGAAAGCCTTTCCTGTAATGGTTTCTGTAAGTTTTTCTTATTCAAAATGGGTAAATCTTTCCAGTTTGTAAAAGTTGTAATTCCAGCTAAATCTTTGTAAAAAGGATTGTTTTGCAAATGAAAATTGACAATTTCTTGTTTTTTACTTTCAACGAAAACTTCATGTTCCTTTTTTGAAAATGCCACAATTTTTCGCAATTCGGATTGGGCTTCCTGAATTGGGAAACCATTTAGCTGCAGCGATAAGTCGAATAGTGAAAACATTTTTAAGGTATATTTCATCAAAAATAATATTTACCAACAACTAATAATGGAGAACCAACAACTTTTTAAAAATTAATTATTTTTTAAGTTCAAAAGCAATTATTTTTGCACCACAACTAAACACAACAACACATGACAATTTTACTATTGGGTTCAGGCGGAAGAGAACATGCTTTTGCATGGAAAATGATTCAAAGTCCGCTTTGCGACACACTTTTTGTAGCACCAGGGAATGCTGGAACCGCTTCAATAGCCACTAATGTTACGATGAGTCCAACTGATTTTGAAGCTATAAAAGCATTTGTTATTCAGGAAAAAGTAGCAATGGTTGTCGTGGGACCAGAAGATCCTTTGGTAAAAGGGATTTATGATTTTTTTCTAAACGATACTGCATTAAGTCATATTCCGGTCATCGGACCTTCAAAAATGGGCGCACAATTGGAAGGAAGTAAAGAATTTGCTAAAGAATTTTTAATCAGACATAACATTCCAACTGCCGCTTACGATAGTTTTACTGCTGAAACGGTAGAAAAAGGATGTGAATTTTTGGAAACACTGCAACCTCCGTATGTTTTGAAAGCTGATGGATTGGCCGCCGGAAAAGGCGTTTTAATTATTCAGGATTTGGCAGAAGCCAAAGAAGAATTAAGAAACATGCTGGTTCATCAAAAATTTGGTGCCGCCAGTTCTAAAGTCGTTATCGAAGAGTTCCTGGACGGAATTGAATTAAGTTGTTTTGTTCTTACCGATGGGAAAAATTATAAAATTCTGCCAACGGCCAAAGATTATAAACGCATTGGCGAAGGCGATACAGGACTAAACACAGGCGGAATGGGAGCTGTTTCTCCAGTTCCTTATGTTGATGCTGTTTTAATGGAAAAAATTGAAACACGCATCGTAAAACCTACCATTGATGGTTTTCAAAAAGACGGAATTCCGTACAAAGGTTTTGTTTTCATTGGGTTAATCAATGTTAATAACGAGCCAATCGTAATTGAATACAATGTGAGAATGGGCGATCCGGAAACCGAAGTAGTTATCCCGAGATTGAAAACGGATTTAGTAGAGTTGTTTTTGGCTGTAGCCAATGAAAAACTAGACGAAATCAATCTGGAAATTGATAAAAGAAGCGCTACTACAATTATGATTGTTTCTGGTGGGTATCCGGAAGATTTCGAAAAAGGAAAAGTAATTTCAGGATTGGAAAAAATTCAAGATTCTATTGTTTTTCATGCGGGTACTAAACTGGATAACGGAAATGTTCTTTCAAATGGAGGAAGAGTTTTGGCCGTAACATCTTATGGAAATGATTTTGAAGAGGCCATAAAAAAATCTTACCAAAACATAGACAAGCTACATTTTGATAAGATGTATTTTAGAAAAGATATTGGAAACGACTTAAAATAATTGACAAGTATCGTTCACTTTTTTTTAAATATTATTTTAAGAAAGAGTGAGCGGTAGTATCTTGCTTTTCTGTTCCAGCGTCTTCAAAAATCTTTAATTGTCTGATCCAATAAACCATTGCGGCAGCACAAATAATCATAAAAATCCAGTTGATTGTATTTGCAACAAACCAAGAACTCAACTCTAACGAGCGCAAAAAGTCTAATGGAGCAAATAGAATATCAACAAATAAATATTGTATTCCTTCGAAAAATGATTTCATAATGTATAGAATTAATTTTAATAGTTGTTTTTGGCAACTCTGATTTGTAAAAGTTCTGATTTAGAAGAATCTTTTTGAACAAGCAGGGTTTACTTTTTAAACAAGTATTATATTTACGAACACAAAAGTATAAAATATCCGTATGATAACAAGTGTTTTTAGAAAATCTACACCGTTAAATTTTTCATTGGTCGTAATTTTAATGCTGGTTTTCTTTTTATTTTTCCAATTTCAAGATTTATCTTGGACAAATTCCTTTTTTTCTATCGCACAAAAAGGGGGATTGTTCTGTGTTGTTGTTGCTTCTGTTTTTATTACCGATTTTGTGGCAAAGAAAAACGGATTGAGTAAAGACAGTACATACACGATTTTTTTTTACTTTTTGTTTCTACTTTTTTTCCCTTCAGCGCTAGATAATTTAAACTTGATTTTGTCTAATTTCTTTATTCTGTTGGCGCTTCGCCGATTGATTTCATTACAGTCTCTGAAAGCTTCCAAAGAAAAAATATTTGATGCTTCATTATGGATTTTTTTGGCTGCGTTATTTCATTTTTGGAGTATAATCTTTCTAGTGTTAGTTTTTATATCTATAATTTTTCACGTTTCCAGCGATTATAGAAACTGGATATTACCTTTTATCGCTTTTTTTATAGCAGTAATCATGTTCCTGCTTTTTGCAACGGTTTTCGATTTGAATATCATTGAATACATCCTAAAAAGTGTACAAATCAATTTTAAGATTGACTATTTCACGAATAATTATCAAAATGGGGCTTTGTCTATTTATGCAACTGTTGCGCTGTTTTTCTTGGTTTCTATGTTTGCCACATTGTCAAGCAGACCACAATTGCTGCATACTTCTTTCAAAAAAATTATCGCTTCTTTCTTTATTGGAGTAATAATTTTTCTGATTTCTGATAATAAAAGTAATGACTTATTGCTTTTTACATTTGCGCCTTTGGCTTTACTGGCAACGAGTCACATCGAAATGCCACAACTAAAATTAAAGCAGGAAATGGTGCTTTTTGTTCTGATAACCTGCAGTTTATTCGCTTTTTTTACTCAACTATAATTTTTCACCATATGCTAAATCTCCCGCATCTCCCAGACCGGGAACAATATAGCTGTGTTCATTAAGTTTTTCGTCTAATGAAGCGACCCAAAGATGACAGTTTTTCGGCAGATATTCTTCCAGATGCGCGATGCCTTCTGGTGCGGCAATTACAACTGCGATATGAATTTCTTTTGGCGTTCCTTTTTCCATCAATTTATTGAAAACGCTTACAATAGATTGACCGGTGGCAAGCATGGGATCAACTAACAGCAGATTTTTGTTGTTGATGTCAGCAATGGCTTGGTATTGCACTAATATATCAAAGTAATCATCATTGTTGGGATGGTGACGGTAAGCAGATACGAAACCATTTTCGGCATTATCAAAATAATTCAGAAAACCCAAATGCAAGGGCAATCCGGCTCTTAAAACAGAACATAAAACCAGTTGATCTTTAATCTCAGTCGTGTTTTTTATGCCTAGCGGTGTTTGGATTTCGATACTTTTGTAATGTAGTTCTTTACTTAATTCATACGCCATTATTTCGCCAATACGTTCAATATTTCGTCGGAAACGCATGCTGTCATTGTGAACATTTACATTGCGTATCTGTCCCAAAAAATGATTTAGAATACTGTTTCCTTCCGATAAATAATGAATTTGCATGGTTGTATTTTTGTAATTAAACTTACAGTTATTTTTTTATGGTATAAAAGTATAAAAAGTATCTTTGTCTTTTAATATATAAAGATATGTTTTCAAAATTAGCGTACTCCGTATTCGAACAAAGCATCAAAGATTATCATCAATTTGATAACGTTGATCAGCCTATAAATAATCCTTTTCAGAAGGATAAATTTGAACATTTATTGTATCACAAAAACTGGATTGATACCGTTCAATGGCATTTTGAAGATATTATTCGGGATCCAAATATTGATCCTGTTGCAGCTTTAACACTGAAAAGAAGAATTGATGCTTCTAATCAGGAACGTACCGATATGGTGGAATATATTGACAGTTATTTTCTTCAAAAATACAGTGCTGTAATCGTAAAAGACAATGCAAAAATCAACTCCGAAAGTCCGGCGTGGGCTTTTGACCGATTGTCGATTTTGGCATTGAAAATTCATCACATGCAAGAAGAAGCTACTCGTGCCGAAGCTTCACAAGAGCACAGAGATAAGTGTAAGACAAAGTTAAATATTTTATTGGAGCAAAGAACAGATTTGTCAACTGCTATTGATGATTTATTAACAGACATCGAAAATGGCAATAAATTCATGAAAGTGTACAAACAAATGAAAATGTACAACGATGATGATTTGAATCCTGTTTTGTATCAAAACAAGAAGTAAAAAAGATATTTTGAACCATTGAGGTATTAGGAAAATTAAGAAAAACTTAATGAATCTTAATACCTTAATGGTTTTTAAACGTTAATTAATTGTCAAAAAAAATCCAACATATAGCCGTCATGAGACTTTCCGCAATGGGAGATGTCGCCATGACGGTTCCTGTTTTACGTGCTTTTGTAAGCCAGCATCCCGATGTTAAAATCACAGTTATTTCCAGACCGTTTTTCAAACCTTTTTTTGAAGGAATTCCCAATCTTTCTTTTTTTGCTTTCGATGAAAAAAAACGACACAAAGGGTTTTTAGGATTGTTGCGCTTATTCCAAGATTTGAAATACCTAAACGTTGATGCTTTTGCCGATTTACACAATGTCTTGCGCTCTAAAATCGTTCGAAGCCTTTTTGCTTTAAGCGGAAAGAAAGTAGCTTCGGTGGATAAAGGAAGAACGGAAAAAAAAGCTTTGACCCAGCCCGAAAACAAAGTGTTCCAGCAATTGCCAACGATGTTTGAAAGACATGTGAAAGTTTTTGAACAGTTCGGTTTTACAGTTGATTTATCACATCCAGTTTTTCCTGACAAAGCAATTTTGAGCCATGAAATTCTGACGATAATTGGAGAAAAAAAGCACAAACTTATAGGTATTGCTCCTATTGCACAATACGATTCTAAAGTATATCCGTTGGATTTGATGCAGCAAGTAATTGACAAATTAGCTTTGGATACAACACATACCATTTTACTTTTTGGCGGTGGAAAAAAAGAAATTGAACTATTGAATTCACTTGCTTCCAACAAAAAAAACGTAATCAATATGGCGGGGCAACTCAAATTGCATCAAGAATTGCAGCTCATCAGTAATTTGGATGTGATGCTTTCCATGGATTCCGGGAATGCGCACATTGCGGCTATGTTGGGCGTGAAAGTGATTACGCTTTGGGGCGCTACGCATCCGTACGCGGGATTTTCGCCTTTTAATCAGGCTTTAGAAAATGCCATAGTTTCGGATAGAAAGCTATTTCCAAAATTACCCACTTCGGTATATGGAAATAAAAAAGTTGCAGGTTATGAAGATGCCATGCGAACGATTTTGCCGGAATCAATAGTTTTAAAAACAAAAAATGTTCTTTTGAACCATCAAGGCATTAAGAGATTTAAGATGTAATGAAACTTAATTCTTTAATGTTTCAAGAATTCAAAGCCAAATTTTTTCGTCTTGACATCGCTTCAAAACATATCTTTTTAAATTCGAAATGGTTTCCTGATAATTTGGAGCGTCATACCCAAAACGTTCGTGCTCGGCTTGTTCTTTTTCGATAGCATCGCAGCCTTTTATGACTTCTTTAAGCATATCAAGCATCGCCAATTCTTTGTTGGTTGTTTTTTGAAATTTGAATTCCACGATTTCATCTTGCAATTGCTCACAATATTCTAAAAGTTGCGCTACTTCTGGTTCGTTAAGAAGGGAAGGGTTGTTTTTGAATATTTCTCGAAAGGATTTCATATAAAAAACAGTTTACAGTCTCAGTTTAAAGCTTAGATTTCAAATCCATTCTTTCGTGAAGAATCCTTATTATTTCTATTTCTTTGACCGAAATAATTCTATAAAAAATAATGTGATGATTGGTTTTAAGTCCTAAAATATCAGGTTGAATTAACACATAATTTTTCCCAAATTTGGGATAGTTGGTTAATTCCTGACAAGATTCTAATAGTTGTTCATAATATTTATTGGCTTGTTTTTCTGAACATTCCTCGGAAGTATATTCCCAGATTTCAGCTAAATCATTTACAGCTAAATTTGTCAAATAACAGTTAGCCATTTGCTCTTTTCTTTGCTTGTAACGATTCTAGGTGATTTTTTGGGTCAAAGTCTTTTGCAAGTCCACTATCGATTCCTTCCTGAATGGCATTTTTTAATAGTAGAACTTTATCTTCTTCTTCTTCTAGCATACGAAGACCAGCCCGAATTACCTCACTTGCATTTTGAAACCGACCTTTTGAAATACTTTTTTCGACAAAAGTTTGAAAATGATTTCCTAAAGAGACGGATGTATTCTTTCCCATGATTTTAATTTTTCACTAAAGTACCAAAATTTGGTAACATTTGAAAAGTTTTTTTTGAAAATTTAACGTTCTGTCCTCTTCGCTAGGGTTTTGAGATTATGTTAAGATTTTTGTTATGGATTGTCACATTAAATTAAGCAGGATATGTAAAACCTCAAAGTTGCTGTTGTTAGTGTTTTATCCTCTGGTAACTAAATGATTTTCTACAGTTTCATCATTAAATTTTATAATTAAGCTGCCAGTGTCTATTCCCGAATGAGCATAACCCAAAAAATATCTGAATGTTTTGGGAGTAGAAAAGGTGCTGTCTGGTTTTCCAAGTAAATTAATAATTTCGCTTTTTTTCATTCCATTTAAGTTATAATTGTTTCGCAAACTATTCATCATATCCCATCTTAGAGAAAAGTCATTCTCAGAATTCATATCTGTCGTTTTCCACTTTTGAGAATCAAATTTTTCGCCAGACACTTTTCCACGCAATCCAAAACCTAAAATAAATATCAGGATAAGAATTATTGTAATTGCTGTTGTCTTTTTCATATTATTACTTTTTTTCAATTGCTCACAACTCGTTTGCAGTTATGATAGATTTAAATTTAACTAAAATTAGCGATATAAGTATGAATCTATGAAACTTACCCAAAAACTGCGCAGATCTTGATTGTACTATTATTTTACTAATATACTACAAATCCCAACTTCCCTAAAACAAAAAAACTTCCCTTTTTAGAGAAGTTTTTGTTGTCATTTAAGGTTATTTCCTAAACATCATCATAATCCACATAAATGGTCGCTGAGGTAGGATGAGCTTGACAGGTAAGAATCAAACCCTCGGCAATTTCTTTATCGGTAAGGATGGAATTTTTCGTCATTTCGGCAGTTCCGGCCGTAACACGGGCCAGACAACTGCTGCATATTCCTCCTTGGCACGAATACGGAGCATCAATACCTTGCTTTAAAGCGGCATCAAGAACGGTTTGTTTTTGTGACATTTCGAAAGTCATTTCCTCGTCATCTACCATTACGGTAATTTTAGTATGACCTTCTAATGATTGTTCTATTTTATGTTCTTTGGTAGAAGAAGCAAACAATTCAAATTTTATTGCCGATTCTTTTACATTATGTTCCTTTAAAACAGCGGAAACAATATTGATCATTTCTTCCGGTCCACACAAATAGAACTTATCAAATTCCAATTCCTTGTGTTTGTTATTCAAAACAAAATTAACTGTCGATTTTTCAATTCGTCCAAACAAGGCATGTTCTACTTTGGCTTGACTGTACACATAATGTACAAAAAGACGTCCCACATATTGCAATTGCAAATCGTGTAAGTCTTGATGAAAGATGGTTTCTTCAGGCGTTTTGTTTCCGTAAACCAATACAAAAGAACTTTTTGGTTCGTTTTTCAATACGGATTTTAAGATAGACATTACGGGTGTGATTCCGCTTCCCGCAACAAAAGCCGCGTAGTTTTTTTGTCGATCCGCTTGGGGATCAAAAGTGAATTTCCCTTCTGGTTTTCCTACTTCAAGAACATCACCAGCTTTGAGTTTTGTATTGGCAAATTGTGAGAAAGCACCGTTTTTGACAGCTTTCACTGCAATGCGTAACTCGCCACTTTCCGGAGAAGAACAGATAGAATAGGCACGACGAATTTCGATACCGTCAAGTGTTAATTTTAAATTGATGTATTGACCGGCAATGTAAGCGTAATCTGCTTTTAATTCCCCGGGTACATTAAAAAGTATCGAAACAGCGTCTTTGGTTTCGCGTTTTACTTCTTTTATGATTAATTTTAAAAAAGATGACATGTGATTATTTTTTTACAAAGATAGGAAACACATTAGGTTTTTTGAATTCAAAATATTTGAAAATTTTAATACCTAAAACTATTATGTATAAGAATCTTATGTATATTTGTTTTTCAAAATGAGATTACTTCGTGCCTCGCAATGACAAAAAAATGAAAAACTCACAATTATATAAAGGAAGCCTGAATACGATTATAATGAAATTGCTTGAAGAAAACGGCAAGATGTACGGGTATGAAATTACCCAGAAAGTAAAGGTGATTACCCAAGGCGAACTTAACATTACCGAAGGCGCTTTGTATCCGGCTTTGCACAAACTGGAAGCCGAAGGTTTGCTGGATGTTGAAATCGAAAAAGTGGACAACCGCATGCGTAAATATTACAAACTCACGGAAAGCGGCCAGAAAGAAACCGTAAACCGACTCTCAGAACTCGAAGATTTCATTCGAAACATGCAGAGTTTAGTGAACCCAAGTCCAAAATTAGAATTTTAAAATTTTGAAGATGAAATTAACTGTAGAACAAATAGTTCAAATAGAAGAAACATTAGTTTTAAACGGTATCGTATACGACGATATAAGGCAGGAAGTTTTAGATCATATTGCCACGGAAATACAAGTTCTGATGGATGAAAAAACACCTTCTTTTGATGAAAATTTTGAAATAGCACTGGATAAATGGTCAGAAGAATTAAAACCTGCATGTTCAATTTTCACAGGACTTAACGTTAACTATCCACAAATAGTTTTAGACAAGAAGGTAGCAGCAATAAAAAAACAAATATTTATTGGATTTTTGATAAGTCTAATTTTTTTATTTACTTTTCTTGGTTTTTCAGCATTTTACAATCTAAAGTTACTTACTTATTATTTCCAAGTTGGGGCTCGATTTGTATTTATTACTGGATATTTATTATTGATAATAAATACAATTAGAATTTGGAATTCAAAAATAAATACATCTTTTTATCCTCAACACAAAAATAGAGTAGCTGTATACATATCTTGGATTTATCCTTTTTGTTTTATTAACACTCCAGCAGGCACTACAAACCAAATCATATTTGTTTTTACGGGTTCTCTAATGTTACTCCATCTTTTATTTAGCTCAAGATTAGCAATGAAGCATTTTAAATTTGAAAAGAAACTATCCTTTACCAAAGCATGAAACTAACCACCGAACAAATAGAATATGTATCTAATTATGTCAAATCCTTTGATATCAAGTGGTATGAATTACAAGTAGAATTTACAGATCACATGGTAAATAGTATGGAGGAAATTTGGGAGAAAGATCCGGAACTTACTTTTCATCAAGTGAAACAGTATGCTGAAGATCGTTTTGGTCGAAATGGTTTTAATGCGATTGAAGAGGATCGCACACAAATTTTAAGGAAAGAATTTAGAAAAGCGCAGTGGAATGTGATATCTGAGTATTTGAAATTCCCTAAAATTATTGTGGGTATTTTGCTTGCCCTTTTGATCTTTAAAGCATCTTTTTATTTTGATGAACCAGATAAGTTTGTTAGAAATTTATTTGGTTTATTAGCGATACTATTTATACCAGCATTCTATTCTTTTTATACAAATAGAAAAATCAAGGGAAAACGTTTTTTAGAATTGAATATCAGTCATATTACTTTCACAGGGATTTTTGGATTTATGTACTGGATAATTTATCTATTAAACTATTTTAAGGAGTCGGTTCAAAGGCATCCAATTTTAATATTACCTTTTTGTTGTGCTTTGATATTGGGAATATTATTTTTAATGACGGGAATTCACCTTCAAAAGAGAACAATTAAAAATGTCAAAAAACAGTACCAATTAAATTAATTTTTGAAGATGAAACTAACTAACCACCAACTAACGATTATTGAAGAAACGCTTGTTTTAAATGGAGTTGTTTATGATGATATTAAACTAGAATTGATTGATCATATTGCTTCAGAAATTGAGGCGGAAGCTTTTAGTGAAGCGAAACCTTTTGAGATTATTTTAACAAAGGTATTTGATAAATGGAAGCCACAGTTAAAACCAACTTCGCATAATTTACTCCTAGGTTATGGGTTTTTAGCCCCAAAGATTATTTCAGATAAATTTGCCGATGACAAGAAAAAGGAACTCCTTGTCGCCGGAGTTACTGTCTGTATGCTTACGGTTTTAATTTTATTGATTAAGAGTAAATTTCAGAGTCCTTCAATTTTATCGGGCATTGTTTTTGTTTTACAAACGACATGCGTACTGGGTGCATTATTGATTGTAAGTGCAAGACTATTTGTTTTAAAATCCAAAACAAAAACAACATATTTATTTTGGTTTAATAAAAGTTTTTCTTTGATTTTGCTTTACGGTTTGCTCATCGGATCTGGTTTTTTCCCCATCCTTGTTACGAATGAAAATTTAGAAATAAGAGTCGGATCCTTGATTGTAGCTTTAACTTATTTATTCTTAGTTTATGGGAATTTAAAATTTTTTTACAAACACTTACAATTCAAAAAGAAACTGTCTATTTCTAATACGTGAAACTGATAGTCCAACGGACAGACCGACTTTATCCACAACATATTGTTCCAAGTATTCAATGGTTTTTTAACCAATGACTATTTTTTATTGGGAGTAAATGTTGTTTTTTATACGATTGAGCATCGCACTTTTCATCATTTTTAAATTAATACCTTCCGAAGCAGAAACCTATTTAGAACAAACCTATCCCGAATATAAATTAGAAAATTTGTAACGTTTTCTTATTTTGACTACATATTACAAAACCAAAATAACCAAACTATGATTCAAAAATTCCTTTATCTCGAATGGAAAGCATTTTTTAGGTCAGCTTCCTTCGCTACTAATCTGGCTTTGAAAATCCTGATGGGTTTTGTGGCCATTTATTTCATTTTAATCTTCCTAACACTAGGAGTCGGGGCCTTTTATATTCTAAAGAAAATGAATTTAGACCCCATCGTAACGGTAAATCAATTCCTGATTTACTATGTATTGATGGATTTAATCATCCGACTGCTGTTACAAAAAATTCCTGTGATGAACATTCGCCCCATGTTGATTTTCCCCATAAAAAAATCCACGATTGTTCATTTCTCATTAGGAAAAACCGTTTTGTCGTTCTTTAATTTGGCGCATGGTTTTTTCCTGATTCCGTTTTGCGTTGTTTTAATTATCGAAGGCTATGATGTGCTTTCCGTAGTGCTTTGGTACACTGCGATCTTTTCTTTACTATTCAGCAACAATTTTCTAAATATTCTACTGAGTAATAAAGACAATTTATTTGCCATTTTCTTAGCAACAGCTGCTATTTTAGGAGGGTTACACTATTATGGATTCTTTAATATCACAGAGTTTACAGCGCCATTTTTCAATGCTATTTTCAATACGTATTGGGCTTTTGCCATTCCGGTTTTTGTTTTAATTGCGCTTTATTATGTTACTTTTCAGTATTTCAAAAAGAATTTATACCTCGATGCGGGATTGTCAAACAAACATGATGTTGCTAAAACAGAAGAGCTGACTTGGTTAAACCAATTTGGAACCATAGGAACCTTTTTGAAAAATGACATTAAATTAATCAAAAGAAACAAACGTTCTAAAACCACAGTAGGTCTCAGTGTCATGTTCCTCTTTTATGGTCTTCTATTTTTCACTAATAATGCTTTCTATAATCCTGTAATGCACATTTTTGCCGGGATTTTCGTTTCGGGTGGATTCTTAATCACTTTCGGACAATTTGTACCGAGTTGGGACAGCGCCTACTACCAGTTAATGATGACGCAAAATATTCCGTATAAAGGCTATTTAAGTTCGAAATGGTGGCTGATGGTGATTGCTACAATTGTGACCACAACCATTGCGTCGTTCTATCTTTATTTTGGATGGCAGGTATATTTAACAATTATTGTGGGTGCTATTTATAACATCGGAGTCAATTCTCATCTGGTATTGCTGGGCGGCGCATACACTAAAACACCAATCGATTTAAGTTCCGGAAAAGGCGCTTTTGGCGATAAAAAAGCATTCAATATAAAAACCATGCTGATTTCGATTCCGCAATTGGCTTTGCCCGTTTTATTGTATTGGTTAGGTTCTAAATTTGGCAATGCCAATATAGGCTTAGCGATAGTAGCAGGGGCAGGGGTGATTGGTTTTGCATTCAAAGAGAAAGCATTTTCGTTAATTGAAAAAATCTATAAATCAGAGAAATACGCGACCATTGCGGCTTACAAACAAAAAGGATAATTAGCAATTACATTAACCAAATAACGAGTCAACCGATTAAACTTCAAAAAATGATACAAGTAAACAACCTTTCGAAAACATACAACGGAACAACCGTATTAAAAATAGATACTTTAGAAATAAAAAAAGGCGAAAGCTTTGGATTAGTGGGGAATAACGGAGCCGGAAAAACCACTTTTTTCAGTCTTTTATTGGACTTGATCCAGCCATCAACAGGAAATATTATCAATAATGACATTCAGGTAAACACCAGCGAAAACTGGAAACCGTTCACTGCTTCTTTCTTGGATGAAAGCTTCCTGATTGGCTACTTAACGCCTGAAGAATATTTCTATTTCATTGGCGATTTACGCGGACAAAACAAAGCCGATGTCGATGCTTTATTGGCCACACATGAAGAATTTTTCAACGGAGAAATACTTAATAATAAGAAATATTTACGTGATTTAAGCAAAGGAAACCAGAAAAAAGTTGGCATCATCGCCACCTTAATCGGAAATCCGGAAGTCATTATTCTGGACGAACCGTTTGCCAATTTAGACCCCACGACCCAATTTCGATTAAAAAAAATTATCAAGGATTTAGCCGATAATCCGGAAGTAACCGTCCTGGTTTCCAGCCACGATTTACTGCACACCGTTGAGGTCAGCAACAGGATCGTCGCGCTGCACAAAGGCGAAGTGGTCAAAGACATTCAAACTTCAGAGGAAACCTTACAGGAATTAGAACTGTTTTTTGCTGTTTAAAATTCAACGCAACTGTCGTAGACAAAACTTTTACCGCTAATTTGCTAATTGCATTTACTAATTTGAATGTTCAGTTTGCGAATTAGCGGTTTATTTTGGGCGTAACCCTCCGTAAAAACTTCGGGTCGGGCTGTCCGCTGTATCTTTATTTTCTTAAAGAAAGAAAATAAAGGATGTCGCTTCCATTCCTTACGCAGCAGACGAATATCCAAATATAATGTCATAATTTTCACGATATCAAAAAGAAATGTATTTTTACCAGTGCATATACTAAAAAGTATATTTGGCAGTTAATTGATAAAAACGTTTTCCATTGAAAATCAATATATTTAAACCGTTATCCTTCTTGTTGTTATTTGCTTTTTTAGTAGCTTGTTCTATCAAGAGAGACACTTTTATGGCTAGGAATTCGCATGCCTTAAGCACTAATTATAATATTTTATACAACGGGCAAATAGGATTGGATAAAGGAGTTCTGGCGGTAAATGCCAACAACGATGATGATTTTTGGCAACTTCTGCCGGTAGAAAAAATGCAAATTGTAGAAGATTTCACTTCCACAACAAAATCTAAAAACACCGATTTTGAATTGGCAGAAACCAAAGCTACGAAAGCCATTCAAAAACATTCAATGAACATTGGTGGTAAAGAAAAAAACAGTCAAATTGACGAAGCGTATCTGATGCTTGGAAAAGCCAGATATTACGACCAACGATTTGTTCCTGCGCTCGATGCATTCAATTATATTTTGTACAAATACCCAAACAGCAGCCGAATTTATGAAGCTAAAATTTGGCGGGAGAAAACCAACATGCGTCTGGGAAATGATGCTTTAGTGATAAAAAATATCAGTAAATTATTAGAAGATCAAGATGTAAAAAAACAAGTTTTTGCAGATGCAAACGCTCTTTTAGCCGCTTCTTTTTTAAATTTAGAAGAAAAAGACAGTGCCGTTGCTAAACTAAAATTAGCAATAGAATTCACGAAAGTAAATCAGCAAAGAGCCCGTTACCGTTTTGTTTTGGGACAACTGTATCAAGAATTGGGATACAAAGACAGCGCTGTTACTTCCTATCAATCCGTGATTGAAATGAACCGAAAAGCGGAGCGCAAATTTGTTATTCAGGCACATGCCAAAAAAGCGGAGTTGTTTGACTATCAATCGGGAGATTCGGTTTCTTTTGTAAAAACATTCGATAAATTGATTCAAGACCGGGAAAATCGTCCGTACAAAGATTTGATTTTTCATCAAATGGCGGTATTTTATGACAAGCAAAACAATCAGAAAACAGCATTGGATTTTTATAATGCATCGTTACAAACCAATTCAAAAGACACCTATTTAGTAGCTTCAAATTACAGAAATTTGGGAAATCTGTATTTTAGAAATGCAGAATATCCGTCGGCAGCAAAATATTACGACAGCACTTTGGTTAAACTGAATACTAAAACAAGGGAATTTGCAAAAATCCAAAAAATAAGGAGCAACCTTGATGAGGTGATTTTGTATGAAGCGCTTGCAAAGCAAAATGACAGTATTTTAAATGTGGTTGCGATGAATCCTGCGGATCGTAAAACTTATTTTGAAAAGTACATTGTTGCGCTAAAAGAAAAAGATGAGGTTAAGCGACTTTTAGAGGAGAAAAACAAAGCGAAACAGGAAAACATAAACAGAAACAATTCGATGACTTCGATTGATGCTGCTTCAGATCAAGAGCCGGCAAAATCAGCCCGTAAATCATCAATGGCTCCGCCTACTATTACCAGTGCGGCTTCTCAACCAGCCGCTGGTGTTTTCTATTTTTATAATCCGACAACGGTCGCTTTTGGAAAAGTAGAATTCAAGAAAAATTGGGGCGAAAGGACTTTAAATGGCAATTGGAGAATTTCATCAGGAAATGCAAATTCAGCTTTGGCTACTGCTTCGGATGAGGATAAACAATCCGTTGAAAAGGAAGCGGAACCAAATAAAATTGTGGAACAATACACCGCTGATTTTTACCTGAAACAACTTCCAACAGCGCAAATAGAATTGGACAGCATCAATAAAGAACGCAATTTTGCGTATTATCAATTGGGGATTATTTACAAGGAAAAATTCAAAGAAAATGCTTTGGCAATTGCTAAACTGGAACAATTTTTAATCAATAATCCAGAAGAAAAACTCACGCCGCCAGCGATGTATAATTTGTATAAATTATATCAAATCACAGATGTAAATAGAGCGGCGGAGATGAAAAACAACATTTCAGCTCAATTTCCGGATTCTCGATATGCACAAATAATAAATAACACTAATCCAAATGGAATTTCTCAAAATGAAACCCCGGAAAGTGTCTATAAGAAATGGTATAAGTTATTTCAACAAGAACAATTTGTTACGGTTTTAGAAAACGCAGACGTTTTGATTAGTCAGTTTTCGGGAGATGAGATTGTATCCAAATTTGAGTTGCTTAAAGCAAATGCTATTGGTAAATTAAAGGGTTTGTCGGCGTACAAGAACGCATTGCAAGTGGTAGCGGATAATTATCCCAACAGTGAAGAAGGGAAAAATGCACAAGTTATTCTGACCGAACAAATCCCATTTTTAGAGAATATGGAATTCAAAACAACGGATTCAAACAATTGGAAAATTCTATTTCTAGTGGGTTCCCGTGACGATAAAAACACAAAAGCTTTAGAAGAAAAAATTAAATTATTCATTGCGAGTGAAAATCTTCAAAAACTATACTATTCGTATGATATTTACACGGAGAAAGAAAATTTTATTACAATTCATGGGATAAAATCACGAGTTTACTCGGATGAAATTGCATTGGTTTTGAAAGAAAATGTAAAATATAAAATGGCCGAACCAGCTATTGTGATTTCGGGCGATAACTACAAAGTGATTCAAATTAAGAAAAATCTTGAAACGTACTTAGCACCAGCAAAAAAGTAAAATATGTTTGATAAAAAACAAAAATCATACACCGATCTTTTGGGAAAAACCAATCGAATTGTGGAAGGAACAACGATAAAAGGCGACATTATATCCCAAGCTGATTTTAGATTGGACGGGAATTTAATAGGAAATTTTCAGTCGGAAGGAAAAATTGTTATTGGACCTGCGGGAAGTGTCACCGGTGATATTATCTGTAAAAATGCGGATGTCGAAGGAAAATTTGACGGAAAAATACAAGTTACTGAAGTCCTGAATGTAAAAGCGAAGGCCAGTATTCATGGCGAAGTTTCAGTAGGAAAATTATCCGTGGAACCAGGTGCTGATTTCACTGCTTCTTGCGCGATGAAAACCAATAGTAAAAATCAAACCTTGAATGATGGACAACAAAACACCAAATAAAAACAATTCTAACAAGTGGTTGGTATTTATGGGAATTCCGTTTCAAATGGGAATTGTCATTTTTGCGTTCACTTACTTTGGGATGTGGCTCGATAAAAAATATTCAGATGAAAGCTCTTCCTTTTACACTATTATTTTATCACTATTGTCCGTTTTTATAGCACTTTACAACGTAATTCGACAAGTTAAAAATATTAATAAAAATAACGAATGATTAAAATTTTGCCGTTTTTGAAGTATCTAATACCCTTCACATTGCTCTTTTTTGTTGCACAATATTATGGAACAGCAGCCTGGAGTGCACATCATGAATTTTTTTATGCTACTTGGAGTATTTATCTTTTCCTGTTTGTTTCTACACTTTTAATCTATTTGCTGTTGCTTTTTGTAAATTTAAACTTTCCGGATTTTACCGGTTTTGCTTTTCTGGCCACCACTTTTGTGAAAATGATGGCGGCTGTCGTTTTTTTGATTCCATTAATTCAATCAGAAGGCCGAGAAACTAATTTGGATATAGCAGCTTTTTTCATCCCTTATTTCCTATTTTTGCTTTTTGAAACCGTTTTTGCAATACGATTACTAAATAAAAGATAAATTGCTTGAAAATAATGCAATACGATTGTAAAATTCATTTTTTAAAATCATCATTATAATTTTCAATTTTCAATTAAATATGTACCTTTGCAAAAAATTTTAAAAACGTAAAATCAGATACACAATTAATAATGGTAATTTATAAAAAATCACTTCAATTCCTGTTAGTTAGTTTTCTAGCGTGTATGCCGTTGGTTACTTTCGCAAATCCAACAGCGGATAGTCTTCAAAATCACACAGAAAACGCTGCTCCTGTTACAGAAGCACACGGAGAAACAGGTCATTCTGCTGAAAAAGAATTCAATGCTACGGAATTGATTAATGATCACATTGGAGATTCTCATGAATTTCACATTGCGGATTATGATGGTCATCCTATTACGTTTTATCTTCCTGTGATTTTATGGACAAACAATGGATTGGAGATTTTTTCTTCAGAACAATTTCATCACGATAATGAAGGACACCATGTTGTTGATGTTAATGGTCAAAAATTAGTTCGTTTCAACGAGGTTATTTTTTACGCGGATAAATTTGAAACCTTAACGGAAGATGAAAGAAAAAATGGTGCTTTCGCGTTTGACGCCAGACCACTTGATTTTTCGATCACAAAGAATGTTTTCTCGATGTTGATGTCGGCTCTCGTATTGTTCTTTTTGTTTCTTGCGGTAGCTCGTTCTTACAATAAAAACAAATTGGCGCCAAAAGGAATTGCTGGATTTCTTGAGCCGTTAGTAATATTCGTTAGAGATGAAATCGCGATACCTAATATTGGAACAAAAAAATACGCGAAATACATGCCTTATTTATTGACTATATTTTTCTTTATCTGGATTAACAACCTTATTGGATTGATTCCTTTTTTCCCTTTCAGTTCAAACCTTACTGGAAATATCTTCTTTACATTTGTATTAGCATTAATTACTTTTATTGTAACCTCTTTCAGTGCCAACAAAGATTATTGGAAACATATTTTTATGCCTCCAGTTCCTAAAGCGTTGTATCCTATCATGATTCCTGTAGAAATCATTGGAATGTTGACAAAACCTTTTGCATTAATGATTCGTTTATTCGCGAATATTACTGCGGGACATATAATTATATTGAGTTTAGTCTCATTGATTTTTATATTCAAATCAGTAGCCGTTGCGCCAATTTCTGGAGCTTTTGTACTGTTCATGAGTGTACTCGAAATGTTGGTTGCGGCGTTACAGGCTTATGTCTTTACGTTGTTGACAGCATTGTTTATTGGTCAGGCCGTAGCAGAGCACGATCATCATTAAAGTGTGTTTTATTAATTATTAACTATATTAAATTTAGTATTATGGTATTAGCTGGAATCGGAGCTGGATTAGCTGTTATTGGTGCAGGTCTAGGTATTGGAAAAATTGGTGGTTCTGCAATGGACGCTATTGCTCGTCAACCTGAGGCTGCTGGAAAAATCCAGACTGCTATGATTATTGCTGCTGCACTTATTGAAGGTGTTGCACTTTTCGCAGTAGTTGTTGCGTTGATCGCACAATAATTAAAATTTAAAACTTCCTGATACGGTTGGTATCAGGAAGTTTTTATTTCTAAAACAAACTTTTTAAATATAAAAATATGAATTTAACAGCACCAGAGAGTTTAATTTTTTGGACCTCGATCATCTTTATAGTTTTCTTTATCCTTTTAAGAAAATTCGCTTGGAAACCAATTCTTGGCGCAGTAAAAGGTAGAGAAGATTCAATCAATGAAGCGTTATCTTCAGCAGAAACTGCTCGTAGAGAAATGCAAAATCTTACTGCCGAAAACGAACGTATTCTTCAGGAAGCAAGATTAGAGCGTGACTCTTTATTGAAAGAAGCACGTGAAATGAGAGATAAAATGATTGCTGATTCTAAAGCTGACGCGCAAGCAGAAGGCGCAAGAATGATCGAGCAAGCTAAAACAGCTATTTTAGCAGAAAAAAATGCCGCTATGGCTGAATTGAAATCACAAGTTTCATCATTGTCATTAAGTATTGCTGAAAAAGTATTAAAAGATGAATTATCTAACAAAGAAGCTCAAACGAAATTGATTGAGAATATGTTAGGTGACGTTAAATTGAACTAATTATGGCTAGTACAAGAGCAGCAATTCGTTATGCAAAAGCAATTTTGGACTTAGCAAACTCAAAAGGTGTTGCCGAAGCAGTAAGCAGTGATATGAAAAGTATTGCTACAACTATCAATGGAAATTTAGAATTGAGTACTTTTATTCAAAATCCTACCATTAAAGTTGCGGTTAAAGAAAATGCCTTGTTAGAAGTTTTTGCGGGTATCAACGGAGTAACTCAAGGGTTATTTCATTTGTTATTTGAAAACAAAAGATTCGAAATATTAGGGGCTATTGCTACTGAATATGGTAAATTATCTGACTTGGAAAATGGTATCGAAGTAGCGCAAGTTACTACGGCAATTCCTATGGATAAGGCTTTAGAAGAAAAAGTTTTAGCGAAAATAGCAACATTTTCAGATAAAAAAATTACAGTAGAAAATATAGTAGATCCTGCGATAATTGGAGGATTTATTTTGAGAATAGGTGATAAGCAATACAACGCTTCAGTTGCCAACAGATTACAAGTATTAAAAAGAGAGTTAAGTAATTAGTTTTATTGCACATTTAAGTGTTTAAATTATAAATTAAGATGGCGGAAATTAAACCTGCTGAAATTTCAGCAATATTAAGAAAGCAAATAGAAGGTTTTGAATCTGGTGCTACACTAGAAGAAGTAGGAACCGTACTTCAAGTTGGAGATGGTATTGCTCGTATTTACGGGCTTTCTAATGTTCAATACGGAGAGTTAGTTGAATTTGACAACGGATTAGAAGCTATTGTTTTGAATCTTGAAGAAGACAATGTTGGTGTGGTACTTTTAGGACCATCAACAGGAATCAAAGAAGGTTCAACTGCAAAAAGAACACAACGTATTGCTTCTCTTAAGGTAGGAGAGCAAATGGTAGGTCGTGTAGTAAACACTCTTGGTTTTCCTATTGATGGAAAAGGACCAATCGGTGGAGATTTATATGAGATGCCTTTGGAAAGAAAAGCTCCTGGAGTTATCTTCCGTCAGCCCGTTACTGAACCATTACAAACAGGTATCAAAGCAGTAGATGCTATGATCCCAGTAGGTCGTGGACAACGTGAGCTAGTTATTGGTGACCGTCAGACAGGTAAATCAACTGTTTGTATCGATACGATCTTAAATCAAAAAGAATTTTACGATGCTGGGAAACCAGTATTTTGTATCTATGTCGCTATTGGACAAAAAGCTTCGACTGTAGCAGGAATCGCTAAAATGTTAGAAGAAAAAGGTGCAATGGCGTATACTGTTATCGTTGCTGCAAATGCATCTGATCCAGCTCCTATGCAAGTGTATGCTCCTTTCGCAGGTGCTGCAATTGGCGAATATTTCAGAGATTCAGGTCGTCCGGCTTTAATTGTTTATGATGATTTATCAAAACAAGCGGTTGCGTATCGTGAGGTTTCTCTTTTGTTAAGAAGACCACCGGGACGTGAGGCATATCCTGGAGACGTTTTTTACTTGCACAGTAGATTATTAGAGCGTGCTTGTAAAATAATTGCAGATGATGGCATCGCTAAAAATATGAATGATTTACCAAATTCATTGAAATCAATTGTAAAAGGTGGTGGTTCTCTTACTGCCTTACCAATCATTGAAACTCAAGCTGGTGACGTTTCTGCATACATCCCAACAAACGTAATTTCGATTACAGATGGTCAAATTTTCTTGGATGGAGATTTGTTTAACTCTGGAGTTCGTCCGGCGATTAACGTAGGTATTTCGGTATCTCGTGTTGGAGGAAATGCGCAAATTAAATCGATGAAAAAAGTAGCAGGTACTTTGAAACTGGATCAGGCACAATTCCGTGAATTGGAAGCGTTTGCTAAATTTGGTTCTGATTTAGATGCCGTTACTTTAAACGTAATTGAAAAAGGAAAAAGAAACGTTGAAATCTTGAAACAAGGTTTGAACGATCCATATACTGTAGAAGATCAAGTTGCGATTATCTATGCTGGTTCTAAAAACTTATTGAGAAATGTTCCTGTGAACAAAGTAAGAGAATTTGAGAAAGATTTCTTGGAATTCTTGAACAACAAACACAGAGCAACTCTTGATGCTTTGAAAGCAGGAAAATTAACAGACGAAATTACAGATGTAATCGAATCTGTAGCAAAAGAATTATCAGCAAAATATAACTAAAACTAGTCAAAAGTTGTAAAGTCGAAAGTCTTAAAGTCAGTTTATCTGCTTTTGAGGACTTTAGACTTTATGACTTTACGACATTAGACTAATATAAAATGGCAAATTTAAAGGAAATCCGTAATAGAATTACTTCCGTTTCATCGACGATGCAAATTACATCGGCAATGAAAATGGTTTCTGCAGCAAAGCTAAAGAAAGCACAAGATGCAATTACAGCAATGCGCCCTTATGCCGAAAAATTAACGGAATTATTGCAAAATCTTTCTGCTACACTCGAAGGTGATGCTGGTGGAGAATTTACAACCCAACGCGAAATTAAGAAAGTGTTACTTGTTGTAGTGACTTCTAATAGAGGTTTGGCTGGTGCTTTTAATACCAATGCAATCAAAGAAGCTAAAAGCCGTGCTGAATTTTACACAGGTAAACAAGTGGATATTTTTGCCATAGGAAAAAAAGGAAACGATGTTTTAAGCAAAACATTACCGGTTGTAGCTAATGAAAGCGCTGTTTTTGATGATTTGACTTTTGATAATGTGGCTAAAATTGCTAATTCATTAATGGAGAAATTCGTTGCTGGAGAATACGATAAAATTGAGTTGATTTACAATCAATTTAAAAATGCTGCTACACAAATCATTCAAACGGAACAATTCTTGCCTTTAGCGTCTCTCAAGTCAGATCTTACGGTTACTCCAGGAGATTACATTTTTGAACCATCAAAAGAAGAAATCGTGTTGACTTTGATTCCAAAGTCATTAAAAACACAATTGTACAAAGGAATTCGTGATTCATTTGCTTCTGAGCACGGAGCGCGTATGACTGCGATGCACAAAGCAACTGATAATGCAACAGAATTGAGAAATCAATTAAAATTGACTTATAATAAAGCACGTCAGGCTTCTATTACTAATGAAATTTTAGAGATTGTTGGTGGAGCGGAAGCATTGAATGGGTAATAAGTTATTGATTCGAAATATTTTCTAAGAGCCAACAGATGTTGGCTTTTTTTTGTTTTAAAGGAATTATTTTGCAGGCAATTTTTTTATTTAAACCAATCCTTGCTTATTCCATAAATCGTAGTACTTTCCTTTTTGTTCTAACAATGCGACATGATTTCCCGACTCCACTATACTACCATTTTCCATTACCAAAATAGTATCTGCGTTGGCTATGGTACTCAATCGATGGGCAATGACGATAACTGTTTTTCCCTGAGATTTAAAATTATCAATCACTTCTTTTACAATGCGCTGTGAATTAGTATCTAATGAAGAAGTTGCTTCATCCATTAGTAACACTTCCGGATTTTTGTATAAAGCTCTTGCTATGGCAATACTTTGTTTTTGTCCTCCGGAAAGCATTGCACCATTTTCACCAATTTGGGTTTCAAAACCATTGGGTAATTTTTCAACAAATTCCGTAATTCCCAATTGTTTGGACAAATCTAAAATGCGTTGAATATTTGGAAATGAATCGCCTAAAGCAATGTTTTCGATAATATTTCCCGAAAACAGATTGAGCTGTTGCGGAATGACACCAATGCAATTCCGTAAACTCTGATAATGTATGAATTGAGAATCATATTCTCCAATATAAATTTTCCCTTCTTTTATGGGATATAAGTTTTGTAGTAATGAGATAAGCGTAGTTTTACCACTTCCGCTTTCGCCAACAATAGCTGTGGTTTCATTTTTCTTGAAAATGGCGTTAAAATTTTTGAAAACTTCTGTTCGAGAGCCATACCTAAAAGTTACATTTTCAAATTTTATATCTCCCATGTTTTCTCTCTGCAATTCGACTTTGTTTTCTGTTTCTTTCCGTCCTAAATCCATTATCTCAAAAAGCCTGTCGGCTGCTATCAGTGCATTTTGTGCTGTTTTATTCATCCCAATCAAGGAAGCAACTGGCGAAGTAAAATACCCAATCAAAGCATAAAATGAAAATAATTCCCCTGGAGTAATGGCTCTGTCAATCACGTAACCCGAACCAATCCACATTAGAATAACCGTAAAAACAGAAGCTAGAAATTGTGTGGAAGTCCCTGCAAAAACACTGTTTAAGCCTGATTTGTAAGTGGTGAACAATAGTTTTACAAATTTATTTTCTGTCTTTAGATTTGAAAATTCTTCGATTCCAAATTCTTTTACGGTTCTGATATGCGTGACACTTTCAACCAATTGCGTTTGCAATTCGGCAGCATTCTCCATGATAACGCGTTCCACTTTTTTATTGAACCTATTTAATATATAATAAATAGCTCCATAAAATGGAATCACTAACAAGATCACCAACGCTAATTTCCAATAATAGGTAAACATCAACGTAAAGGAAAAAATCACAATAAAGATATTGACAATCATATCAATCGCCACTTCATTGATAAAGGATCTAATTTTTACCGCATCGCCAATCCGGGATGTGATTTCACCCACTTGCATCGTGTCAAAAAAACGTTGCGGCAGATGAAGCAAATGTTTATAGTATCCCAAAATTAATTTGGCATCAATCAACTGCCCCGTTTTCATAACAAAAACACTCTTTTTAGAACCGATGTAGGCTTGCAGTGTAATGATGATAATCATGGAAACACTCAGCAGATTCAGTAAGTTTCTGTTGCCTTCCACCAAAACATAATCAGTAATTTTTTGAATATAAATGGACATGGCTAGCCCTAAAACTGTAAAAAGTATGGCACCGACCAAAGCTTGAACTAAGATGGTTTTGTGTGGCTGTACCAAATGCCAAAAGCGTTTTAAAGGAGAAACTTTTTCGTTGTATTCCTTAAAATCATCATTTGGTGCAAAAAGAATTAATACGCCAGTCCAGATTTTTTGAAATTCTTCAAAAGTGTAGGTTTGCATTTTCCCAAAAGCAGGATCCATTGCTGTAATCTTTGATTGACTTTCGACCTTTGACTTTTCAACTTTATAGACTACGATGTAATGATGTAATTGTTCTTTTACTATAACGTGAGCGATAGCAGGGAGTGGAATTTTATCAATAGCGTCCATACCTCCTTTTACTCCCTTGGCAGAAAAACCCATTTTTTCGGCAGCTTCAATTATCCCCAGCACATTGGTACCTCGTTTATCGGTATTGGCAAATTGACGAATTCGGGCTATAGGCAGATTAACTTTGTAATGATTGCCAATAGAAGCGAGACAAGCATTACCACAATCTTTAATATCATATTGTTTTATTTTTACAGAGGCCATTAATAGCAAGCAGATAGTAGAGAATAGACAAAAGACTTTCTCTGCATTAAATCATTTTTTTTATATTCCATTTCCCTTTTGGGGTTATTGGGTTAACTGTTTTGGATTGAGCCAATCATCTACTTTGTCATACAATTGCTTGTTGCGGTCATAACCTATTTTGGCTTGGGCAATTTTACTTTGCAATTCACTTTGTTTGCTCGCATAGCTGTACCATTCTTGTTGTAATGCAGGCGTTTTCAGCGTATCGCTTTTGCCCAAAACTACCAGTGACAAATCGTGAACCCGATCTTGAACAGTTGATGAAACCTCCTGATTGGTGGCTTTCTCCGTATCCAGGTTTTCCTGTGTAAGTTGTACCAGTGTATCGCCTTTTTGCACAACACGATTATTTTTTAGATTGACAAATGTCACTTTACCATTCACCAAGCTAGTTACCGGTACATTATCGGTAGTGGAGCGTACTATGCCACGACTTTGGCTGCTGATATCAATTTTAATAACAGGCAATAGTGCCAGAAAAATAAGTATAGCCAGAATCAACACCAAGTAAATAGAAATACTCTTGGTTTTGTTTTTGGCGATAAGATTTTCTAGTGTGTTTATGGGGTCTGAACTGAGGGTCATTTTGGCTTTGTTATTTTTTACTTGTGAAAACATTTGTTGCTTCGAAGTCAGTGACTTCCGAGAGCAAAGGCTTATTATAGTATATCAATAAAATTGTTATTATAATAAGTTGGATTATAATACAAAAAAAAGAACCTTCAAATCCAAAAGTTCCACCATTAAGTCCGTTATATTTGGTCATTTTAAATTCAATTAAAGAATAAAGATTTTGACCACTTACATTAAAACCAAACAAAGTTTGAAAAAAATTCCAACTAAAATGCAAAGCAATCGGAAACCATAAGTTTTTTGTATAAATGTATGATATCCCTAATAAAATACCTGCTAAAAAAAGATTCAAATAGCTTAACCAAGACATATTTGGATTAAAACCGTGTATCACCGAAAACAAAATAGATGAAATAATTAGTGCAGTATATTTATTAAATGAATACATTAAATTACGTAAAACATATCCTCTTATGAGCACTTCTTCATTTATTGCAACTATGATGAACAATCCTATAGACAATATAATTTCTTTGATTCTAAATACAGTTTTCACATATATAATTTCATCCAATTGAGAAAGTAACAAATAAGCAAAACCCATAATAAAAAAACCAAGTAATATGCCTATATAAAAATGTTTGGATTTATTTTTCAGATGAAAACCTAAATTTATAAACTTTTCTTTATCGACAAATTTTATAAAAAACCATAACAATAATAACAAACCAGTAAGTCCAAAAAAGTTAATTATAAAATGTTGAAATGTTGTTTTAAGACAATTTATATCAGTAATATTTACATCAAAAATAGCTGCGCCCGTAAGTTGAAAAATACCTGTCACAAAAATAAAAGGTAAAATAAATGACAATATTCGTTTCCATCCATTTATTTGAGAATTTATATTATCCATAATTGTAAAATATTTAATGCCAAATCTATATTTAAATAAAATCACTTTTTTAGTTATAATAAAAAATTTAAACAGGAACTAATCCCTTAATTTTTGAGGCTAATTCCTGTTCATTATATATGCAAAATGTTTAATAGAACATAAATGACCCATCAGTATAAGCACTTGTGGAACCGCCAGCTCCATCTAATTTTTTTTTTATATAACCTACACCGTACGCACAGTACTCAAGTAAATTCCAACCACCATCTATATTTAACAATTCTTCTACAGACAATTCTTCTAACACTAAATTTACATTCATAATATATTTTTTTAAAAATTAAACATTGTTTTTATAATTTCAATAAAATAATCTAAATCTGTTTGCAATAAAATCACTATTAAAGCAATCACAATTACTTTAACACTTTTTTTAAATATTTTATCCATAAACTTTACTAGCTATTCTTATGCAGCTGCATATCCAGCTCTATATGCTCTGCCCATATTATCCCAATCTTGAGTCACAAGAGCACCTATTACAATAAGAGCTAAGTCGTCCCAACCAAAAAGACCACCTTCAATACTTTCAATCTCCTGAGTATTAAGCTCCACTAAATTCAAATTTTCTAAATTCATTTTTTAAGTTTTTTAAATTAAACATTTCATTTTGATAAAAAGTTTCTCGAGAACTTTCTTTTTTTTTAATCCATTTGACATTCTTTACTCCGGCAGCTGTAATTCCGTTTGCTTTGTTTTTTAAGGATTACAAATTAGCTTTATCAAAATCTCGTGCTCTGTTTTTTATAGGGTTACACAACAGCTGTATTATTCCCGCACAATCGGCCTGATTATAATTTAGAAAATGATTCGGTTTTTACAATAACGTCTTACTAAGAAACCTTGTCTGTTTTCTGAAGCCAAAACTAGAGTAAGAAGCGGTGCTACGCAAACAGTTGTTATCGTAATTCCGTGAATTCCGATAAATTCCTTTATTAAATAAATGATAAACAGGTATTTAAATAAGTATTAAAATGGCTGTTTTTTTGGTATACTTTTGAATAAGTTACTGTATTTTTGTTAAAACCCTACTACAATGACTTACCTACAATCGATTAAAACGGTTTTTTTCGTACTAATTCCTCTTTTTTTATGGTCGCAATCTACAATTACTAAATATTCTTCTTTATCTTACGATAGCATAGATAATAATTATTTTAGGGAAGAAGGCAATTATCAAAAGCAATTAGCATGGGCAAATGTATATCTCGAAAAAGCTCAAAAGGACAAGAAATCAATCCGAAAAGCTAGAGGTTATTATTTGGTAGCTATTTTGTATTACACTGACAAGCCTCTTAAAGCAATACAGTATTTAGATAGTGTCATAAAATATTCTAAAAACAATAGCAATAAATTTTTTCCCGCAGCTGCTTATTGCGAAAAAGCAGACTTATTAGTGAAACAAAGAAAGTTCGATAAAGCTTTACGTAATTTCAATTTAGCAGAGCAAGCGGCTTTAAAAACAAATGTTGATTATTATTATGTGGTGCGAAACGCTATTGGAACAACAAAATCTGAGGAATTGGGAGAGGTTGGCGAAGCTTTAAAATTGTATCAGGAATGTTTTAACTATTATCGTACTAAAGATTATCGAGGGGATTATTATTCATGGGATTATCAAAACATAATCTTTGGATTAGCGGATTGCTATAAGGCTTTAAAAAAATCAGATTCTACTACTTTTTATAATACTTTAGGCTATAAAGAAGCTTCAATTACAAAAAATAAAGAATATCAACTTTTGTTTACTTTGAATGAGGGTGCCAATCAGGTGGATAAAAAAAATTATTCTGCTGCTCTAGACAGCATTAGTAAAGCTTTACCAGAATTAATTAAAATAAAAAATACAGGAAATGTTTTGGCTTCTTATTATTATTCAGGCAAAGCCTATGTTGGTTTAGGTAATAAATCAAAAGCGGTTCAAAATTTTATAAAAGTGGATTCGATGTATAAAATTAGAAAAAGAATTACACCTGAGTTTGTCAGTGGATATTCTTATTTGATTGATCATTATAAAAAGACAGGTGATAAAGAAAAACAACTACAATACATTACAACGTTTATGAGTATTGATAGTGTTTTGCAAAGAAACTACAAACATTTGAATAAGGTTTTATTAAAAGAATATGATACTCCTCATTTGTTTGCTGAGAAAGAAAATCTGATTCAGTCTTTGAAAAAAAAGCAAACTACTTCTTATGTTGGTATATTGGTTTTGGTTCTATTAGTAATTGCCATTGGTGGTTTTGGAGGCTATCAGTATTATTTAAAAAAACAATACCGAAAACGATTTGATGCTATTGTGTTTCCAGTACCGATCGAGAGTACTAACAATCCAAAAAATGAGGATACAAAAATAGTTGTAGAAGAGATTGTTGCTGAGGAACAATCACGGATTTCATCAGAAATTGTAAAGCAATTGCTTGAAAAGTTAGCTTTATTTGAAAAAGATGGTGCTTTTTTAGAAAAGACAATCACAATTCAAAAAGCAGCCGTGAAATTGAATACGAATACTAAATATTTGTCTAAAGTAATTAATGAAAACAAAGGAAAAACATTTGTTAGCTACATTAATGATCTTAGAGTCGAGTATGCCATCGCTCAATTACAAGCACAGCTGAAACTCCGAAATTATACGATGCAAGCTTTGGCCAATGAGTTTGGATTTAATAGTGCAGAGTCGTTTTCATCTGCTTTTTATAAAAAGCACAAGATAAAGCCTACATATTTTATAAAAGAGTTAGAAAACTTGAAATAGAGTTAAGTTGTTGTATTACAGTGTTATGTATTTTTATACAGTATCGAAATTCACGGAATTTCGATAACTAACTAATATTTTTTTTCTGAAAAATCACTGAGACAATATAAATTTGGAAAAAATAACAATTATTAAATCTATAAAAATGAAAACAGACAAACCGAAAGCTAAAGTATCTAAGTTTAATTTAGAAAAAATGAAAGTAGCCCAACTGGGTAATTTACATTTGATAAATGGCGGGGATAGTTATGGATTTGATAATGGAGATGATCCACTTACAATTACAGATAAAGTGGGTGGAGGTTCATCAATCCGTTGTATACCTCCGCCAACACCAATTAAATAATTTAGATATTTATGATTAAGATTATACGATTTTTTATTCTTTTTATAATAGTAACCTTTTCAAGTAATTGTGGTACTAAACAGATTAATACAAAAGAACATAAAGCAGATTTAGTTGTAAATAAAATACAGCAGTCTAGTGTAAAACTTTGGCATCAAAAAGATAATAGACAGGATACGATTCCAGGAATTTCGTTAGATAAATGGTATAGTCAAAATAAAAAAGCAGCCAAAAGTATAGATATTGTTGTTGCGGTTATTGATACTCAAATCGATTTAAAACATGAAGATTTATTAGGCCAATTCTGGATCAACACAAAAGAAATTGCAAATAATGGTGTTGACGATGACAGCAATGGGTATATAGATGATAGTAATGGTTGGAACTTTATCGGAACAAAAAAAGGTAGTACTGTATGGTCTAATTTTGAATTTGTTCGAATAGTAAGAGAATATGAAAAACAATTCAGAAGTATCAAAAAATCAGAAGTATTAAATAACGACTTAAATAGTTATGCGGAATACATTAGAGCAAATAAAAAACTAGATCAAGAAAAAAGGTATTACCAGAATTGGTTGAAGTCATTAAAGCATGATATTGTAAAGTTTCCAATCGCTAAAGATAGTCTTAAACTGTATTTCCCCCAAGAGGATTATTCATATCAGCAATTGGATAGTATGTATAAAAAGTATAAAATTAATGATAAGTCATACATGCAAAGAAGAGATGATGGTGATGATGATTTCGGAGCATTGATTGAAATTGTAATGGCATCTTATGAGATAAAACAATTCAGTATTGATGATATAAAGCGCAACGAAGAAGAAATAGATTCTATTGTCAATAGAAATTTAAATGTGTCTTATAATGAAAGGCACTTTTTTGATTTGAATGATCACGTTTTTGACAAAGGATATGGTAATAATAATGTTGGTTCTAATTTATCAGGTATAACAATTAATAATCATAGTACTAGAGTTTCAGGTATAATAGCCGCCAATCGATCCAATGGAATTGGAGTTAAAGGAATAACAAGTAATGTTAAGATAATGTCTTTGAGTATTTCTCCATCGGGAGATGAACACGATAAAGATATTGCTTTAGCTATACGTTATGCTGTAGATAATGGAGCCAAAATTATAAATATGTCATTTGGAAAAGAATTCTCGTTGAACAAAGAATGGGTGAAGGAAGCTTTTAAATATGCTGAACAACATAATGTATTACTGGTGCACAGCGCAGGAAACAATAGTTTTAATGTTGATGTGAATCCTTATTATCCAACCGATGTCGCTTATGAAGATGGTTCTAAAGAAGTATGTGGTAATTTTATTAGTGTAGGAGCCACTACCGCTAAAATGGATAGTACTTTGGTAGCTTCATTTTCCAATTATGGAAAAAAGAATGTTGATTTGTTTGCTCCAGGAGATAAAATTTATACTACATCGGCAGGTAATACATACAAATCAGACTCAGGAACCTCATTAGCCGCTCCAATGGTTTCTGGAACAGCGGCTTTAATTTGGTCGTATTATCCTAAACTAACAGCTAAGGAGGTTAAACAAATTATTTTAGAATCAGGTACTGCTTATGATATTGAGGTTTTGGTTCCTGGTGGAGAAGGTAAAAAAGTCAAATTTAGTGAATTATCTAAATCAGGGAAGGTTTTAAATGTTTATGATGCAATGGAACTTGCTAAAAAAGTGAGTAAAAAGAAACGATAATGAAGCCAATTTATACTTTACTTTTCTTTTTAATCTTATTAGTAGGTTGCAAATCAACGAAAGAATCTATCACTTCTTCCTCCAAATCAATAGCTAAAAAGGAACTTATTCCATTAGCGATGCAAAATTGGCATCAAAAAGATTATCAACAAGATAGTATACCAGGAATATCGTTGGACAAATGGTATAATCAGAATAACAAGAAACCTAAAGACAGGGAAATCATAATTGCGGTAATTGATACTCAAATCGATTTGAAACACGAAGATTTACAAGGACAAATCTGGACAAATCTAGAAGAAATTGCAAATAATGGGATTGATGATGATAATAATGGTTATATAGACGATATTAATGGTTGGAGTTTTACAGGTACAAAAAGTGGTGGATATGTAGTATGGAATAGCTTTGAATATGTTCGCATTGTAAATAACTGGGGATCATTGTTCAAAGATAAAACAGAATTTCAAATTGATACTCAATATCTGCACAAATACAGACAATACCAAAGAGCACTAAAAACGCTAGAAGAAAGGAATAAATATTATAAAAACTGGTTAAAATCTTTAAAATATAACATCGCGGTTTACCCAAAAGTAAAAGACACTTTAAAATATTTTTTCCCTAAAGAGGATTATACCTATAATCAACTGGACAGTCTGTACAATAAGTATAAAATAAATAGCAAAACGTATAAACAAAGACGGGATGATAATGACCAAGATCTGGGAGCTTTTATCGATTGTATGATGGCTAATTTAGAAGTAAATCATAAAACGCTTGAGGACATAAAAGATTTGGAAATACAACTAGATTCCGTTGTTAACAAAAGTTTGAACTTGAGTTATAATGAAAGGCTACTTATAGGTGATAATCCAACTATTTTAGAAATAGGATACGGCAATAACAATGTCAGTAACACAATAAAAGGGGTCAGAACAATTCAAGATCATAACACTATGGTATCTGGAATTATAGCAGCTGATAGAAAAAACGAAAAAGGAATAAAAGGAATATCACAAAATGTAAAAATTATGCCTTTGAATATTTCTCCATCTGGTGATGAACATGATAAGGACATAACAATGGCAATCCGGTATGCTGTCAATAATGGTGCAAAAGTAATTAATATGTCTTTTGGAAAGGAGTTCTCTATGCATGAAGATTGGGTGTTTGAAGCATTTAAATATGCTGAAGAACACAATGTATTACTTGTTCGAAGTGCAGGAAATGAAAGTCTAAATGTAGATAAAAATGAATCTTTCCCTAGAGATATACCACTTGGCGGATTAAAAGAGATATGCGGTAATTTTATAACAATAGGATCTATAACTCATAAGTTAGATAGCACCTTTGTATCTGATTATTCCAATTATGGGAAAAATAATGTAGATTTATTTGCACCCGGTGATCAAATTTATACCACAAAAGCAGGCAATAGTTATGGGTATGATTCAGGAACCTCATTAGCTGCGCCAATGGTATCAGGAACAGCCGCTTTGATTTGGTCGTATTATCCTAAACTTTCAGTTCAGCAGGTAAAACAAATCATTTTAGAATCGGGTACTGCTTATGATATTGAGGTTTTGGTTCCCGGTGGAGAAGGTAAAAAAGAAAAATTTTCGGAACTATCCAAATCTGGAAAAGTGCTAAATGTATATAATGCGATGCAGCTTGCTGAAAAAGTGAGTAAAAAGAAACGATAATGAACAATCACCAAGTTCTTCCTTTCTTGCACTATGTTTTAAGAACACCTTTATTTCCATTGCCTTTCTATTTTGATTTATTGGAAAATTATTCCGAAGAGGTTTTATTGTCGCAGTTTGAAAACCCTTACGTTAGAGAAGCCATTCGTATGGCTTCACCAGAACTGTTAACGGCTTTAGACAAATGGAAAGCTGACCCTTCCAATTTATCCCATAAAAAAAGGGACAGTTTACAGCTTAGCTTATTGAAATATAGTGCTCGAATATCCGCTCGTTGTACTCCTTTCGGTCTATTTGCTGGTTGTTCCGTTGGTAAAATAGCTCTTGGAACTAACATCACGCTCCATTCTCCGGAAAATTTTAGTCGTTTTACACAATTTGACATGCAATTTTGGGTGGCATTATTACGAGAATTTGCTAAAAGAGAAGAAGTTATACCTTATCTTAAATATTATCCTAATAATTCGATCTATCTCTTGGGGATTTTTACCGATATGTTGAATACAACTATGTAAAAACAAAAAGAGTCCATACCATTTCAGCATTGCGAAAAACAGCCCTTTTAAGTGAATTAGTGCTCAAAGCAACATCAGGGATGACTGTTGATGAAATGGTTTGTCTTCTTGCCGATGATGATTCTGAAACCGCAGAAGCGTTAGAATATATTAATCAGCTTATCGATTTTCAGTTTCTTGTAAGTGAATTGGATGCAACAGTTACAGGTAGTGATGAATGGGGACGCGTTTTTTCTATCATCGATAAAATTCCGAACTTAAAAAAAGAGTCTCTACTTTTGCAAAGTATAAGAACTCAATTTTTAGTATTAGACCAAACGCTTGTTCCTTCTGAAAAAGACTATGAAGCGATACAGGATTTAATTGAGAAAACAGGTGTGGAGTTTGATGAAAAATATCTTTTTCAAACTGATTTAAATACGACCGCTTCCGTAAATACTTTGAGTACTAGTTCGCAAAAAAAAGTCTTCCAAGCGGTTCGTTTTTTAAACGGAATTCAAAAGCAAAAAAAGTCCGAAAACCATACGAGTTTTATAAAAGCATTTACTCAAAGGTATGAATCAAGAGAAATGCCTTTGACGACTGTTTTGGATACTGAAACGGGAATTGGGTATCTTCAAAATTCAGAAATGAATGATACACATGAGATATTGGAGCAGTTTTCTTTTAAGAGTAAAGTTCAAGAATCAGTCATTCAATCATGGTCCTCTCGTGATTTTATAATGGAAAAAAAACTACGGGAATGTATTTTTAAAAATGAAAAAGTAATATCGCTTTCTGAAAATGATTTTCCGGATTTTGATCCTACGTGGAATAATGCACCGGCTACCTTTTCGGTAATGATTGAAATTGCATTGCATCAAGAAAAAGAATTGCTTTCAATTGAATCTTCAGGAGATGTTAGCGCAGCAAAATTATTAGGTCGTTTTTGCAATGGAAACGATGCAGTTTACAATTTAACCAATGAAATTGTAGCAAAAGAGGTAGCCTATCATTCTGATAAAATCTTAGCTGAGATAGTTCATATCCCGGAATCAAGGACCGGTAATATATTGCGAAGACCTGTTTTAAGACCATTTGAAATTGCCTATTTGGCTAATTCGGCAGCAACTAAAAACTACACGATTGACTTAAATGATTTAATGATTTCGATACGCAACAACAAAATTATTTTGCGATCCAAACAACACAATAAAGAAGTTATTCCTTGTTTGTCAAATGCCCATAATTATGTTACTAAATCGCTGCCTGTTTATCATTTTTTATGTGATTTACAGTCGCAAGATGTAAAGCCTATTTACAGTTTCAGTTGGGGTGTTTTAGAAATGCATTATGATTTTTTTCCAAGGGTTGAGCATAACGGGGTACTACTTTCAAAATCAAAATGGATGGTAAGTAAAACTGAAATTATATCTTTCAATAATATATATGGCAATCAATTATTCGAAGCTTTTTCGATTTGGAGAAATCAACGAAGCATTCCTCGTTTTGCAAATTGGGTTCATTTTGACAACACATTGTTACTTGATTTTGAAACTAATATAGGGATTCAATTATTTTTGAAATCAGTTGTAAATCATGTTAAAATCACTTTAGAAGAATTTCTATTTACAGAGGAATCTGTGGTGAAAAACGCAAAAGGTGAAAATTTTGCCAATCAGTTCATTCTATCCTATTATAAAGACCAATTGTAAAGTATGAAAAGGGATTTTTGCATAGGAAGTGAATGGCTGTATTATAAAATATACACTGGAGTAAAAACAGCAGATCTTATATTATCTGAAAAGTTGTATCCCTTAATTTTAGATTTACAAAAGGAAAAGATAATTGCCAAATGGTTTTTTATCAGGTATAAAGATGCTGATGAGCACCTAAGAATTCGTTTTTACTGTAAAACCCCAGAAAACACCGCAACGGTAATCGCCAGAATGTATCCGCTTTTAAATATGTTGTTGGAACAAAATAGCATTTGGAAAGTGCAAACGGATACGTACCAGAGAGAAATGGAACGATATGGTGAAAAAACGATGATTGCTTCAGAAAAATTGTTTTGGCATGATAGCGAAATGATCCTGCATTATTTAACGGTGAAGTCCTCTTTTGAAAAAAAGGAAATGCCCCTTTTTTTTAGCTTTACTGCTGTCGACACATTTTTAAATTCTTTTGGGTTAAGTAATTCCGATAAATTATCTTTAATGGATCAATTACAACTGGCTTTTAAAAAAGAATTTGATGCGGATAAAAGTCTTAAAAAAGAATTGGATAAGCATTATAGAAAATTGTTTCAGGAAATGCAGCGGTTTTTACTAGGAAAAGCGGCAGAAGATCATCCTGAAATTTTCAATAGTATTAATGCAAAGAATAAAAAACACAATGATATGATTAATTCCATTAAAGGAAAATTACAAATTCCTTTATCCGAATTTTTATGTAGTCACATTCACATGATGCTGAATAGACAATATACCTCGAAGCAACGAATGTATGAATTGATTGTCTACGATCATCTACATCGCTATTATAAAATTCAAGAATTTAGAAAATGAAACGCCCATGACGATCTTCACTGATAAACAGCAATGTTATAATAGGCGTTCCTTCTTCCAATAAAAAAAAATAGAATAAACAGATGATGTAAAAGGGTTTGATTCCAAAGTGAAACCCTTTTATTTTAGAACGAAATATAAAGTTTTAGTTTAATCCAGTTACTTCAAATAGTCCATTATTTATGGTATTTAGGAGCACACCATTATCATACACTTGCATGTTTATTTCACCTGTAGTTACTTTTAGTCCGTTGATGATGACGTGTTCTTTGATAATATAACTTCCTGAGGTTTGAAACTTTTTCCAATCGACGGGACGAAACCATAACAATTGAGTAGCTCTAAAAATACCAATGTATTGCTCTAAATCGATCCTGTTTTCCGGACTGTTTTGGTCAAAAGTATAGGTTCCTTTATCCAAATCCCATAAATCTTTTTTGGATTTGATTATGGCGCGGTAACCGTTATGAGAGTAAAACCTAAAGTTATATGGATTTACTTTTAAATCTGAGTCAAACGACCCAGCGTGATAATTAGTAGAAAAAGTAAGGTTGTTTGTTTCAAAATTTAAGTCGCTTATGAAACTAGTACATGAAGTATTGCTTATTTTATTAACAGTAATTTTTCCAATAATTTTTTTTCTTTTTTGGGGTTCATCTAATGAGGGAATGTTCGTTTCTACATGCAGTAGCTGCCCAGAAAAATCAAAACTCAAATATTTTTTTGACTCGTTGTAAACAAAGTTGTTAACTGAAAACAGACCTTTCAAATTAAAGTCTGGAGTTTCAAAAGGTTTAGTGCTCTCACCAAATCTAGTGTAACTAATTTTTCTAAGAACACCTTTTTTGGTAATAGATAATTCAAAAATAAAATGCGGTTCGCTCTTCCCTTTATCATAAATAAAGGAAACAAAAATAGTGTTGCAACTTTCATTAGCCACAAAAAATTCATTTTCGATTCTAAATTTTTCGTTTTCAATTTGTAATTCGAAAGATTGCTCAATTACTTTATCGATTGTTTCGTCTCTACTACAAGAGATAGAAAATGCTAAAAAAAACGAAAGGGCAATTTTTAATATTAATCTCCCGAAACATAAGTTTCGAGAGACTACAGTTTTTAATTTCACCATTGTACAGGTATTACTTGAAATTGAAGAACCCTTACTGGACAAGTTCGGGGAATGAATTTTAATTAGTTTTTTGCAAAAGAATTAGAAGCTCCTGCCTTCAAAGGAGCCTTTAACTATATTATGAATTAATACACCATTGTCATAAACTTGAAGATTCATTTCGCCTTTAGTTACTTTTATTCCGTTTACTATTTTATGCTCCAGAATGGTATAATTACCTGCTGTCTGATACTTTTCCCAGTCAATCTCTGCATAATCATAAGTTTGTGTTGCTCTCAAACGACCTATATATTGTTGAAAGTCAATTCTGTTCTCAATCGTGCTTTGGTCAAAATTGTAAGTTTTGCCTTTTTCAAAATCCCAAAAATCGTCTTTTAGATTAAAAATAGCTCTATAGCCGTTGTTGGCATAAAAACGATAAAAGTATGGATTACTGCTTAAACTAGTGTTAGAAGTTCCATTGGAATATGTCGTTGTGAAGACTAGGGCAGGAGTTTCAAATTGCATCGTCGGTAAAAAAGCATTGCACTGGGAGGTATCAAGATCATTAATAGTTACCACTCCCTGTATGTACTTTCTAGGAAAAGTTTTATGTGCATCATCAGGATTATATTGAACCTGAATCACTTCGCCACTGTATTCAAAGTGCACGTACTTTGTAGCTTCGTCATATTTGAAATTTGTAATTTTCATCAATGCAACCGGGTTAAAATCTGCTGTTTCAAATCTATTTTGACCTCCTGTGAGAGCAAAGTCTACCAGTGTTGCCTTGTGCAATGATCCGTTTTTGAGTATATCGAAATCAATAGCAAAATGTCCATCAGGCTGATCATAAACAAACCCTATCGAAAGTCTCCCACAATTTTCTGCTGCACCAACGGATTTATTGACTACTTTGTAGTTTTTATCACCTAGTTGGATTATAAACAATCGATCTGTTGTATTAATTTCAGGCGCATCATCGTTACAGGAATATAAAAATGATAATAATAATAACATTACTACTTTTAAAAGATTCCCTGCAAAGCTATCGCTTTGACAAGGGATTGTAATTATTTTTTTTACCATTGTACTCGTGTTGGCATTATGCTAAACTCAACTCTTCCAGTTGAGTAGGTTCGGGAGATAAATACGCCAGTAGTCGGGTTTTTATTTATAGCGTTATCATAGAATGAAACAATTGAACTTCCCAAAGGATTACTGGTGGTTGTAAACTCCATGTTGTATGTATTAGTCTTTGTTACTTCTTTAGTGACACCCCATTTCAGTCCTACTTTAAGAATTTCAAAAAGAGTTCCTGACAATTCGCCATTCACATTTGCGGTTATTTTAGTCGATTGCGATTCGCCTATATTCTGTTTCACGGTTGTATCGTATTCTTCAAATTTAAATTGCCAATCAGCACCGTATTTTGAAAGATCCCATACCTCGAGCTGTAACTTAAGATTATATTTTGGATCAAGGAAATCTATTTGTTTTGTAGCAACGATCTCGGTCCTAATGAAAGTTTTCCTCCAAAACCATGTGCCAGTAGTATATGAGGAATAACTCATTGAAAATAAATCGTCAGGTTTTAAGCCAAAGGTTTTTATTTTGGCTTCTCCTGTATCATTAGACTTAGAGCCAAAGTAACAATAGACATTAAATTCAAAGTCTCCATCTGTCCATCCTGATGATCTATTGATTCTATAATCACTAACCTGCTGTGGATCTGGATCACCTGGTGAACTATTAATTGAAATGTAATTAAAAGCAACTTTAGGATCGCCTGCTAACCTAAATGACGTAATGTGTTCCGCATAATTTCTTGTTAGCGGACCTGTAGTATTGGTTGTTGTTAGTCCATGGTAGATATAGTCTCTTTGCCAACCATCGTTATTGTTCCAAAAATTATATGCATCAATTAAACGCTCATCTATGGACGAATTATTAACAATGGGCGGGTTAGGGTTTGAAGCATTTGGATCAAAATTTTCATCAATAAACTCAAAATTTTCAAAATCAACATTTGCCAGTTTTGTATTTTTGTTTGTTCTGTTTTTATTTTGTTTCACCCTCAATCTTTCATTTTCTTTAATTACGATAATAGGAAATCCTGGAGTTAATTCGGCTTCAATTACGTATTTATTTCCATCTTTACCAATAACAGGAATATCATTAGAGGTGTTTAATCGAAACGCGACTTCAGGAACTTGGTTTTCATCATTTACATCCCATGTTTCTGCCGAAAAGTAGCCTAATGGCAATTCAGGAACAAATATAGTTAACAGGGGTAATTTTTGTTCAATTTCAATTAACTCTGCTTCATTTTTAAAAAAAGGAAGAATAGCATTTCTAAAAGTAGTAGCTTGAGAAGATTTAATTAAGATACTTTTGTCAATTTTCCCATTACTTTTCCCGTTATAATCAATTGGTGTAATACTTTTGTTTTTTACCAATTGATACATTACATCATAGTCCTTGTCAAATTTCTTTAAGGCTTCTTCTTTTACTAACCGTCGTAAATCTTGATTAGCAACTAATGCATTAGCAAGTGATTCCGCAAATTTCATTTTTAATTGTCCATTTTCATCCATGTTCATTGATGAAAATGGAATTTCTGTGTTTATTAAATTTTGCGTTTGAGGTGTTGTAGGTTCTTCACCACTACAACTGCTGGTTAGAATGGTTATGCACGTGAGCCATGCAAACGGTTTAAATAATTTTTTTTTCATGTTTTTTAAATTAGTTTTATTAAAACTTTAAATTGTTTGTGGCGAGATCGAAGAATAATGAATATCTCTTAAATCGTGAATAATAAATTTTTTCAAATCAAATTTACTTTCAATAACGTCTTACTAAAAACTTGTTTGATTTTCTGTTCCCAAAACTAGAGCGATAAAAATTCTTACACAAATACTTGTTATCGGAATTCGCGGAATTTCGTGTTCGAATTCCGTGAATTTCAATATGTTATTTAAAAAAAGAAAGTAATTCATTTTTTTTAGAAAATAAGGATCGTATTGTCTTTCAGAAAAATGATAATTTCAATTCTTTCAAACCATTCTTTTTTTCTTTAATTTTACGTTTTTGAAAAATAAACATGAAAATACAATTAAGAGAACTCAGCACAGTAGAAGAAATGCTTGAAAACATTGAAGTAATGCGATTTTTATATCCCACATTTACGGTAGAAAAATACCAATCGTATCTTACGGAGATGATTCCGCATAATTACAAGCAGGTAGCCGTTTTTGAAAATGAGGTTTGTGTGGCGGTTTCCGGGTTTTGGTCGGGAACAAAACTTTGGTCGGGAAAATACATCGAGATTGATAATTTTATTGTGCACCCGGATCACCGTTCCAAAGGATTGGGCAAAATGATGACGGATTATGTTGATGTATTGGCGAAGGAAACTGGTTGTACCATGATCGTTTTAGATGCCTTTACCGGAAATTTCACCGCACATCGCTTTTATTACAACCAAGGTTATGTGCCAAAAGGGTTTCACTTTCTTAAGATTTTAAATGAAGAAGGATTAAGTTAAATTAAAAATTATGAAAAGATATAAATCCATTGGCGCCTTATTTATCACCGCTATCAGCCTTACTTTTTGTGCCACGAAACAAGAACTTCAAACAGAATTTCCTCAAGAAATCCAGTCTGCTTTTTATCAGAAAATGCAGAATGGCAACGAAAATAGCGGTACTCATTTTTATATCGAATTTAAAAAACCGCTTGCGACAAACATCAAATTGGAGAAAATCTATTTTCACAATCAAGAATCTCCGGTTGAAAAAATCACTAAAAACACCTTTGTAGCACATTTTTATCAACGTAATAAAAAAGAAGATTTAATTTTGGATAGTAATCCTGCCAAGGAATACGGCAATAAAGGGCCCGTAATTAAAAAATCTAAATTTGATTTGAAACCCAATGAAGCAATTTTGAAATACAAGAAAGACAATAAAACCCAGTTCTTTAAAATAACCAACCTCATAGAAAAGCCATTGCGGTAATTGCGCAATAGAAAAGCTTTTGTTTTTGATTGTTCTCTTTCAAAACAAACATTCACTTCAATGGATTAAACCAAAGAATTAGTTATTTTTGGCTTTTTAATTTTAATAAAAACACCATTTTGGGATTATATAAAAATCTTTTTAAACAGACTGCCATTTACGGATTGGCAACGGTCATCCCCCGAATGTTCAGTTTTTTATTGGTGCCTTTATACACTGATTTATTGCCAAAAGCAGCATACGGAAAGGTTTCGATCATTTTTGCCGGCATGATTTTTTTTAATGTCATTCTTGCGTACGGAATGGAAACCGCTTTTTTTAGATTTTACAATAAAGAAACAGACAAGAAATCAGTAGTAGAAACCACATCCGTTTCGCTTTTTTGGACTTCCATTTCGTTTCTATTCATAGCATTATTATTCCGCAATAAATTAGCCGTTTGGGCTGGAATTGACGCGCAATTTATTACGTATAACATCTGGATTTTAGTGCTCGACGCTTTGGTGATTGTTCCTTTTTCTAAATTAAGGGTCAATCAACAACCGATAAAATACGCCATAATCAAAATAGGAAATGTAGCTGTCAATTTGTTTCTGAACCTTTTCTTTTTGAGTTATTTGCCGGTGATTTCACAATCGAATCCGGATAGTTTTTTAGGTTCTTTTTACTTGGAAGATTTTCAGATAGGCTATATTTTTGTGTCTAATTTAATTGCCAGTCTACTGACCTTTATAGTGTTGTCACCCAATTACTTTATATTGAAATGGCATTTTGATTATTCGCTTTGGAAACGAATGATGCAATACGGTATGCCTGTTATGGTGGCCGGAATAGCATTTGCCATCAACGACCAATTTGACAAAATTTTATTGGGATACTTATTGCCTCCTGACATTGCTGATGCCGAAGTGGGAGTGTATAACGCCTGCTACAAACTTGGATTGTTCATGGTTTTGTACCGAACTGCCTATACTTTGGGAATCGAACCCTTCTTTTTTAGCCACTCGGATAGTCAGGAAGCGCCACAAACCTACGCTACAATTACCAAATATTTTGTCATTTTTGGCTCTTTTATATTACTGTCCGTCATCGTTTTTGCCGATGTGCTCAAAGTTATTATGATCAGGGATGAGTCCTATTGGGAAGCCATGAAAGTAGTGCCGCTGATTATTCTGGCCAACTTCTTCTTAGGAATTTACACCAATCTTTCCGTTTGGTACAAACTGATCGACAAAACACATATTGGCGCCTATATTTCCATAGTAGGGGCCATAATCACACTCGCGTTAAATTACCTACTGATCCCAACAATGAGTTATTACGGGTCGGCAATTGCCACGATTGCGGCGTACGGAAGCATGATGTGTATTTCCTACTATTTCGGGAATAAATATTATCCTATTCCGTATGATACGAATAAAATTTTCATGTATCTATTGATTTCAGTAGGATTTTCGGCAGTTTCCTTTTATGGTTTCAGAGAGAATTATTACGTAGGAATCACGTTATTACTGGTATTTATGTATTTTATATACCACAATGAAAAAAAATTATTAATCAAAATATTGAATCGAAAAAAGAATTAGAATCTAGTTTTTAGGAGCTATTTCCTGCTATTCGCTGCAAATGAAATTCACTGAACTCAAATGAAAATAAAAGTATAGTGAAGTAATCTTTTCCTTTTTAAAGAAAAAAGGAAAAGGATTTCCACTGCTATCAGGGCTAAAAAAAATCTAAAACAATACGAAAGATCATGTAGGGACAAGTCGCGACTTGTTGCTCCTACTTCCATATTTTAAATAAAAAACAATGACAGTAAACATAATCAACAAATCACAACATGCCTTGCCTAACTATGAAACCATAGCCTCTGCAGGAATGGACTTACGAGCCAATTTAACTGAATCTATTATTTTAAAGCCACTGGAAAGAGCCATTGTAAAAACAGGTCTTTTCATTGAATTGCCCATAGGTTATGAAGCACAAGTACGTCCGAGAAGTGGTTTGGCCGCCAAAAAAGGAATTACGGTTCTGAATTCTCCTGGAACAGTTGATGCCGATTATCGTGGTGAAATTGGTGTAATTTTAGTAAATTTATCCAACGAAGATTTCGTTATTGAAACCGGAGAACGCATTGCACAGCTCATCATCGCAAAACACGAACGTGCGCAGTGGATTGAAGTACAAGAGCTAACAGAAACGTCAAGAGGAGAAGGCGGTTTTGGAAGTACGGGAGTAAAATAAATTAATTAAATAATTCAAAGATTGGAAAATTCAAAGATTTTTAATTCTAATTTTTTAATCCATTAATATAAAATAATATGAAAATAATTGTCCCAATGGCCGGTCGTGGCTCACGTCTTCGCCCACATACATTAACCATTCCTAAGCCATTAATTCCTGTTGCCGGAAAACCAATTGTTCACCGTCTAGTGGAGGATATTGCCGGAGTGTTGAATCAAGATATTGAAGAAGTTGCCTTTATTATTCATGAAAGTTTTGGTAAAAAAGTAGAAGAGGAACTACTTGCTATCGCGCAAAAATTAGGCGCCAAAGGCACTATTTATTACCAAAATGAAGCGTTAGGAACCGGTCATGCTATTATGTGTGCCAAAGATTCTTTGAGCGGTCCTGCGGTTATTGCTTACGCAGATACGCTAATACGTGCCGATTTCGATTTAGATAAAAATGCGGACAGTGTGATATGGGTAAAACAAGTAGATCAACCAGAAGCGTTTGGTGTTGTAAAACTGAATGAAGCGAATGAAATAGTAGAATTAGTGGAGAAACCGGCAACTTTTGTATCTGACCTTGCCGTAATTGGAATTTACTATTTTAAAGATGTTGCAGTGCTAAAAAACGAATTACAATTAGTATTAGACAACAACATTATCCACGGTGGTGAATATCAAATAAATGACGGGATCAAGCAAATGATGGCCAAAGGCATGAAATTTGTTCCGGGTAAAGTAGACGAATGGATGGATTGCGGTAATAAAAATGTAACCATTGAAACGAATTCCAGAATGTTAGGATTCTTGCATAATGATGGCGAACATTTAGTGGACTTTGATGTCAAATTAGAAAATTCAACCATAATTCCGCCTTGTTATATCGGTAAAAATGTAATTTTGATAAACGCAACTGTTGGACCAAATGTATCTTTAGGTGATGGATGTCATGTTCAAAACAGTACCGTAAAAAACAGTTTAATACAAACACACTCTCACATCAAAAACGCAAATTTAGAAAACGCAATGATTGGAAATCACGCCAGTTTTGACGGTAATTTTTCAAGCATTAGCATTGGTGATTATTCGGTTTTAGAATAAAGTTCCGCACATATTCATAGATTACTTTTTTTTTAATCTGTGAATCGGTGTCTAAAAAAAATAATATAGTTTTTTATAAAAATTTTAGCTATTTCGGTTTAAATAAAAACATGAAAAACAACGCTTTCATACTGTATATTTTAGGAATTTCATTATTTCCTGCTTTGCTGTGGGCACAAACGGAACCTGAAGAAATCAAGCTCGATACGGATCAGTTTCAAGAACTTTTTTATGAATCCTTGCTTCAGAAAGGAATTGAAAATTATGATAAAGCGATAATTGCTTTAGATAAAGCCAATAAAATAAAACCGAACGATGCAACTGTTTATTATGAATTGGGAAAGAATTATTTAGCATTAAAAGAGTATAAGAGTGCCTATAATTACTTTGAAAACGCCACTAAAATAGATCCAAAAAATAAATGGTTCTGGATAGGAATGTATGACGTGAGTTACGAGACTAAAAATTTCACTCAAGGAATTACCGTCATCAGCAAGTTGATTGAATTTGATCCAAAGTACAAAGAAGATTTGACCTCACTATACATGGGGACCAATCAGTATGAAAAAGCACTCGCGTTGATTCAGGAATTAAATGAAACCTATGGAAAAACGGACCGAAGGGAATTATACAAAAGTCAGATTTTATCAGTAGGGAAATTTCAAAATATGGAGATTACCAATCTGGAAGATCTAATTGCTAAAAATCCACAGGATGAGTTCAATTATATTAGTTTAATATTTTTGTATTCCAAAAACAATGAAGAAACAAAAGCTTTTGAAACCGTCAAAAAACTGGAAAAAGCAATTCCAGATTCGGAATGGGCGCAAGTGAGTTTATTCAAGAATTATTTGGATGCCAATGACGCACCAAAAGCGATAAAAGCGATGAATGTCGTTTTGGCCAGTTCCAAAATAGATTCGAAAATTAAACATAGAATTCTGAATGAGTTTCTGATTTTCACCGATAAGAATCCGCAATATTCGCCTGATTTAGAGAAAGCTGTGAACTATTTTGACAATGATTCTTCGGTAGATGTAGCCAAAGAAATAGGGAAGTTTTTCCACACTAAAAAACAATGGGAAAAAGCTATTATTTATTATGAAAAATCGACAAGCAAGGGAATAGGAGATGCTGTAGAAACGAATTTACTTTTGCTTCAAGCGCATACAGAGATGAAACAATTTGATGCAGTAGCCAAAAAATCGTTGGCGCTAGTAGAGACTTTTCCAACACAACCGCAATTTTATTATTATGCCGGTTTGGCTAACAATCAGCTCCAACAATTTAAAAAAGCGAAAGATTTATTAGAAATGGGCATGGATTATGTAGTGGAGAATAAGGAATTGGAAATAAATTTCAATATCCAGCTTGGAGAAGCGTACAATGGTTTGGGAGATTTCAAGAAAAAAGACTTGTTTTTCTCTAAAGCCAATCAATTATTAAAAGAAAAAAAATAATGAAAAAAATTTCAATACTAGTACTACTTACTGTTTTTATGGTATCGTGCAAATCGAAAGCTATTGCCGTCGCAGCAAGTAATGAGCCTGTCATGGGGGCAGGATACATGACGGCCAAAAAAATAATAGAAAATCACTACAACAATAAAAATGAATTTTCTACATTATACATTAAGTCAAACGCCCGTTATTCTGATGACAAACAAACGCAAAATGTTACCGCTGAAATCAAAATAAAGAAAGACGAACAGATTTTGGTAAGCATCCGTTTCTTGGGAATTACAATGGCAAAAGCATTAATTACTCCCACTACAGTAAGCTATTACGAAAAGATAAACGGGAAATATTTTGATGGTGATTTCAGTACTTTAAGCCAATGGCTAGGAACGGATTTAGATTATAATAAAATCCAGAACATGTTATTAGGCCAGGCAATTGATGATTTGACAAAAGGAAAATATTTAGAGTCATTATTGGAACAAACGTATCGATTGGATGATACATCAAATAAAAATACCAAAAAATCATTCTTTTTGGATGCCGATAAATTCTTGGTTCAAAAACAGGAAATCACGCAAACTGCTGAAGAGCGAATGATCAAAGTAGCATATGCTGACAACAAAGTATACAATCAGGCTACATTGCCAACAAGCGTTTTAATAAATACATTTCAGAAGAAAGGAAATACCGAAATTAATCTCGAATACAACTCAGTAACTTTCAATGAAGAACTTTCTTTTCCTTATAGTGTTCCAAATGGGTACAAAAGAATTATAATTAAGTAAATTAGCAAAAATATTTTTTCGATATGCCAAAATTTCTCCTAAGCCTAATTTTTATCTGTATGACTTCATTACTGTGGAGTCAGGAATCTCAACAAGAAAAATTAGAAGAACGTAAAGCTCAAATTCAAAAAGAAATTCGAGAAAATGAAAAGTTATTACAATCTGTAAAGAAAAAAGAAAAATCTGTTGTTAACGTAATTGTCATTCAAAGCACCAAAATAAAGCTGAAGGAAAAATTAATAAACACTACTGAAAAGCAAACCAAATTGCTGAATAATGACATGTATATTAATCAGGTTCAAATCAATAAATTGAAAAAAGAATTAGCTGAACTTAAGGAAGATTATGCTAAGATGATTGTGAAATCATATAAAAGCCGTTCATCAGAAAGCAGAGCGATGTTCTTGTTATCGTCTGAAAACTTTTTGCAGGCATATAAAAGAGCGCAGTATATGAAACAATATACCAGCTACAGAAAAATGCAGGGAGAAGAAATAAAAACAAAAACAAATAAGCTTACAGATTTTAATCAAAAACTAGATGTACAAAAAACAGCAAAACAAAAACTGATTGCTGAAAACCAAAAAGAACGTTTGTCTTTAGAAAAGGAAAAACAAGAGCAATTGAAGTTAGTAAGCGTTATCAAAAAAGATAAAAATAAGATTGCTAAAGAAATCAAGAAAAAACAACAGGAATACAGAACGATTGACAGACAAATCAATAAACTAATACGCGAAGCTATTGCTGCAGCCAACAGGAAAGCGGCTCTAGAAAAAGCGAAAGCTAATCCGAGTGCTCCAGTTTCTAAAGCTGCGGTATCATCATCTAAAATTGAACTGACCCCTGAATCTAAAATAATAGCGGATAATTTTAGAGCTAACAGAGGAAGATTGCCTTATCCGGTTGAAAAAGGATACGTGTCATTAGGATACGGAAACCAAACACATCCTTTATTCAATACGATAACCGTGCACAATAGCGGTGTAGAAATCACTACAGACAAAGGCGCAAATGCAAGAGCCGTTTTTGGAGGAGAAGTTACCAGCGTTATTGTATTGTCACCTGTAAACAAAGCGGTAATGATACAACACGGGGATTACTTCACGGTTTATCAAAATTTAAGTTCCGTGAATGTTAGCAAAGGAGATAAAGTAAGTATAAAGCAAAGCCTTGGAAAAGTAAGAACCAACGGTGAAACAGGTAAAACGATAATTAAATTCTTAATCCTTCAAAACACAACGTACAACAATCCTGAAGGTTGGTTGTCACCAAGATAAAGACAGTTATTTTAAATAAAAAAAGCACTATTATATTCCTTGGAATACTATAGTGCTTTTTTTATGACCGATATTTTAGTTAAGAAACTCTTTAAAACTAAAGCAAAAAAAGTTGTGCAACGAATCTTTTCAACGGTTATATTGTTAATTTATAAGTCGTACAGTTGCTTTAATTTCCAAAAACAAATGCAAATTTAGAATCGGTTTAAAATGCTATTCAGCTTTAGTAAACGAAGAATTTATAGCCTTCATTGTTCCTTCAATAGACCAAGTTCCCGAAACTATAATACGTCTGATAGTGTACAATGGATCAACAGGATCTCTTTTGGTAGCTAAAATATAAGCCATTTTATAACCACTCTTTTTTATTTCAGGGATCGCCTCGGTATTCCATAACCCAAACGGATAGGCAAAATCGGGTACTGGTTTCCCTACGATTTCCTCCAGTTTTGCTTTTGGTTTAACCAATTGGGTATTCCAGTCGTCTCCGGTATATTTTGTTACCATGTGATGATCCCAAGTATGTGCGCCTACCACATGCCCGTCGTCAGACAAGCTTTTGATTTGCTCTTTGCTCATATATCCGGGACGGTTAATAGAAACTGTCATAATAAAAAACACCCCTTTGAAACCGTATTTTTTCATCTCGGCTGCGCCAATACTGAATTGTTCTTCTCTGGTATCATCAAAGGTAATCATGATTGGTTTTTCAGGTAATGGGCCATCAAAAACTAAATAATTATACAATTGTACCGGCAAGATGGTGTGGTAGCCTGCATCAGCTAACGTTTTCATTTGTTCTGCAAAAGCAGGAGGTTTTACGGTATATACCTTCACGTTTCCACTCGCACTGGCGCTAAAATCCCTTATGTTATGATAACATAAAATGGGTACTTCTTTTTTCGAAAGAATGGTCGCGGCATCTGCAGCTACTTTTTTTGGAGTAACAATTTTTGCAGGAGCAGCGACAAGAGGGACTTCAGGAACTATTTTACGCGTTTCTGATTGACATCCCACCAATAAAAATAATCCAATGAAAACGGAATAAAGAATATTTTTCATAAGTTGAATCGTAATTATTGGTACTGAATGTAAATTGGTTTTGGAGTGAATTTTACTAATTCTTCAGGACTATACATTTTCCAATCATTTTTATTGTCATTTTTATAAAACAATTTAAAACCGGCAAATTGTACAGGTTCTCTATAAATATAACTTACGTAAGAATCTTTTTTTAATACCTTGCTTCCAAAACCATCCATATCCATTACGATTTGTACTTCGGGTACGGTTTTGATTTCTTTGTAGTTTTTCACCATACCTTGTGTAAATCGGTGTATTACCAATACTTTTGGAGTCAGTTTATTTTTACGCACAATGTCTGCCAAAATATCAATGGCGTCATTAATGTCTGAGGCAGTAAAATGCCCGATTTTAGAACCTGGACGTTCTCCGTTTTTCATCGAAAATTCAGGATCAATTCCAAGATGAACATTGGGCATGGCAAGATATTTTTCCAGTTCCGCTACTTCTGATTTAACAGTGCTGTGACCTACCTGAATATCTAAAAACACTAATGCATTAATAGGTTTTGCCCAACTGATAACAGTGTCAATTTGTTTAAAAGGCATTCGCAAGCGGTGCATGTTGTTTTTTCCCGGAGCGCCTTGAGCCGTAACAGCAATGTAGTGCAATGCGGGAATTGTTTTTACACTAGAATCAGCTGCCTGCCATTTAGCGACTTCGCCTTGTAATTTTGCCAACATTTCTTTACGAGGAAGTTCACCTAAGATACCCATTCTCGTGGAATATAAATTTCCGTAATAAGCAATAATTCTATTGTATGGTAATAACGCGCCGGGTAAAGGATAAGGCGCTTTTACAGGCCATCTTCCGGTAGTGTCATTGTTGCTTAAAGCGACCATTCTTTTGTTGAAATCAAGTGTGTCAATGGTAAGAACTTTCTTTTTTTCAATTGAATCCGCTTTTTTAGTCTCTGTTGTCGTTTCTCCGTTCACAGTATCGGCCGCTTTGCCACGATCGCAGGATAAAGTACTTAACAACAATAAAGGAAGTGTGATACATGCAAGTGCTAATTTTTTCATAAGTAAATAATGTTGTTTTTTTATTTAAAAGAAATATCGAAGTTTAAAGGTAATTTAATTCTTGTTTCAACGACAAAGGTATGATTTTTAAAGAACGTCTTTTTATGTAAAGTAGTGTCATAAAGCGGTATTTTTTATATAATTTACGGTTTAACTAAGGCTTTATGTAATTTCACAATTTAATGTCATCAAATATAAAAACAGAATATAATTTCGCTTACATGCAATCGAGAATTTTCTTTAATCGATTCTTGTTTAAAAATGATTTTTAGAAATAAAAATAAATAGCTAACTTTATCAACGTTTTTATTCATTCAAATACTCAAGCAATTGTTCAAAAATTCCTTTTTTTTCCTCCTTTTTTTATGTAGTGCGACTGCTGTTTTTGGACAAATAAAAAAAGATACGATTGCCCTTTCAGAAATTACATTGAAGGGTTCGCCAATCAAAAATGTACTTCAAAATACGGCTTCTTCCGTTTCAGTAATTACTACTGCCGACATCAATAAAAGTGATGGAATTATTCTGACTCCGGTCTTAAACAAAATCCCTGGCGTTACGATGCAGCAAGGTGCTATTAATACCAACAGGATTACGATTCGTGGTATTGGCGCCCGATCTCAATACGGTACCAATAAAATAAAAGCCTATTTTGATGGGATTCCATTGACTTCCGGTGAAGGCGAAACTACGATTGATGATATTGATTTAGCATCGATCGAAAAAATTGAAATTATAAAAGGGCCAAATGCCACTAGTTTTGGTTCCGGTTTGGGCGGTGTAATCCAATTGTTTTCACGAGAAACGCCTTTGTTGGAATCATTCGGGAAATCAACGATTACTTTTGGAAGTTTTGGGTTGTTGCAGCAGCGACTTTCGGCAGGATACAGCGATTCCCAAACAAATGTATTTACAAGCTTTACGGATTTACAAAGTGACGGATTCAGAGCAAACAGCTCTTACAACAGAAAATCATTGAACCTGCATGGTAAACAAAAAATTGGTTCCGCCGGCACTTTGTCATTTGTAGGAACGTTCACCCGACTGAAAGCTTTTATTCCAAGTTCTATCAATGAGACGGATTTAAAAAATAATCCTGAGAAAGCAGCCGCTACTTGGGCAGCCGCTCAAGGTTTTGAGTCGTATGACAAATTTATGTTCGGGTTAGGATATGATCATCAATTTTCTGAGAAATGGTCTATACAAACCAGTGTTTTTTCTAATTTTAAAGATGCGTACGAACCCAGACCTTTTGATATTTTAGATGAAAAAACAAACGCCGCGGGTTTTCGTTCCAATGTAAATTATAAAGACCAATTGTTTTCCTTGCCATTTGAACTGAGTTTTGGCACCGAATTATTAACTGAAAAGTACGAGTATTCTCTTTTTAAAAATTTGTACCAATCGCAACCGGGTCAAGGCAGTATTAAAGGCGACGAATTTAGTGCCATCAAACAAAACCGGAATTACACAAACTACTTTTTACAAATGGAACTTTGGATTTCAGAAAAACTGCATCTGGAAACCGGAGTAGCATTTAACACAACCAAATATTCGTTAGAGGATGTTTTCGAAAATAATTCTGGAGGTCAAAAGATGCCTTTCACTTTTGGAAATGTTTGGTCGCCAAGAGTTGGTTTTTCGTATAAAGTAAGCAAAGAGAAAAACATATTTACGTCGGTTAGCAAAGGATTTTCGGTGCCTTCTGTTGCTGAAACATTGACTCCGGAAGGTCAAATAAACACCGATTTAAAACCAGAAATAGGTTGGAATTACGAACTGGGTTTCAAAGGAAATTGGCTTAAAAATAAAGTGTATACAGAAGTAACGTTTTACACCACACAAATTGAAAATTTATTGGTGGCACGACGCACCGCCAATGATCAATTTGTAGGAATTAATGCGGGCAGCAGTTCCCATACTGGAGTAGAATTCTTAGTAAATTATAAACTTTTAGAGCTGACACAATTTCAAATTACACCTTATTTTTTAGGAGCGGTAAATACTTTTAAATTTAAAGAATTTTTGGATGGCAATGCGAATTATTCGGGAAACCAACTTACAGGAGTTCCCGAAAAACAATTCAATTTTGGAGTGGATCTAAATACAAAAAACGGATTTAGTGTCAACACTTCGTTCCGAACGATAGGTAAAATTCCTTTAAACGATGCCAATACAAAATACAGTGAGCGGTATTCGTTGCTTGACATCAAAACGACGTATGTTTTTACGATTCTTAAAATCTTAAGAACAGAGATGAACGCTGGAGTTAATAATGCATTGGACACTAAATACGCAGCAAACATTCTACCGAATGCTGTAGGTTTTGGGACTGCCTCCCCACGCTATTTTTATCCGGGAAATCCTGCCAATTTTTATGGAGGTTTTTCGGTGTCTTATGTTTTTTAGAGACCAATCCTAAGTCCGAATTTTATTTTTTAATGGCTGCGACTTCTTTCTCGGTAACGATTTTGGTTTGTTTATTACTCCAAGAAGTCATGATGTAATTCATCACATCGGCAACTTCCTGATCCGTAAGTCCCATGGCAGGCATGCTGCCATTATACGTTATTTTATTGACGACAATTTTGCCACTTTGTCCAAATTTTACGGCAGCGATACTTTGATTTCTCTTGGTTTTTAACCAATCAGAACCGGCAAGAGGAGGGAAGTTTTTACCATCTCCTTTGCCATTTGCACCATGGCATTGCATGCAAAAATCAGCATAAATTTCTTTTCCCGGTGACTGAAATTTTGAAACGACTGCGGTTTCAGTATTCAAGTCAATGTAGTTGTTTTGAGAAAATGGGTTTTCTAAAGAAAAGCTTCCCAATACAAATAGTCCAAATCCCAAAAATAATTTCGTTGTAAACATAGTCTAATTAGGTATGATTTTAATAATTCCTTTTCCTTCTACGCCCATATAAATATAGCCATCTGGACCTTGTGCCACATTACGTACACGGCCAATGTCGGTTGCGATTTTTTGTCTGCCGATAACTTCATTGCCTTTCAACTTTAGCAATTCAAGATATTGAAATTTTAAAGAACCAACCAACAAATGCCCTTTCCAGTCCGGATATTTGTCGCTGGTAACAAAAGTCATTCCGCTAGGAGCGATAGACGGCAACCAATAATAAATAGGCTTTTCAATGCCTGGTTTTTCGTTTTCTTTGCTGATGGTTGTTCCGTCATAATCGATGCCGTAAGTAACAACTGGCCATCCGTAATTGACTCCCTTTTTTATGATATTGATTTCATCGCCACCTTGAGGACCGTGTTCATGTGCCCAAATTGCTCCTGTTACAGGGTTTTTTGCCATTCCTTGCGGGTTGCGATTCCCATAAGTGTAAATTGCTTCTTTAGCTCCGGTCTGGCCTACAAAAGGATTGTCTTTAGGAATACTTCCGTCATCGTTTAATCGGTATATTTTTCCGCCATCGCGTTTGATGTCTTGTGGATTTACGAAATGCTCGCCTCGTTCTCCTACAGAGAAATACAAATATCCGTCGTTATCAAATACAATTCGGGAACCAAAATGCTGTCCTTTTGTGGTATTTGGAGTGGCTTTATAAAGCGATTCGATTTGTGTCAGACTTCCGTCAAATAATTTTGCTCGAATGAGTTTTGTGTGACCGCCAGTTCCTTCCCCTTCATCGGAAGCATACGTCATGTAAATCCAGCCATTTTTAGCATAATTAGGATGCAGCACGATATCTAGTAATCCGCCTTGTCCGCGAGTATATACTTTGGGAACATTTTTAATTTCCGTTTTCACACCGTTTTTGACGTGATATAATATACCGCTTTTTTCCGTAACTAACATGCTCCCGTCAGGCAGCCAAGTCATTCCCCACGGAATTGCAATATCAGAAGCTACAGTCTGGAGTGTATAGTTTTTTACTTCGTCTTTAATAGGAATATCATTGGATTTTACTTGCGCATCGCAACTGAAAGAAAGGAATGAAAGAATCGCGAGAGAAACTATTGCTGTTTTTTTCATGAGTATAATTTTTAATCTTTTAAAAAAGAAATCTTTTAAAGGTAGTAAAAGCTGATTTAAAAAGATAAATAAGTTTTTAATTTTGCTTAGAATTAACAAATCTTAATTTTTAAAACCCTGTTTTGCTGTCAGAATTCAATTAGCTTTTTATAGTCTTCCAAATCTGAATATTAAATTCTTTTTTAGGACACATCGAAAATAAGTATATTATTAATTTTGGAACAAGAAGTCGAAACAGAATTAATATTGCTCTTCAAGGCTTAAATTTTACTGCCGATTTAAATTATTTGTTTAGCTTTGCGGCAGAATTATTAAACAAAACAGTTTTTAAATGTCCGTTTTGAAATTTGTAAATATACTTTTGCTTTCAAAAGAATAGTTGTAGATACAGAAAAGTGTTGCATGAATAAACATTTTAAACTGATTTTAAAACTAATAAATGAAACGTTACTCATTAATTACTTGTAATTAATTGGGAAATATAAATTAAAAATAGATGAAAAATAAAAAACCAGATAATGTTGTATACTCTGTTGAAAAAGGTTTTAATGCCAGTGTACTGCCTTACGGCACAAATGTTGGAGCCCCGGTAATCAGGGTTGATGATGTGGTTTCTTGGAAAAGTAGAGGGATTGACAATGTAAATAAAGAGCTTGGAAATAAGTTTAACGAACTCAAACTGCAATATCAAAAGTTGATGCAAGAATACGAGTGGAATGAATTGGTGTATAGTGCTAAATTTTCATTTGAACCCGTTATTGGTGAAATTTATCATTTGTACAGAGATGCCGCAGGCGTAAATTTTCTATCATTGATAGGACCTGATGAATGGAACAAGGAACATATTGGCACCTTTAAACTCAACAGTGATAAAAAATGGATTCTGCTGAACGCACAAGATCCGCATCTCTATTAAATTAAAATAACCGAGATTATTTGAGGTTAAAGCGTTTATTAGTATTTCTAAGAGCAGAATTGATTTACAAAAATTATAGTAAACTAATCGTGTTGCCTTGTTTGCGTTTTCCTTCCGAGTTTTAATTTTTATTTAAGATTAGGAATAGATTTAAACGGTTCTTTTTTTAATCGTATTTTTATCCGGGTTTTAATATAAGAAACTATGGAAGAAATTTTACGAAAACAAATTGAGAAAATTGTACTACTAGAGGATGATGAATTTCAATTCGTACTGTCTTATTTTTTGGTTGGTAACTATAAAAAACATCAATACATTGTGCAGCAGGGGAATCCTGTTCCATACGTTCATTTTGTTGTAAAAGGGCTCATGAAATCTTTTTATATCGACAAATCGGGCAAGAGCCATATCCTTCAATTTGCTAAGGAAGACTGGTGGATTACTGATAATGAAGGTTTTTATAATGAACAGAATGCCACACTCAATATAGATTGCTTAGAAGACGCACAAACCTATTATATCACGCTTGAAAACAGAGAAAAATTGTGTGCCGAATTACCGAAAATGGAATTCTTCTTTTTGCAAAAAATGACTGCCGGAAATATTGCGCTTCAAAACCGAATTCTGTCTTTGATGAGCAAAAACTCAGAGGAACGATACATGCAGTTTATCCAATTATACCCGGATTTGATACACCGCATTCCTAAAACTTTAATAGCATCCTATCTGGGAATTTCAAGAGAAACTTTGAGCCGTTTGTCGCATTAACGTGATATAGGTCACAAATTATCTGTGACGTATGTCCTTTGTAACTTATGGAATATTTTCGAATTTTGTAATTCATAAAATTTTAAAACAGAAACATGGAAAATATAGCGTTAGTAGTTGGGGCGACCGGAATAACGGGTAGCAATCTCGCAGGAAAACTTATTGCTAAAGGCTGGACTACTTTTGGTTTAGCCAGAAACCCGCGAAAAGACATAGAAAACCTTCAGCCTGTTGCTGCAGATCTTTTAGATTTGCAAAATTTAAAAGCAGCGTTAAAAAACATTTCTCCCACGCACATTTACATTACAACTTGGATGCGTCAGGATTCTGAAGCCGAAAACATTCGGGTAAATAGTTTGATGATCAGGAACCTTCTCGAGGCATTATCTCCTAAAAAATCAGTACAACATGTGGCGCTAGTTACAGGACTGAAACATTATCTTGGGCCATTTGAGGCCTACGCCAAAGAAGGATTTCTGCCGGAAACGCCACTGAGGGAAGAGCAACCGCGTCTCAATTTGGATAATTTTTATTACGCACAAGAAGATGAGGTTTATGTTGCTGCAGCGCGAGATGGTTTTACATGGAGCATCCACCGTCCGCATACGATTATAGGAAAAGCGGTAGGAAACTTAATGAATCTTGGCACTACGCTCGCGGTGTTCGCCAGTATTTGCAGAGAAACAGGCAAACCGTTTCAGTGGCCGGGTTCAGAAGCACAATGGAATGGACTGTCAGATGTTACCGATGCCAGAGTTTTGGCGGAACATTTAATATGGGCTTCGACTACTGAATCGGCTCGTAACGAAGCATTCAATGTGGTAAATGGTGATTTTTTTCGCTGGAAATGGCTTTGGAAAAAACTAGCGGAATCGTTTGGAATTGAAGCAGTAGGTTTTGATGGTACAATTCATACTCTTGAAGAACAAATGAAACATGAAGCTCCAGTTTGGAAAAAAATCGCCACACAATATGCTCTTGAAGAGTCTGATTTAACTAAATTGGCTTCTCCGTGGCACACTGATCTTGACTTGGGACGCCCCATAGAAGTAATGACGGATATGTCTAAAAGTCGCAAACTCGGCTTTACCGTTTTTCAACGTACCGAAGATTCCTTTTACGATTTGTTTGCACAGCTTCGTACTGACCGACTGATTCCATAGTTATCGTAAAATAGCATGCATAAAAATAGGGGTCGCAAGATATATTTCTTGAAACCCCTGTTTTATTTGTATTTTTCTTTGAATTGGCCGTAGCCACTTTTTCAATATTTACACATCTATTGCATCATAAACCAAGACCTTTTTCCATAAATGAGAACAATTCTTTACGAAGTCTTGATGAATGGGATGATCCTGGTATATTTTTTGCCCGGCTTCATCATCAAAAAACATAAGTTCTGAAACATCCCAAGAGGTGTCTACAACTTCCCGTTTCTCAGTTGAAGCTAAAACCCCAACATGAATTTGACGAATCGCTGGAATTCCCGATAAGGTTTTCAAACCAGAAATTAATTGCTGTTTATCAGCTTCGGATTGTGGGTTCTTTAACCAAAAAAACACATGGTGCAACAATGATTTTTTCTTTGGACGTATTGCAAAGCCCATAATACCAGCAACTCCAAGTAAAGTTGCGAAACCAATAAATCTTCTACGTATCATCAATTTATTTTTTTAAAAGGTAAATATCGAACTTTAAAAAAGAAAAATAACACTTTTTATCTGTTTGAATAGAGTAGTATTATTTTATAGGAGGCATTCTACCTTGGTCGTTTTGATCTACTTTAAGATCATTAATTTTAATCTTTTTCTTTTTAACGACATTGAAGATCTTAAAATCAAAATTGTAATTGTATGTAACTCCAAAGTATTAATTGGAGATTTTAATCTAATGTTTTGGCGGCAGCCTGTGTACTTGCATTCTATTCAAATTTTAAAATTTTATAAATGACGATGTCAAGTTAATCTCCAATGGTGCCTTTGTGTTCTAAAATTGTTTTTTGATTTTAAAGAATACTAAATTAAAAACGGGACCAGCGCCTTACGGTATTTTTTAGAAGAATTTAGAAACACAAAAACTTCCTAATACGTTTTATTTTTTAATTCAAGTATAGTGGTGACAACGCAGAATATTATTTTTATAAGCCACTTATGAATTGGTTTAAGTTGTGTAATTCAACTGGATTTAAAGTTTGCGATTAAGTTCCATTTTCAAAACAAATTTACTGAATTAAAAAACTCATCAGTAATCTCGGAAAATTATTTAATAAAAAGCCAATAGAAAAAGAGGTTATCAGTAGGGAATTTAGTTATTTTGGAAGCAATCATTGAGATGATGTCAAAAACACTACAAATGAAAATAATTGATAAGCTCGCTTGGATTGAAATTAAAAACAATAAAATTCTATCTACAAAATCTTTTGGCAAAGATAAATATTATATTCCTGGAGGTAAAAGAGAAAATTTTGAGAGTGACGAACAGGCGTTATGTCGTGAAATAAAAGAAGAATTAAGCGTAGTGTTAATCCCAGATACCCTAAAATTTATTGGAGTATTTCAAGCACACGCTCACGGGCATTCTGAAGACACGATTGTCAAAATGACTTGTTATGCTGCAAGTTATAATGGTTTGCTAAAAGTGGATTCGGAAATCGAAGAAATGATATGGTTAACTTATTCTGATAAAGGTAAAATATCAGAAGTTGATAAGTTAATTTTTGATTTTTTGAAAGAAATCAATATGTTAAAATAAACAATTATGTAGAAAATAAATAGGAGTTCGAATATGAAAGCAAACTCTTTAAAACAAAAAAGACCTTACATCACTGTAAAGTCTTTTTAAAAAGCTCCCTCTCTTGGGCTCGAACCAAGGACCCTCTGATTAACAGTCAGATGCTCTAACCAACTGAGCTAAGAAGGAAACTGTATGTTTTTATTCTGATGCGAATGAACGTTTTTAATTGCTTTATTGTGATGTGTGTTTCACTTGTAAAGCGGTGCAAAGATAGGCTATCATTTGGTTTGTGCAAATAAAAATCAAACTTTTTTTATTTTTTTTTACTTCCCTACAATTGCCTTGTATATATCATTTCCGTTAGCAAATAATAACAGTGTTATAAGTAATACGAAACCAACCATTTGCGCATTCTCTAGGAATTTGTCGCTTGGTTTTTTACCGCTGATAATTTCATATAATAAAAACATAACGTGTCCACCATCAAGTGCCGGGATAGGCAATAAGTTCATTACACCAAGCATTATCGATAATAAAGCAGTGATATTCCAGAAAACTTGCCAGCTCCATGTATTAGGAAAAATGTCAAATATTGCTTTAAAACCACCTACTTGTTTGTAAGCACCTGTACTTGGACTGAAAATCATTTTTAATTGTTTTCCGTAACCTACTAATTGATCTTTTCCTCTGGTAATTCCTACCGGGATAGATTCGACTAGGCTAAATTCTTGTTTACTTACTTTGTAATACCCTAATTTCTCTAATGATTCCATACCTAAACGACCCACATTAATTCCTAATTTTCCATCATAAGAAACAATAACTGGGACTTTAATTTCTTTCTCATCTCTTAAAATAGTTGCAGGTATCGTTTTGTTTTTGTTGTTCTCCAAAACTATTTTAGCTTGGTCAAAATATTTTGTGGATTGTCCGTTAAGCGCAACTACAATATCCTTTGGCAGTAATGCGGTATTTTTTGATTCGGCTGTAACTGCTCCCACTACAAATGGCATTCGGATATCCAACAACACACTTTTTTCTTGTTTTGACAATTGGTCTACAAAATCATTTGGCATTTTAATCGCTTGTTCCGCTCCATTTCGTACTATAAGAACCTCTTTTGCCATGATAACTTTCATAGTAAGGTCATTGTCAAATTTGACGATTTTTTCACCATCAACAGAAACAATATGATCTCCAGTCTTAAAACCCACGTTTTGCATGGTTTTGTTTTCTACTAATAAACCATCTTTCAAATCTTCATTAGCAATAAAAGTATCGCCATAAGCGAATGCCATTCCGATATATATGATGAAAGCCAATATAAAATTCACGGTAACTCCTCCCAACATAATAATCAGACGTTGCCAAGCCGGTTTAGAACGAAATTCCCATGGTTGCGGTGGCAAAGCCATTTGTTCCTTGTCCATACTTTCGTCAATCATTCCAGATATTTTGACGTAACCGCCAAGAGGCAACCATCCGATACCGTATTCAGTTTCGCCAATTTTCTTTTTGATAAGGGAATATTTAACATCAAAAAACAAATAAAATTTTTCGACTCTGGTTTTAAACAATTTAGCAGGAATGAAATGTCCTAATTCGTGAAGTATAATCAGTAATGATAAGCTCAATAAAAATTGAGAAAGCTTGATAACTATGTCCATTTTTTAATTTTAGTTCTTTTATAACTCACAAAAGTAAGGTTTTCTATTTGTTTATTTTACAATAATTGTTCCATACCATTTTAAATATTTGTTAATTAATGTAAATTGAATTCTAAGTTTGATTTGGGAATCTTAACTTTACTTTTTTGAAATGAGTATTTCTTGTTTCTTTCACTTTTAAAATAAATTTATGTCGTCAAAATTATTTTCTCCTCTTCAAATAAAAAGCATCACTCTAAAAAACAGAATTACAATTTCACCGATGTGCCAATATTCTGCTGAAGATGGTTTTGCCAATGATTGGCATCTCGTACATCTTGGAAGTCGTGCCATTGGCGGTGCGGGATTAATCATTCAGGAAGCGACTTCTGTTTCTGCTGAAGGCCGAATTTCTCCTGAGGATTTGGGACTTTGGAAAGACGAGCAAATCGAAAAAATGCAGCAAATTAATCAATTTATAATCAGTCATAAATCGGTTCCCGGAATCCAATTGGCGCATGCCGGAAGAAAAGCAAGTGCCGCTTCACCCTGGAACGGAGGCCGAAAACTAGACGCAACACAAGGCGGTTGGGATACCGTGGCACCAAGTGCAGTTGCGTATCATCATACTGAAAAACCGCCTCTTATATTAGATGAAGCAGGAATTCAAAAAGTAGTTTCCGACTTCAAATCAGCCACTAAAAGAGCACTTCAAGCAGGTTTCCAGGTGATGGAAATTCATGCGGCGCACGGGTATTTGTTGCATCAGTTTCTTTCGCCATTATCTAATTTTAGAACCGATGCATATGGCGGAACTTTCGAAAACCGAATCCGTTTGACTCTCGAAGTAGTCGAATCCGTTCAATCCGAATGGCCGGAAAACTTACCTTTATTCGTTAGAATTTCCGCGACAGACTGGGCGGAAGGCGGCTGGAATTTAGAGGAATCAGTACAGCTTTCGAAAATATTAAAAGAAAAAGGAGTCGATTTAATCGATGTTTCCTCAGGAGGATTAGTCTCGCACCAACAAATTCCGTTGGGTCCAAATTACCAAGTTTCTTTTGCGGAAAGCATTAAAAAGGAAACCGAAATCCTAACTGCAGCCGTAGGTTTAATCACTGATGCTGTTCAAGCGGAGGAAATTGTCGCTTCAGGGAAGGCAGATTTAGTGTTATTTGCCAGAGAGTCTCTTAGGAATCCGAATCTGGGATTGACATTCGCCCATGATTTAAAAGCGGATGTCAAATGGCCAGAACAATACGAAAGAGCTAAAATTTAATGAAATCCAATCACGAATTTCACGAATTGCCACTAATTATTGGGAGTGAATTTCAAAGGTAGAATTTCAGAGTTAGCCATTTCACCTAATTCTTAGATGAACCCATATGATTTATTTGTTTAAAAACGCACACCCTCCTAATCTGAAAAATACGATATGCAAAAAATAAAAACAGCATTGCTCTCCTATGGCATGTCCGGAAAAGTATTTCATGCTCCTTTTTTAAATTTTCACGCGGGATTTGAACTTCTTGGTTCTTGGGAACGAAGTAAAAAATTAATCCACCAGGATTTTCCTGCGGTAAAAAGCTACGCGTCAATGGAGGAAGTATTGCAAGATGATGTTGATTTAGTGGTTGTAAATACTCCTGTAGAAACACATTATGAATATGCAAAACAAGTCCTTTTGGCTGGAAAGCATGCCATAGTCGAAAAAGCATTTACCACAACTGTTGCCCAAGCGCAGGAATTAGCGGCTATCGCCAAAGAAAAAGGATTAAAATTGGCCGTTTTCCAAAACAGAAGATGGGACAGCGATTTCAAAACCATACAGAAAATTATTTCAGAAAAAGTATTGGGTGACATTGTGGAAGCCGAATTCCATTTTGACCGTTATAATCCGGTTTTAAGTCCAAAGCAACACAAAGAATCCGCCAATTCTGGCGCAGGCATTTTAAAGGATTTAGGGCCTCATTTAATTGATCAGGCGTTGTGTTTATTTGGTTTACCACAATCGGTTTTTGCCGATATTCGCATCACGAGGGAACATTCGTTAGTAGATGATTACATTGATATTTTACTGTATTATTCCAATTTTCGTGTCCGACTCAAAGCAGGATTTTTTATTCGCGAAGCCATTCCGGCGTATGTTATTCATGGAAAAAAAGGTTCGTTCTTAAAACCGCGTGGTGATGTACAGGAAGACGAATTGAAAGCAGGAAATAAGCCAAATTTAGAAACGTGGGGAACGGAATCCATTGAAAAACGGGGACTTTTGCACACTGAAATTAATGGAGAAATTATTCAGGAAATTATACCCACACTTCAAGGGAATTATTATGATTTTTTTGACGGAATTTATCATTCGATTGTAAATGACTTAACCGAACCTGTGACGGCTCAAGATGGTCTATATGTAATGCAAATTATTGAAGCTGCAATCCAAAGCAGTGCGCAGAAAAAAGTAATTGATCTATAAAATCTGCCGGGAATTCGCTAAATTTTTACAAGGTTAAAAAAATTAGTAAATTCCCGGTAATTACTTTTTATAAACAATAACGTTGTATTTTTCTTCAAATGTGTTGTTTTTACACAATTAATGATTGCTTTTTGTAATTTTGACCCAATAAATGCTAAAATAAATCACTTTGATAGATTTAAACTTTTTAGGAAGGTCAAAAACGAAAGCCAAACTCAAGAAAACATATACAGAAGCGAAGGTTTCTTATTTGAACCGAATTCGTTGGGCGGTTTCCATGTTTTATTTTGGCATGGGTTTGTGTTTTGCCACTTGGGCCAGCCGAATTCCGGATATTAAGACCGATTTACACCTCAGCGAAGGGGATTTAGGAAGTATTTTATTTGCTTTGCCATTAGGTCAATTAGTGATTATGCCTTTTTCGGGAAAATTAGTTACTCGTTTTGGCAGCCACAGAATCTTAATATTTGCTCTTTTATTGTATGTTTTTAGCATGACAAATTTAGGTTTGGCCGCTGCGGCTTGGCAATTGTCATTGGGATTATTCGTATTTGGAATCTTTGGAAATCTATCAAATATTGCAGTAAACACTCAAGGTGTTTATACCGAAGTGTTGTTCAAAAAAACCATTATGTCGTCTTTTCATGGAATGTGGAGTTTTGCAGGATTCACAGGAGCTTTGATAGGTTTAGGAATGCTCGCTTTTAAATTAACACCTTATATTCACTTTGTCATTGTTGCCGGAATCGTGTTTTTGATGATGGTGTTCAACTATAAATTTTTAATAAAAGCCAAAGAAACTATTAAAGCCGAAAAGAAAAAACTTTTTTCAAAACCGGATAGCGCGCTAATTTGGTTGGGAATAATCGGATTTTGTTGTATGGCGAGCGAAGGCGTAATGTTCGACTGGAGCGGTGTTTATTTCAAAGATGTCATCAAAGCGCCCGGACCATTAGTCATTTTGGGATATACTTCTTTTATGATTATGATGGCTGGCGGACGTTTCTTAGGAGATGGTTTAATACGCAAATTTGGACGAAAAACGGTCTTACAAATAAGCGGAATCATGATATCAGCAGGGCTTTTTACAGCCGTATTCTTCCCGTTTGTAATTCCCGCAACCATTGCGTTTATGTTTGTCGGATTAGGAGTTTCCACTATAGTACCCACAGTTTATAGCGTTGCAGGTAAAAATCCAAACGTGTCTCCCAGTGTGGCGTTGACTACAGTTTCAAGCGTCAGTTTCCTAGGTTTTCTTATGGGTCCGCCAATTATCGGGTACATTGCGGAGCTATCAAGCCTGCGATTTTCATTCGCATTCATCGGTATTTTTGGAATTCTTATCTCCTTGATGGTGTCCCGAATCAAAGCAATCGAATAAATAGAAGTATTTAGGAGCACTACATTTCGTTTTTATAAAAACACATCCTCCCGCTGTTCGCAGTATCCACGCGAAAAACCGTGGGATACTTGCTGCCATCGGGGCTATTAAATTCGTTTATATTTTTTAAGAACTTTTCCAAAAAACAGTTTCAAAAACAAATTCACAAAAATAATTACATTGAAAATCAATATGTTAGTATTTTTTTTATACATTTAACATTATAATTCTTTCATAGATTATTTTGATTTGATACTGCCAGCAAAATACCACTTAGTGGGCAGTATCGTATTTAAGGTTTATACCACTTTTTCCAAAATTCAATTTTAATTATTGAACATCATCCCATTTCGGATAATGTTTTCATGTTTGTAGTTCAACCGTTACATGTGATTGTAACGATTGAACTACTTATTGGATTTTCAGCTTTTAAAAAATATAAACCATCATCCGTTGCATCTATGAACAAATTTTACGTTGCATTTTTCTTTATCGTTCATATTGGATGTAGTGTTGCACAAAACAACACAGGATTTTTTGGAAAAGTCGTGGATTCAAAAACCCAAAATCCATTGGGTTTTGTGGTAGTCAGTATTCAAAATACTACTTTAATGCAACTCACTAAAGACGATGGTAATTTCAGTTTTGATTCTGTTTCCGCAGGAAATATTTTGGTTCTGGTGCACAGTCAGGGATTCAAAGATGGCTTGTATCCGGTTGAAATTACCGAAGAACAAATGTTGGATTTAGGAACCATAACTTTAGAAGAAGACCAATCCACGGAACAACAAAACAGCATTATAACCCTTATCGAAAGTGATTTTGGTGAGGATAACAGTAGTTCCGAAAGTACTTCCGGACTTTTACAATCATCCCGCGATGCTTTTTTGCAGGCCGCCGCTTTCAACTGGGGACAAGCTCGTTTTAGAGTGCGCGGATTAGACAGCGAGCATTCCACGATGATGATTAATGGCGTTTCAATGAATAAAATTTATGATGGAAGACCACAATGGGGCGAGTGGGGCGGGCTGAATGACGCGCTCCGCAATCAGGAATTTACGCTTGGAACAGCACCATCGGATTATACGTTTGGCGGAATTTTAGGAACGCAGGAAATCAATACGCGAGCGTCCATTTACAGACCCGGTTCCCGAATTTCTTTTTCATCAGCAAACATTAATTATCGTTGGCGTACGATGGCAACGCATGCTTCCGGAATGAATTCCCGTGGTTGGGCTTTTGTGGTTTCGGCAGGAAAGCGCTGGGCGCAGGAAGGCTATTTTGAAGGAACAAATTATGATGCAAATTCCTTTTTTATCAGTCTCGAAAAAAAGTTAAACGAAAAGCATTCGTTGAATCTGACGGCAATGTACACGCCAAATTCCAGAGCCAAAAATTCTCCAAACACAGCTGAAGTTACGCAATTGACAAGCGTAAAATACAGTTCCTATTGGGGTTTTCAAGACGGTAAAAAGAGAAACGCCCGTATTAAAACCATTGAAGAACCCACGATAATGCTGAATCATTATTTTAAAATCAACGATAAAACAAACCTGAATTCGAGCGTGATGTATCAATTTGGGAAAATTGCCAACAGCAAAATCGATTATCAAAATGCGAATAGCCCTGATCCCACGTATTACAGAAAAATGCCCAGTTATTACAGCTCGCTATATGCACCGGATAACGGAGAATTTTCGGGAGCATTTACTCCAGATTATGAAAATGCGGAGAAAAGTAAAACGGGATTTTTAGCCCATTCGCAAATCGATTGGACGGCTTTGTACCAAGCCAATCAAAATTCAGTTTTGGATACTAATGGAACAATTACGGGATATGAACCTACAAAAAGTAAATATGTATTATACGAAGATCAAGTAGAAGATCAAACAGCGGTGGCGACAACAAATTTGAGTGCCCAACTATCCGAGAATATTTTTTTGAATGCCGGAGCATCTTTCAAAAAACTAAAATCGCATAATTCACAAAAATTGTTGGACTTACTTGGCGGTTCTTATTTTGAAGATATTGATGCTTTTTATAGCGGGAATCAATCCCAGTCTGATTTAAATAATCCAGACCGGCAAGTGGTCGTTGGAGATACGTATGGATACAATTATAATTATTTTGCCAATATTTTAGAAGCGTTTACGCAATTTAAATTCACCTACAGTAAAGTGGATTTTTATCTGGCGCAAAATTTTTCAAGGGCAGATTATCAACGGGAAGGTTTGTACAAAAACGGAATCTATGAAACCAATTCCTTCGGGAAAAGCGAAAAAACAGCGTTTGAAAACTTTGGCTTCAAAGCCGGATTTAATTTGAAAATTTCTGGCAAACAAATGGTGACTTTTAACGCGGCACATTTGACCAAAGCACCCTCATTGAGAAATACTTTTGCTAATTCCCGATTGAACAATGCGATTGTAGACGGAATTGAAAGCGAGAACATCACCAGTTTGGACGCCAGTTATGTTTACCGTTCCCCAAAACTCAAAGCCCGACTAACAGCGTATTATTCTCTAATAAAGAACGCAACTCAAATTTCCTTTTTTTATGCCAAGGGAATTTTTGATGACGGCGCAGGTTATTTAAACACCGATGCTTTTGTGAGCCAAACATTAACGCAACTAAACAAGAAGAATGTGGGTGCCGAATTTAGTTTGGAATACCAATTGACACAAACGTTCAAAACCACTTTTTCAGCGGCTTTTGGGGAATATATTTATGACAGCAATCCAAGAGTGACTTTGACAAACGATGCCGAAGCAACTCCAGAAAATACCAGTCCGATTTTTGATTTTGGAACGGCTTCCCTCAAAAATTACAAGCAAGCGGGGATGCCGCAACGAGCGTATTCCATGGGAATTGAATATCGAGATCCAAAATATTGGTGGATTAGCGCGAATGTAAATTACCTCACCAACAGTTATATTGATATTTCACCCATTTCCAGAACTGAGATATTTTATAAAAATCCCGCAAGTGCTTTTAATTTTCCGGAAGCTACGGAAGAGCGTGCAGCAGAACTATTAAAACAAGAAAAATTTGATCCAACGATGTTGTTCAATCTTGTGGGTGGAAAATCATGGCGCATTTATGGTAAAAATGTTGGAGTTTTTGCCAGCATCAATAATGTGCTTGATGTAACGTATAAAACAGGCGGTTACGAACAAGCCCGAAATGCAAATTTCAGACAAATTAATCAGGATGTTTCCAGCGGAACACCTTCTTTTGGGCCAAAATATTTCTACGGATACGGCAGAACGTATTTTGTAAATTTTTATATCAATTTATAAATTATGGCATATGAAATCAACATTTTATAAATCGTTTTTACTGTTGGCAATAACTTTCAGCAGTTGTGTAACAGATGAGGTTGCGGCTCCAAAACTCATTTGTACGCAACCGGATTTAGTAACTAATACAACCGTTGGCGAAGTTCGCGCTACTGCGAATGCGATTGTAACGCAATATAAATACGATGATATCATTGAGGCGTATGTGGTTTCAAGCGATGAATCGGGGAACTTTTTTAAGTCTATTTCCTTTCAGACTTTGGCAACAGCCACCACGCCAGCCATAGGATTTAGCGTTCCTGTGGATGCTACAAATTTGTATATTGATTATAGATTGGGCAATAAAGTATACATAAAGTTGAAAAACCAATACACGGATATTTCGTTCGGTGGCATGCGCATCGGAAGCATTTTTGTGAATTCCTATAATGAAGGCGGAGTAGGACGGCTTTCGCAAAATGAATATAAAAAAGTGCTGAATGCATCTTGTACAAACGTAAAGGAAGAGGTTCTTGTTCGGTCATTAATCATGTCGGAATTGCTGAACGATGCTAACTTAAATACGTTGGTCGAATTGTCTGACGTTCAATTTTCGCCCGAAGCTGTAGGTCGACACTATTTTGAGGAAGTCAATAACGTGGGCGGCGCGACGAATTGGGGTTTAATAGATAAATTAGGCAATAAAGTGTATTTTAGAACCAGTAGTTTCTCTGATTTTGCGAGTAAAATAGTTCCGCAAGGTAGCGGAAAAGTAAGGGGCATTTTAACGAAATATGGAACGGATTACCAATTAATACCCCGTTCCGAAAAAGATGTTGTGATGACCGAGACTCGACTGGTTCCTTTCTTCATTGAAAATTTTGAAACCGTGGTTGATAAATCAAAATTAAGTCTTCCGGGATGGTCCAATTTGGTGCAGAAAGGAACACTTTTCTGGAAAGGCACCGTTTATTCTGGAAATGGATACGCCGAATTTAATATTTCTGGAACTAAAGTTATTTCAAATGTAGCTTGGCTGATTTCGCCGAAAATAGATATGGAGGTTCACACGAAAGAAGTTTTATCTTTTAGATCGGCTCAACATCATTTAGACGTTGATTCCCAATTAAATTCTTTGGAAGTATATGTTTCCGGTAATTTTGATGGGTTGAATTTTGCTACAGCAACTTGGGTTCCGTTAGCCGTTAATTTGCCCAAGCAAGCCACACCTTGGTATCAATTTGTAGGAAGTGGCGCAGTAGATTTATCTTCGTACAAAGGTAAAATCAACATTGCTTTTAAATATACCGGTTCTGGGAAAAATCTAGCTTTGGATGGTGCTTTTCAAGTAGATGACGTTCAGGTTTTTGGTATTAAATGATTTTTATAAAAGGCTTTGCTTGAATTACTATATTTGCAGCCTTAACATTTAAATTAAATTATGAAATCTACTTTATTAGCATTAGTTTCTTTATTATTTGTTTCTTGTTTATCGGATAATGAAGCATCTAAACCTGTTGATTACACCGTTCAAAATGAAAAAGAAATCGTGGATTATATTGCCAAAAATAAATTGACTGCCACAAAAACCGATTCAGGTTTGTATTATGTGGTTAATGAAGCGGGAACTGGTGTTCAACCAACAGCTTCATCTAACGTAACGGTAGCGTACAAAGGGTATTTTACTAATGGAAATGTTTTTGATGAGAGTAAAGCCGAAGGTATTTCTTTCGGATTAAATCAAGTTATAAAAGGCTGGACAGAAGGCATTCCCTTTTTTAAAGAAGGTGGAAACGGAGTTCTATTAATTCCTTCTCATCTGGGTTATGGAAGCAACGGTAGCGGACCCATTCCAGGAGGTTCTGTTCTTGTTTTCAATGTTAAACTGATTAAAGTAAATTAGTTCAAGAGAAAGATAAAACTAAAAAAGGCTGTCTAGATTTTCTAGGCAGCCTTTTCTGTTTTATGAATTTATGTGGTAGAATGAATTACTATACACGGATTATTATTATGAACTCGTTGGGTGTAATTAATAAAAATTTCAATTAATCTTTAATAAAAAATTTGAACCGCATAGAAACATAGAAAAAAAGAGTAAGATAGCCTAATTCTTGGGTTCACATAGCTATGGTTTTCTCTAAAAAAGTGAAACGCCATACGGAACTTTAAAATCTATATTTCTAGCAGGTTAAAAAATTAAACAAATTGAATTACACCCAACGGGTTATTATTATTTGATTTCAACGATGCTTATCGCATAACCTCCACCTGGTGCACTTAACTGCGATAGTTTTGATTTGTTGGTTACGGTCATTTTACGAATCGTATACGCTTGCGGATTGGTTTTGTAATGAGCATCTTTTGCATCAGCATAAATCGTAGCCGTATATTTTTTTCCTTTTTCCAAGAAATCAAATTTGATGGTTGAGGTTCGAGACGTATCGCCATTTACATTACCAATGAACCAATTGTTAGTCACTTTTGCTTTACGAGCCACAGTAACGTATTGTCCTGGTTCTGCTTCAAGGTATTTGCTGTCCGTCCAATCTACTGCTACATCTTTGATAAACTGAAAAGCATCAGGAAAGCGATCATAATTTTCCGGTGTATCGGCTGCCATTTGCAACGGGCTGTACATCGTTACATACAATGCCAATTGATTTGCAATCGTACTGTTGACATGAGAATTATTATCCGGATTCAATTTGCTTAAATCCATTTCAAAAATTCCCGGCGTATAATCCATCGGTCCTCCCACTAAACGGGTAAAAGGCAATACCGTTACGTGATTTGGTTTAGATCCGCCAAAAGATTGATATTCTGTTCCTCTTGCGGCTTCGTTACCAATTAAATTGGGATACGTTCTGGAAATACCAGTTGGACGAACCGCCTCGTGCGCATTCACCATAATTTTATAATCGGCTGCTTTTTCTATTGCGTATTGATAGTGGTTGTTCATAAATTGGTTATAATGATTTCCACCGTTCTCAATGATAGAACCAACATAACCACTTTTTACGGCATCATACCCATTGTCTTTCATAAACTGATACGCTTTATCCATGTGGCGTTCGTAATTACGCACAGAACCTGAAGTTTCGTGGTGCATAATCATTTTAATGCCTTTTGATTTGGCGTAATCATGTAAGCCTTTGACATCAAAATCCGGATACGGCGTCAGGAAATCAAAAACATAATCTTTGGAGTGTCCAAACCAGTCTTCCCAACCTTCATTCCAGCCTTCGACTAAAACCGCATCAAAACCGTGTTTAGCTGCAAAATCAATGTATTTTTTGACATTGCTGTTGTTTGCGCCATGCTTTCCATTTGGTTTTGCTTTTGAAAAATCAGTAACGCCAAGTTGTACCGTTGGAAACTCATCCGTGTATGCCCAAGAACTTTTTCCGGTAATCATTTCCCACCAGACACCCACATATTTTAACGGTTTTATCCATGAAGTATCTTCAATTTTAGAGGGTTCATGCAAGTTCAAAGTTATTTTTGAAGCTAGAATTTCTTTTGCGTCATCACTAACAATTATGGTGCGCCAAGGCGAATGATTTGGGGCTTGCATGTATCCTTTATCGCCTTTGGCATCTGGTGTCAACCAGGATTCAAAAACCATATTTTTATCATCGAGATTCAAATGCATGCAAGAATAATTAATTAATGCCGCTTCATGTAAATTGATATACAAATTATCCGCTGTTTTTAACATTAGCGAAGTCTGAACTCCTGTTGTAGAAAACGACTTTTGCGAAACATTTGCGGTAGTTGCTTTTTCTGATAAACCTCTAATTTCTGATAATTTTGAGGTTGTATAATCGTATTCTTGAGTGTCATAATCGCCTGGAATCCAAAAAGCAGTATGATCGCCTGTCATGGCAAATTGAGTTCTTTCTTCTTTGATTACAAAATAAGTAAGGTTTTTTTGCGAAGGAAATTCATAACGAAATCCTAAACCATCGTCAAACAAACGAAAGCGAATAACAATTTGTCTCTCGGTTTCTTTTTGATTTAAGGTTACTGACAATTCGTTATAATGATTGCGAATTGAGGCTACTTCACCCCAAACTGGTTTCCAGCTTTCATCAAAAGTTGCTGTTTTCGTGTCAATAACAGTAAAATCATTTAATAATGATTTTTTGTCGTTTTTTAATTCAAGACCCAATTTACTGGATTTGACAACTGCTTTGCTTTTGTAATTTAAACTGTAACTTGGAGTTCCGTCATTTAGTAATGTAAACTCCATTACAAATTTCCCATTTGGGGATTTTAACTGCTGCGATTTTGCAGGGCTAAAAAACGCTAGCCATAGTAAGGCTGTGAAAAGAAATTGCTTCATTTTTTAAAATATAAATTAATAATTAATCCAAGTTTGGAAATAGCAGTCGGATATTTTTTTAGGAAATCGAATTATTGAAAAACGCAACTGTTTTAATTTAAATTCCGATAGTGCGAAAGCAAAAGTAACCTCTTTATTGTTTATTTCACTCTCTTTGCAGTCAAATAAAATTTGAAATAATGTGCTGTTTTGTTCAATTTATCTGGTAGTAAGTTAAAAGTATTGCCGAAACTGTTTTCAAATGACGTAATTTATTAAAACAGAACGAGTATTTAATGTAAGCAAGTCAAAAACAATAATTTTAAAAATAAACGCAAATTCGCCAAATTTTTTAGCTACTAATTACCCAAATTTTTACTATTTTTTTATCAAATGTTGATTCGTGGCAAAATATTTTTTTGGAAATAATCACTATGGCCCGCTGATAAAACAGTTGTGGCAGATACTCACAGATTATTTAACGCCAAGAGAAAAATCCGTTTAATCTGTGCTAATCTGTGGCAAATCTTTTCTCGTTTTAAAGTAAAATCGTAGCTTCATCTGTAGAAATCTGTATCTGAATTTATTTGATTCGCGGCAAAACATTTCATTAGTCTAATTTTTGGTTCGACCGAAAACTATCATTATTTACGGCTTCTAATTTTTTATAAACCCATAACTTCATAAGTACAAAGCAAATCATTAAATTTGTAGCTTATTCAAAGACATGTTAGAAAAAGAAGTAATAAATTTCGAAAAAACGGCTATAGTTGGTATCGTAACTCAAAACCAAAGTGAAGAAAAACTCCGTGAATATCTTGACGAATTGGAGTTTTTGACTTTTACAGCAGGAGGTGAAGTGGTGAAACGTTTTTCGCAAAAAATGGAACGCCCAAATCCCAAGACTTTTGTTGGAACTGGAAAAATTGAAGAAATACATCAATTCGTTAAAGAAAACGATATCTCGACTTTGGTATTTGATGATGAATTATCGCCTTCACAGCAAAAAAATATATCTAAAATCATTACAGAATGTAAAATTTTAGACAGAACACACCTTATTCTTGATATTTTTGCGCAACGTGCCGAAACTTCGTACGCCAGAACACAAGTAGAATTAGCGCAATGCCAATATTTATTACCTCGACTTTCCGGCATGTGGACACACCTTGAGCGTCAAAAAGGGGGAATTGGAATGCGTGGACCCGGCGAAACGGAGATTGAAACCGACAGACGTATTGTGCGTGATAGAATTGCGTTATTGAAAGAAAAAATAAAAAGTATCGACAAGCAAATGGGAACACAACGCGGCAATCGTGGCGCAATGGTTCGTGTGGCTTTGGTGGGATATACTAATGTTGGCAAATCAACCTTGATGAATGCCGTAGGGAAAAGTGATGTTTTTGTAGAAAACAAACTTTTTGCTACTTTGGATACCACTGTTCGAAAAGTAGTCATCAAAAACTTGCCTTTCTTGCTTTCGGATACTGTCGGATTTATCAGGAAATTGCCGACACAATTAGTTGATTCTTTCAAAAGTACGCTGGATGAAGTTCGCGAAGCCGATTTGTTATTACACGTAGTTGATATTTCTCATCCTGAATTTGAAGATCATATCGCATCGGTAAACCAAACGTTATTGGACATCAAAGCCAATGACAAACCGGTAATTATGATTTTCAACAAAATCGATGCTTACAAGCATTTGACCATTGATGAGGATGATTTAATGACCGAAAAAACGCCAAGACATTACACGCTGGAAGAATGGAAATCGACCTGGATGAGCAGAGTAGGCGAGCAAAATGCATTATTTATTTCGGCTACCAACAAAGAGAATTTCGAGGAATTCAGAGAACGCGTTTACGAAGCGGTCCGACACATTCACATTACCCGTTTTCCGTACAATAAGTTTTTGTATCCGGATTATAAAGATGCAGTGGAAAAAGAAGAAAAAGACGAGGAAGAAATCGAATAATTTTCTCTAAAAAATAAATACAGCAATCCCTTTTGAAATTTCAAGAGGGATTTTTTTTTGGGCATGCCCCAGCTTTCTCTGCGTTACAGCTGCGTCAGGCTTTACGCTATAATCTCCCGAAGAAAAATCGGGAGGATTTCCGCTTCCATCCTTCATGCTGGCTCTCGTGAATATAAATGCTTGTACATTGTTCAAAATCAATTTGTAAAAAAAAAACCAGTATATTTGAGAATAAAAAAATATTTATGAAATCGCAAAATAAAATCACAAGATTTTTATTAACTATTGGCGTAATTCTTTTACTAATGGGATTGTTGTCATTAGATTTAAATGATTTTTCTTATAATTTCAATAAAAAATCATATTTTAAAATTATCTCAGGTATTTTGTTGCTTTTGAGTTGTTTTATTAGATTACACTTTGAAAAAAAGAAAACAGTTTCAAACAACTAAAATAATGTTGCTGCCACTTGTTTGTTCACGTTAACTAATTTGTGACAAGTACTTACTTAAATTAATAAACAAAATATAACGTTTGTAATGCCAATCGTTGAAATAGAATATTTTCGATATGTCAAATAAACTTTAAAACTATAAATTATGAATGTTTTAGAATCGCAAATGAAAGAGTTGATACAAAAATCTAAAGATTATCTTGCAAAGGGAAAGCATAAAATAGAATTTAAAATTTTGGGCGTTTCACTAAGTATTTTCGCAATATATGAAGCAGGTAAAAGTTTTGGTGAATTAATATATTTTATCAAAAATTAAATATCGATTAACGCGTTAATGTTCACGTTTTCTGATACGGAACTCACTGGCTCTCGTCCGTCCTCATTCATGGAGATCGTTTGCAACAAGTATCTACTTAAATTTAAAGACAATCTATAACGTTTGCATCGCGGCTGGCTAAAACCAGAGTGAACAAAAAGCCTTTCAAAAATTGAAAGGCTTTTCTAAGAAAATAAATTTAAAATTACCTGCCAGATGATTTATAAAGTGGAACGGCAGAGCAAGCTTCACCATACATAATGCTTCGCGCAAAAGGCTGTAAATATTTGGCAGCTAAAACATAAGCCCTCATCGGAACCGGTTTTCTGGAGCATCCTTTTATGATAATAGACTTGTTTTTATAAACTGAATAGTCAATTTCAGACAGTAATTGTTCATAAAGAGAAGCGTCTAAATCTTCCAAAGTTCCATTGATGATTTTCTTGGCAAAAGGTGCTAATTGAATCGCAACCAAAATGGAAGCCCAAGCCGGAACGATAGCATCGGTACTGCAATTTATTGCCACATATTGATTTTGATATTGTGTCCAATCGTGATTTTTTAATTCCGCTCTAAAGTCTTTTTCTTTTAATAAAAATCCATCAAAAAGCCATTGCGAAATATCTATTTGTGTGCGAATCCCTGTTGGATAATAATCTTCAAGATCAAAAACTACCAAAATACTATTGGCAACTTTATTTATAATTTCATCTTCCATACCATTTTTTTATAGATAGCCTTCAGCCTGCAGTGTGAACAGTTGGGCATATAATTTATTGTTTTCCATTAACTCATTATGCGATCCTGATTCTAAGATCTTACCTTCTTGTAAGACTAAAATGCGGTCTGCCTGTCTTACCGTACTAAACCTATGAGAGATGATCACACTGGTTTTATCTTTTATTAATCCTATAAACCGTTCAAAAACTTCGCTTTCGGCTTTGGCGTCCAGCGCCGATGTGGGCTCGTCCAGAATCATAACTTCAGCATTTTTCATGTAAGCCCGCGCCAATGCGATTTTTTGCCATTGTCCTCCGGATAGTTCCTGACCTTTGGCAAATCGTTTTCCCAGTTGTTGTTCGTAGCCATACTTTAATTCAGAAACAACTTCGTCAGCCAAACTTAATTCAGCCGCTTTTTGTATTCGTTCGGAATCATTAATTTCATCAATTTTTCCGATGGCAATATTTTCTTTCACTGAAAATTCATACTTGAAAAAATCCTGAAAAAGGACTCCAAAATATTCCTGATAATTGGCCTTATTATATCGATTTATATTAATGCCGTCAAGCAAAATTTCACCCGATGTTGGCTCGTAAAACCGAAGCAGTAATTTGGTCAATGTTGTTTTTCCGGCACCATTCTGCCCAACAAATGCTATTTTTTCTCCTGCTTTTATAATAAAACTAATATCTTTTACTATTTGATTATCAGATTCCGGATAAGCAAAATAGACGTTTTTAAATTCAAATCCGGTTTTAATTTTTTCTGGCAACGGAACTTCCTTTTCATTTTTATATTCGGATGGAATGTCAAGAAAATCAAAATAATCTTTCAGATATAAAGAGCTTTCGGATATCCGAGTAAATTTCGAAAAAAAATCTCGCAGACTACTCATTAAACGATTGAAACTCCCGGATAAAAAAGTTAATTCACCAAGTGTAATTCCACCTGAAAGTACCCTGTAAATTATAAAAACATACGCTGCGTAATAACTAATTGATCCCAAAACATTGAATAAAAACCCATAACTGGAACGTTTTACAACGAGCGATTTGTTTAATTTAAAATAGCGTGTCGCAAGGGTTTCAAATCTTTCGACCAGAAAGCTAGTTAATCCAAAAAGCTTTATTTCCTTTGCTGTTTTATCATTGGCGCCAATAAATCTAAGGTAATCCAATTCCCTTCTTTCGGAAGTCCAGCTTCTAGCCAGCGAATATTGTTGTTGACTGAAACGTACTTCATTAATAAAAGACGGAAAAATGCTTAAAACTAATAAGACAATTAAATAAGGTTCAAAATAAATCAATCCTATCACAAGCGAAAAGATAGAAATAGTAGTTTGCGCCTGACCTAAAACATTCGACATTAAATCGACACGACCTGCCGTTTGCGTTCTTGCTCGGTCAAGCTTGTCGTAAAATTCAGAATTTTCCAGCAGACTAATGTCGATTTCATTAGTCTTTTTGATGATTTTAATCGAACTATTGATATTGTACTGATCTCCAAGAATTCCATCGGTAAGTGAAATTGCCCGACCTACCAAATCAGATAACAGTACAAGTATAAACTCTATTGCGACAGAATGCCAAAGCGTAGAATAATCCTTTTCGCCGTGTGTTGTAATTTGGATGATGGCATCAAAAATGAGTTTTCCAACCCATAAAATCGCAACAGGCAACAAAGCCGCAACGAGTCTGCAAAAAGCTGATGTCAAGAATAACGTTTTGTTAGTACGCCAAATTTCTTTGAAAAAACGGGGTATAAAAAAAAGCGAATCAAAAGAAGATTTTAATCCAATTTTTTGATCGTTTAAAGATTTGGGTTGAGTCCGCGCCATTTTAAAGCATTCCCAATTCTAATTTTGCTTCTTCACTCATTAAATCTTTGCTCCAAGGCGGATCAAAAGTGATCTCTACTTCGGCATCTATTACATTCTCTAATGATTTTACTTTTTCCTCCACTTCTCTTGGTAAACTTTCTGCAACCGGACAGTTTGGGGAGGTAAGCGTCATAAGAATTTTTACTTCAAAATCCGTATTGACCATCACGTCGTAAATTAATCCTAATTCGTAAATATCGACAGGAATCTCCGGATCGTAAATAGTCTTTAATATTTTTACGATCGATTCTCCTAATTCAGTTGTGTCTATTTCTTGTGTCATTATTTTTATTTTAAATTTTACGGTTTATAGTTGCAGAATGCACTTCAAAACTCGTTGATTATTAACAATATTCTATTTTCGTAAATTACTCATGTGGTTTAAAAACCATGATTAGTTCTGCGTGCTGAATGCCAAAGCATACATTTTTATATTTTTTATCATCGATACTAAACCGTTGGCGCGTGTTGGCGACAAGTGTTCTTTCAAACCTATTTCATCGATGAAATTCAGATCGGCTGCCAGAATATCAGATGCTTTTTGATTGGAAAAAGTACGAATTAATATTGCAATAATTCCTTTTGTCAAAATTGCATCGCTATCGGCGGTGAAAATAATTTTATCATCCGTTTGCTCTCCTTGCAACCACACTTTGGACTGGCAACCTTTGATAATGTTGTTTTCAGTTTTATATTCTTCTTTGATTAAAGGGAGTTTTTTTCCTAATTCGATGATGTATTCGTACCGCTCCATCCAGTCGTCAAACATGGAGAACTCATCAACAATTTCATCTTGTATTTCTTTAATTTTCATACTCTGCTGAATTTATTTCAGTTTTATTTTTTAGCTAATGAAGTTATCGTATTTACGAATTTCTTTATTTCTTTTGGTGGAAAACCGTGATCAAAACTAGTGCTTTCATAGGCTTTCTCTTTAATGGTAATTTTCAGTTTGGCGATAGCGGCACCATCATGAAAACGTTTTTCGCTGGGTGCTTTGAGCTTAGACAAGCTAGCCAATTTCACTGTTGTAAAACAAGTCACTAATTCTTTCCACTCGGCATCCGATAATTTTTTTGGTACCGGTTTATCCTTTCCGTCTCTATCTTTCGAAACCGTCAACATCTGGTTTTTTACCGTTATCTTCTGATAAAAACCTCTGGTGTTAGCCGTGTATTCAATAACTGCGGTTTCAATTTCTTGCGCTTTGGCACTATCGCAACCGTTTCCCAGAAAAATAGTCAGAAATAATAATGATAAAATTTTCATGTATTGATGATTTTAATTTTTTTAAGATAACATGAGTTGCGCTTTTTTAATAGCTGCAACCATTATGTCAATTTCTTCTTTGGTATTGTAAAAAGCAAACGATGCTCTTATTGTTCCCGGAATTTTAAAGAAATCCATGATGGGTTGCGCGCAATGGTGGCCGGTTCTTACAGCTATTCCTAATTTGTCAATTATGGTGCCAATATCATACGGGTGAATGCCTTCAATATTAAACGAAATTACCGAAGTTTTTTCTTTGGCGGTGCCAAAAATTTTCAAACCCTCAATTTCCAATAATCGTGTAGTTCCGTATTCTAATAATTCCTTTTCTTGCTGTTGAATGTTGTCAAATCCAACTTCATTCATATAGTCAACAGCAGTTCCGAGAACAATTCCTCCTGCAATATTTGGTGTTCCAGCTTCAAATTTATGAGGCAACTCAGCATAAGTAGTGTTCTCGAAAGTCACTTCCTTAATCATTTCGCCTCCACCTTGATACGGCGGTAATTTATTCAACCAAGCTTCTTTTCCGTATAAAATTCCAGTTCCTGTTGGACCGCATATTTTGTGTCCTGAAAAAACATAAAAATCACAATCCAATTCTTGAACATCTGGTTTTAAATGAGGAACGGCTTGCGCTCCGTCTATCAAAATTGCCGCGCCAACTTCATGCGCTTTATCAATCATATATTTAATTGGATTGACAGTTCCAAGAGCATTCGAAATATGATTTACGGTTACAATCTTCGTTTTATCTGAAAGTAATATATCATATTCGGACATAATTAATTCGCCATTCTCATCCATTGGAATTACGCGTAAAGTCGCTCCAGTTTTCTCGCACAACATTTGCCAAGGCACAATATTGCTGTGGTGTTCCAATGCTGACACTAAAACTTCATCGCCTGGTTTCAAAATCGAAGCAAATCCATTGGCAACTAAATTAATTCCATGTGTTGTTCCCGAAGTAAAAAGAACTTCGTGGGCAAATTTTGCATTGATGTGATTTTGAATTTTACCGCGTGAAATCTCGTATGCATCAGTTGCTAGTTGACTTAACGTGTGTACGCCACGATGAATATTAGCGTTGATTTCCTGATAATATTTTGAAATGGCATCAATCACAACCTGTGGTTTTTGCGAAGTGGCTCCGTTGTCGAAATAAACCAACGGTTTTCCGTTTACTTTTTGCGAAAGAATTGGAAAGTCGGCTCTTATTTTATTAATGTCTAACATGTGTCTGCTTTTTTTAATGTTTTATTGGTTTGAAAGAACGCCAATACTAAACATTTTTTTAGAGATACTAATTTGAAATTAGCCTTTCATTATTTAGAATTTTTCTAAATACAAAAGTAGTGAAATTGGAATTAATTTTTGGCAAACACTTGTTAATAAATGTTATTACTAGTTACGATTTAGAAAAATATAATACGACTTCAAACCTTACTTTTTGGTAAATCGGAAGATTTTATGAAATAATTTCTCTTTATAAATTTAACCATTGATAAATTAAGAAAAATTAAGTGGTAAATCTTAATGAAACTTAATTTCTTAATGGTTTAAATAAAAAATATTTGTTCATAAAAAAATCATTTTTCAGTATTCCTAAGTGTTTCAAAAATGTGATTCTTTTTTATTAAATTGCTTCAAATTAATTCTCTATGAAAAAATTCTTCAAGCTCATTGGTTTTGTTTCTTTTATCGGAATCTTTTATTTGGGGTTCACTACTTATCCAAAACTGGATTTAATTTCTGGCTTTTCAGCCAAAAGCATCGCTTCGGGACATTTTATTGATAACCGATCGCAGGAAATGATTGAGAAAGGCGACAATGATATCGACATGATTGATTTGGCCAAAAACAAAATGGATGATGCCGAAAAGTTTGCCGTTGCTTCGGTTTACGGTTTGAAAGAACGAAAAGCAATTTACCGCAAAGGTTTGGGTGTGACTTTAATAAACGATAATTTTGATGTTTCAAAACCGTATTTGGTTCCCAAAAGAACAAAATTGAACAACAACTTACCTTTTCCGTATGGAAATGAGGAACCTAAAGACACCATTTTTAGTAACGTTGATTATACTAAATTGAATGCCGCTGTAGCCAATGCTTTTGACACAAAAGGGCAAATCAAAAAAAGAACGCGTTCCCTTTTAGTAATTTATAAAGACAAAATCATTGCTGAAAAGTACGATACTGGTTTTGATAAAAATAGTAAATTATTAGGTTGGTCCATGACCAAAAGTATTACTAGTACCATGTTTGGAATTTTGGAGAAACAAAGAAAATTTGACATTGATGACCCTGCGCCAATTCCAGAATGGGCGAATGACAACCGAAAATTGATTACAACAAGCGATTTGCTGCACATGAATTCCGGTTTACAATGGGTGGAAGATTACGCGACTATTTCTGATGCCACCAAAATGCTTTTTCAGTCTGAAGATATGACTCGCGCGCAATTAGAAAAACCGGCGGAATATAAACCCAATATGCAGTGGAATTATTCTTCAGGTACGACGAATTTGCTTTCCGGGATTTTGCGAAAGCAGTTCAAAACCCATCAGGAATATTTAGATTTTTGGTATTCCGCTTTAATTGATAAAATAGGAATGAATTCTATGGTGATCGAAACAGATATGACGGGGAATTATGTAGGTTCGTCTTACGGTTGGGCTTCAACACGCGATTGGTCAAAATTTGGCTTGTTGTATTTGCACAAAGGTAATTGGAACGGAGAACAAATTTTCAACGAAAATTGGGTAAAATATACCGCAACTCCTACTAATACTTCCAACGGAAGATATGGCGGACACTTTTGGCTAAATGCTGGCGGACATTTTCCTGATGTGCCAAGAGATATGTACTACTGCAGCGGTTTTCAAGGTCAGATGGTGGCGATTATTCCGTCACTTGATTTAGTTATTGTACGAATGGGTTTAACCGAAGAACCTGAATTTGATTTTAATGGAATGTTGAAAGGTATTGTTGGGAGTTTGAAGAAATAATTGAATAAAAAACCCTTTCAAAGTTTTAAACTCTGAAAGGGTTGCTTGAAAACTTGTACTTAGTATTTATTATAAATCAAATCCCAATTTCACGCCTAATTTTGTGGCGATAATTTTGGTGATGCGTTGTTTTAATTCCGGTATTTTGATGTTTTCAATAACGGCATTCGAGAACGCGTACATTAATAACGCTTTGGCTTCTTTTTTAGGAATTCCGCGCTGTTGCATGTAGAACATTGCCGTTTCGTCTAATTGTCCAACGGTACAACCGTGAGAGCATTTTACGTCATCTGCAAAAATCTCTAATTGTGGTTTAGCATTTATTGTTGCTTTGTCACTCAAAAGAATGTTGTTGCTTTTTTGGAATGCATTTGTTTTTTGAGCGTCTTTCTCCACGTATACTTTTCCGTTGAATACGCCTGTAGAACGATCAGAATAGATTCCTTTGTAATCTTGGAAACTTTCGCAATTTGGAGTGGAATGTTTTACTAAAGTATAATGATCTACGTGTTGCTTTTCGCCGATAATAGTAATTCCGTTTAACGTACTGGTCAATCGTTCCCCAAAGTGATAGAAATTCAAATTATTTCTTGTCAAGTTTCCTCCAAAAGAGAAGGTGTGTACCGAAACGTGACTTTCTTTTTGTTGCGAAACAAACGTATTGTCAATTAAATTTGCTTCAAGAGTGTCGTTTTGGATTTTGTAATAATCAACGATAGCGCGTTTTTGAGCAAAAATTTCGGTAACGGAATTCGTTAATACCGGGTTTTCGGTTAAACTTTGATGCCGCTCAATAATTTGGACATGAGAATTCTCTCCAACAATCACCAAGTTTCTCGGCTGAACCAAAAGCGCGGCTTCATTCCCTGTTGAGAAATACATAATCTCGATAGGTTTGTCAGTCACTTTCATTTTTGGAATGTGGATATAAGCTCCTTCATTGGCGAAAGCTGTATTCAATGAAGTTAAACTTTCGTCTTTGCTGGCAATTTGATTAAAGTAAGTGTCAATAATCATTTTGTATTTTGGTTTGTTCAATGCCGATGACATCAAACAAACATCAACTCCGTCATGTGTTGTTGACGATAAATGCGAACTGAAAACACCATCAATAAACACTACTTTATAAGTGTCTACTTCGTGTAAAAAGTATTTTTTTACATGGTTGAATTCAACTGCATTATCTTCCTTCGGAAAAACGGTAAAGTCATTTTTTAGGATCGCGTTTAGCGAAGTGTATTTCCAAGCTTCGTCTTTTTTTGTTGGGAAACCTTTATTTTCAAAGTTTTTTATGGCTACAATCCTTACGTCATGAAGTTCGGAGTGAACATCAATACGCTCTTCAAAAGCCATAAAAGACGATAGTAATTTTTCTTTCAATTCCATTTTTATTTAAGTCTTAAAGTCGAAAGTAAAATGTCTTAAAGTCGGTATAAGAATAAAATAGCTGATTCAACTATTCTAGACTTTCGACTTTCGACTTTTAAACTTTACGACTAGATTCTAAGTATTTAATAAAACCACTTAACAATTTTGATATTTCTGTTACTGATTCTAAAAGTTTTTCAAATTCTTCTTTAGTAATATAATCTAAATCAAATGCTAAATATAATTGAGAACGAACTTCTCCAGCGGAAGCTTTTGCAACATATAAAAAGTAAATAAACTCTTTGTCTGTATTTCTCTCAAAGCCTTCAGCTATATTTGATGAAATAGAAATTGATGCTCACCTAATTTGTCTAATGAAATCAAAGTCTTTCTTGAAATTTGTATTTTCAGTAATTTGGTAAATTCTCGTATTAAAAACTCTTGCTTTTGCCAAGAATTAATTTCTTCGAAAGAATTAAATTTCCCCATTACTTTTTTCTTTTGACTTTACGACCTTCGACTTTAGACTATTTTAATTTTAAGCTTCTTGTTCTTGTTTAATCCAGTCGTATCCTTTTTCTTCCAATTCATGTGCTAATTCTTTTCCACCGGATTTTACAATTTTTCCGTTGTATAACACGTGAACAAAATCAGGAACGATATAGTCTAATAAACGTTGGTAATGCGTAATAACTACAATTGCATTTTTGTCGCTTTTTAGTTTGTTAACTCCATTAGCCACAATTCGTAAGGCATCAATATCAAGTCCCGAATCGGTTTCATCAAGAATAGCCAATTTTGGTTCTAGCATTGCCATTTGAAAAATCTCGTTACGTTTTTTTTCTCCGCCAGAAAAACCTTCGTTTAGAGAACGAGACAAAAATTTACGGTCGATTTCTAATAATTCTGATTTCTCACGAATCACTTTAAGCATTTCGTTTGCCGGCATTTCTTCCTGACCGTTTGCTTTACGGGTTTCATTAATGGCAGTTCTGATGAAGTTCGTTACTGAAACACCTGGAATCTCTACTGGATATTGAAACGAAAGAAAAACTCCCTTGTGCGCTCTTTCTTCTGGTGCCAATTCCGAAAGGTCTTCTCCGTCTAAAGAGATTTTACCTTCAGTTACTTCGTAGTTTTCGTTTCCTGCAATGATGGAAGCTAACGTACTTTTTCCGGCACCGTTTGGTCCCATTATCGCGTGAATTTCTCCTGCTTTTACTTCAAGGTTAATCCCCTTTAATATTTCTTTATCCCCAATTGAGGCGTGTAAATTTTTTATTGATAACATTTGTTTCTTTGTTTATTCGTAATGACCTTTTAGTGATAAAATGTCTAATATTTCAATTGTATTTTCTTCGGTAACTTTATATATAATGCGATGTTCTTGATTTATTCTTCTTGACCATTTTCCAGAAAGCTGGTATTTCAATTGTTCCGGCTTTCCAATTCCTTCAAAAGGATGTAATTGAATGTCTTGGATTAAAGCAGAAATTTTATTCATAATTGCTTTGTTTCCAGATTTTCTCCAATATTCTCTGTCTTTTTGAGCTTTTTCAGAATAAATTACTTCCACAAATCTTCTAATTTAATTTTAATCCCTTTACCGTCTTTAATACTTTGTTCTGCTTCCAAAATTTCTTTTACAAACTCAGGGTTATATGGATTTTCTTCTTTTATAATTTCAAATCCAAGTGATTTTGCCAACGATTTTAAGACTGGAAAATCTTTTTTCTTTACATTTTTTAAAATAATGTCCATAGCAATTTAAATTTAAAAGATTAACCTACCGAACCTTCTAACGAAATTTCTAATAATTTTTGTGCTTCTACAGCAAATTCCATCGGTAATTTATTCAAGACGTCTTTACTAAAACCGTTTACAATCAAAGCAATTGCTTTTTCGGTTGGAATTCCACGTTGGTTGCAATAGAAAACTTGGTCTTCGCCAATTTTACTTGTCGTAGCCTCATGTTCTATTTTTGCTGATGGATTTTTGCTTTCGATGTATGGAAACGTATGCGCGCCGCAATTATTTCCCATTAATAAGGAATCGCATTGCGAAAAGTTTCTAGCGTTGTCTGCGTTTGGTGAAATCCGGACCAAACCACGGTAACTATTTTGTGATTTTCCTGCAGAAATTCCTTTAGAAATAATGGTCGATTTAGTATTTTTACCTAAATGGATCATTTTTGTTCCAGTATCCGCTTGTTGGAAATTGTTGGTTACAGCAATCGAATAAAATTCTCCCGTTGAATTATCTCCTTTTAAAATAACGGAAGGATATTTCCAAGTTATCGCTGAACCGGTCTCTACTTGTGTCCATGAAATTTTTGCGTTTTTCTCGCAAATTCCTCTTTTGGTTACAAAATTGAAAACTCCGCCTTTTCCTTCTTTATTTCCCGGATACCAGTTTTGTACAGTTGAATATTTTATTTCAGCATCGTCCAAAGCGATTAATTCTACTACTGCGGCGTGCAATTGATTTTCATCACGACTTGGAGCGGTGCAGCCTTCTAAGTAAGAAACATAACTACCTTCATCGGCAACTAATAAAGTTCTTTCGAATTGCCCTGTACCTGCTTGATTGATTCTAAAATAAGTAGAAAGTTCCATTGGACAACGAACGCCTTTTGGAATATAACAGAAAGATCCGTCAGAGAAAACTGCCGAATTCAAAGCTGCGTAAAAGTTGTCTTTTTGCGGTACAACTGTCCCTAAATATTTACGAACTAATTCTGGATGCTCTTTGATGGCTTCAGAAATACTCATAAAGATTATTCCTTTTTCACCTAATGTTTTCTTGAATGTTGTTGCTACTGAAACAGAATCCACAACAATATCCATTGCTACATTGTTCATCATTTTTTGTTCATCGACGGAGATGCCTAACTTTTTGTACATTTCTAAAAGTTCAGGATCTACATCGTCCAATGTTTTATTTGGATCAACGGCTTTTGGAGCTGAATAATAGGAAATGGCCTGAAAATCAGGTTTAGTATAATGCACATTTGCCCATTCCGGCTCAGTCATTTGCTCCCAGGCACGATAAGCTTCAAGACGCCAATCGGTCATCCATTGAGGTTCTCCTTTTTTGTGCGAAATAGCGCGAACGATATCTTCATTTAAACCTATAGGAAACGTTTCTGATTCCAATTCGGTGTAAAATCCGTATTCATATTCTTTAGTTTCGAGTTCGATTTTTAAGTCGTCTTCCGTATATTTTGACATAATTTTATTTTTTAAAACCATTAAGAAATTAAGCTTTGTTAAGGCTTAATTAACTTAATTTCTTAATGGTTTAAATCTGTTGTTATTTGGTTATAAAGAAAATGATTCTCCGCAACCACAGGTTCTATTGGCGTTTGGGTTATTGAAAATAAACCCTTTACCATTTATTCCTCCTGAGAATTCTAAAATTGTTCCGGCTAAGTACAAAAAAGATTTTTTTTCTACAGCGATAGTGATATCATTGTCAACAAAAATTTTATCGTCGTCGCTTTTTGTTTTATCAAATTTTAAATCATAAGACAATCCAGAACATCCTCCGCTTTTTACGCCCACTCTTACATAGTCGTTTGTAGCGTCAAAACCATCATCTTTCATTAAATCGATGATTTTTTTTCTTGCTGTGTCAGAAACTTTTATCATAGCTTATATTGATTTTGTCTAAATTAATGACAAAGATAGTGTATAAAATGCTTTTTCCATAGCTGATAACATTTTTATAACCAATGTTAAAATAGAAAAAAGCTATTTGAAACATCAAAAAGCATTTGAATTTCCTAACTTTGAAACCGATCAAAACCTACAAAAAAATGAAACTATATCCTATAGAAACAGGCAATTTTAAATTGGATGGCGGCGCAATGTTCGGCGTGGTACCAAAAACGATTTGGAACAAAACCAATCCGGCTGATGAAAACAATTTAATTGATATTGCGGCACGCTGTTTATTAATTGAAGATGGCAACCAATTGATTCTGATTGATACAGGAATGGGAAACAAGCAGTCCGAGAAATTTTTTGGTTATTATTCGCTTTGGGGAACCCATTCGATGGACAAATCGTTGGCCAAATATGGTTTTCATCGGGATGATGTAACTGATGTTTTTATGACGCATTTGCATTTTGACCATTGCGGTGGTAGCGTGCAATGGAACGCTGACAAAACAGGATACGAACTTGCTTTTAAAAATGCTAAATTCTGGTCTAACGAAAATCATTGGGAATGGGCTACAAAACCAAATCCTCGGGAAAAAGCATCTTTCTTGTCTGAAAATATTTTGCCGATACAGGAAAGCGGCCAGTTGCATTTTATCCAGAAACCGGAAGGAGATTTTTTAGAAAAATCGGAATTGGGTTTTGGCATCTTCTTTGCTGATGGACATACTGAAAAGCAAATGATTCCGCACATTAAATATCAGGATAAAACGATTGTTTTTTGCGCTGATTTATTGGCAACAGCCGGACACGTTCCCATTCCTTACGTGATGGGTTATGACACCAGACCTTTATTGACTATGCCCGAAAAAGCGAAGTTTCTAAATGCCGCCGCGGATAATAATTATTATTTGTTTTTGGAACACGATGCGGACAATGAAATCATAACTGTAGAGAAAACAGAAAAAGGCGTACGGTTGAAAGAAGTTTATAAATGCGATGAAGTCTTAACATAGTGTTAAGGACAGTTTCATTTGTAACAAAAAAAAATTATTTTAGACAAATATTTCAAAAACTAAATAAAAAATTCGAAATGAATACCATTAAACCCATTTACATTTCTGCTTTTGCTTTTTTAGCACTAGTAGGATGTGGCGCTTCAAAACAAGTTTCAAATACTAGTAATTCTGATTTAGTTGCCATAAGCGGTCCTTTAAACATTACAAAAAAGGCAGCCATAACTGAAAACGACCTAAAACGTTGGAGTCATTTAGATATTGTAACTGACACCATTCCTGGAATGAGTGTTGATAGGGCTTACGCCGAATTATTAAAAGGTAAAAAAGGCGTGCCAGTAATTGTTGGAATTGTAGATTCTGGTGTGGATATTGAACATGAAGATTTGAAATCTGTACTTTGGACCAATACAAAAGAAATTGCCGGAAACGGAATTGACGATGACAAAAACGGATACATTGATGATATCCATGGATGGAATTTTCTTGGAAATAGTACCAAAGAGAATTTGGAATACGAAAGAATTATCAAAGACAAAACTTTAGTTGATGATGCTACTTTTCAAGCGGCAAAAGCATTAAATGATAAAAAAGTGGCTGATGCTGCTGCTGGAAAAACACGTTCACAGCAAATGTTGGAGACTATTGCTGCTGGTGATGCTGTTTTAGTCAAACATTTTGGCAAACCAGTTTATACAATTGAAGAGGTAAATGCAATTGTTTCACAAGAACCGGCAACACAAAAAAGTAAAGCGGCCATGCAACAAATGCTTTCTTATGGATTGCCAATATCAGAGTTGAAAATTGCTGTTCAAAAACAATTAGACGATCAGGTTGCACTTATTAACGGCGATCATCTTAAAACCGATTACCGTAAAATTGTAGGAGATAATCCAAACGATATTACCGATACCAAGTATGGAAACAATAATGTGATGGGACCAGACAAAAATGAAATTCTTCATGGAACTCACGTTGCCGGAATTGTTGCACAAACCAGAAACAATGTTTTAGGTGGCGATGGTGTTGCTAATAATGTTCAAATCCTAACTGTTCGTGCAGTGCCCGACGGTGATGAGTATGATAAAGATATTGCATTAGGAATTCGTTATGCAGTTGATAATGGTGCGAAAGTCATTAACGGAAGTTTTGGAAAAAGTTTTTCGCCACACAAAAAATGGGTTTATGATGCGATAAAATATGCTGAGAAAAAAGATGTATTGATTGTTCACGCAGCCGGTAACGATGCAAAAGATATTGACTTTGCTGAAAATTTCCCTAATGATTCAGAAGATAAAGTAACAGAGTTTGCAGATAATTTAATCACAATTGGTGCTTTGAATTTTGAGTATGGAAATAAAGTTGTGGCTCGTTTTTCTAATATCGGAAAAATAAATGTAGACGTTTTTGCTCCCGGAGTGAAAATCTATGCTACAACTCCAAATAATACGTATAAATATTTGCAAGGAACTTCAATGGCCTCGCCAAACGTTGCCGGAGTTGCCGCATTAATTCGTTCGTACTATCCAAAATTATCTGCTCAACAGGTAAAACATATCTTGATGGATTCAGGGGTTGCTATTTCAACTGATGTCATCGTAGGTGGAAAAGCTACTGACGTACGTTCTTTTACTGCACTGTCTAAATCAGGAAAAATAGTAAATGCATACAACGCTTTACTGATGGCTGAAAAAATATCTAAAAAATAACAATTCAAATATTCATCAATGGAAGAGCATTTTGTTCTTCCATTTTTATTTTTATCCTATATGAAAAAACTACTTTTATTATCTTTTTTTACTTTAAGTTTTGCAAATCTGTTTGCTCAAAGCTCTTCTTATTGGCAGCAGCATGTTGACTACAAAATGGATGTTACCATGGATGTTAAGACTTATGAGTACAAAGGAAAGCAGGAATTGGTTTATACCAATAATTCTCCTGATACTTTGAGAAAAGTATATTATCACCTTTATAATAATGCTTTCCAGCCAGGAAGCGAAATGGATGCCAGAATTCAAAGTATTAAGGACCCTGATGCCAGAATGGTTAACAAAATAAATGCGGGGATTAATGAGGTGAAACAAAGTCGAATCAAAACCTTGAAACCTAATGAAACGGGGTATTTGAATATCACTAATTTCACACAAGACGGAGTTAATGCTGCTTTTAAAGCTGTTGGAACAATTCTCGAAGTTACTTTGGTTAAGCCAATACTTCCCAATTCTAAAACCACTTTTAAATTAGATTTTGATGGACAGGTTCCAATTCAAATTCGTCGTTCCGGAAGAAATAATGCTGAAGGAGTAGAATTGTCAATGGCACAATGGTACCCAAAAATTGCCGAATTCGATTTTGAAGGTTGGCATGCAGATCCATATATCGCCAGAGAATTTCATGGTGTGTGGGGAAATTTTGACGTGAATATTACTATCGATGCCGCATACGTTTTAGGTGGTACGGGTTATTTGCAAAACAAAAATACAATTGGACATGGATATCAAGATCCGGGCGTTGTTGTGACCCTTCCAAAGGGAATTAAAACGTTGACATGGCACTTTAATGCACCAATGGTTCATGATTTTACTTGGGCAGCTGACAAAGAGTATATTCACGACGTAGTGAAAGGTCCGAACAATGTCGACTTGCATTTCTTGTATAAAAACAATCCAAAATATATCCAAAACTGGAAAAATTTACAGCCAAAAACAGTGCAGTTAATGGCGTTTTACAACAAAACAATTGGAGATTATCCGTACAAACAATATTCTGTCATTCAAGGTGGCGATGGCGGAATGGAATATGCGATGTGTACGCTAATTTTAGGACAAGGAAGTTTTGAAGGATTATTAGGAGTAACCGCTCACGAAATGGCACACTCTTGGTTCCAGCATGTATTGGCTTCCAATGAATCAAAACACGGATGGATGGACGAAGGTTTTACTTCATTTCTGGAAGATTTAGGAATGAATGAAATTGCAGATAAAAAAGTAGAAAACCCATTCACAGGAGCGTATGCTGGATATTTTTCAATGGTAAATTCTGGGAAAGAATTGCCACAAACTACACATGCAGATCGTTTTGACGAAAACAGAGTGTATAGCATCACTTCGTATAGCAAAGGAGAACTTTTCTTGACACAATTAATGTATTTGATAGGGAAAGAGAATCTGATGAAAACCTTAAAAAAGTATTACAGCGATTTTAAATTCAAACATCCTACGCCAAACGATATCAAAAGATCTGCCGAAAGAATTACAGGAGCAAATCTGGATTGGTACTTGACGGATTGGACACAAACCACCAATACTATTGATTACGGTATCAGAGAACCGAGAGACATTGGTGAAAAAACGATTGTTACATTAGAAAGAATAGGCAGAATGCCAATGCCAATTGATTTGTTAGTGGAATATACAGATGGAACAATGGAGAGTTTTTACATTCCGTTGCGTATGATGAGTTTTGAAAAAGAAAATCCAAATCCTGCTATAAAAAGAACGGTTTTGGGTGATTGGGCTTGGGCGTATCCTACAATGGAATTCATGATTGCGAAACCTAAAAGCACCATCAAGAAAATTACCATCGACCCAAGCAGCTTAATGGCTGACATCAAGAAAGAAAACAATACCTACGAATTAAAGTAATATTTAAAAGCCCTGAAAAGGGCTTTTTTTATGCAATCTAGTCAAGTGTTACTATTGAAAATGACCTTCTGAATTTAAAATATTCTGCTAATGGATGTTTCTTGTTTTTCAACATTTTAGAAACGAGCTCCATTCCAATTACAGAAAATGTGATGCCATTTCCGCCAAAGCCCAAAACAAAATAAGCACTTTTGAAATTAGGATGCTTGCAAATATAAGGTAAGCCGTATTTAGTCTCGCCAAAAGTACTCGCCCAAACAAAATTCATTCTAAAATCGTAATCGAGTAAAATTTTCTTCAGATATTTAGTCAACTTAACTGACTTGTCGTTGAGTAAGGAATCTCTTTTTTCAGCATTTACAAAATCTTCATCCTCTCCGCCAATAAGTAATCGGTTGTCATCTGTGGTTCGCATATACATGTAAGGTTCTGCCGTATTCCAAAATAGAGTGCCGTTAAGATGTGATTGTTCGTCTTCAAACCGTTCTCCCACTATTGCGTAAGTAAAAAGTAATTTTACAAACTTGTTTTTAATGATTTCGGTACTTTCAAAACCGTTGCAGTAAATTATTTTTTTACCGGTAATAGTAGTGCCATGTTCTGTTAGAACGCTCACGCCATTTTGTTTGTAAGTGACTATTTTGATATCCGTTTTATCAAAGATTTTCAATCCTTTTTCATGATTGTACGCCAGAATATCGTGGGCTAATTTGAATGCATCTATACTGCCGCCTTGTTCCGACAAGATTCCACCATACGAATGTTTGTTGTGAAACTTTTTATAAATTTCATCGGCTTCGAGCCATTTTACGGGCATTCCAATTTTTTTTTGCGCCTCGAATTCTTTTTTTAACCAGCCAACGTCTTTCTTTAAAGTGGCAAAATAGAGCGATTCTTTTTTCTTGAATCCACAATCAGATTTTACCTGTTGCACGATTTTCTTCAAATCATCAATCGATTTATAACACGCCCGATAACTGTCAACGGCAGCTTTTTCCCCAACCAAATCAATAAGTTGTTGCAAAGGAACGTCAATCTCATATTGTAACATGGATGTCGTAGCCGATGTACTTCCATGACCAATTTCTCTTCGGTCGATCAGTACGGTTTTGTAACCTTCTTCCATACATTGATGGGCGATAAGGCTGCCCGTTATTCCACCGCCTACGATTAAAATTTCTGTGTCCAAATTTTCTCTTATTGACGGATAGGAGTTGACGATTCCGTTTTTTACCAACCAAAAAGGTTCACTTGATTTTAGTTTCATGGCGCTGAGGTTTTTATCAAATTTAACGAAAACATTTTTTTAAATGATGCTAAATAAAAAACACAAAACACAATTAAAAAAAATTGGGTTTCAAAAAACTAGATTTCCACCTTAATTTTTTAAAACCCGAACTCTTTATAAATAAAAGTATTATGCTTTTTCCGAACTCAAATTTTTCAACATATCTGTAGTCATCGTTTCCAAATCAAATTCATGTTTCCATCCCCAGTCTTTTCTGGCTTCAGCATCATCAATACTTGCTGGACAGCTGTCGGCTATTTTTTACACCTTTTTTAAAACATAGAAATCATGTAATTGTACTTTTGTTTCTCAAAAGCTTATAGGATTCACAAATAAAAATCATATCGCGGTAATAGAAATCCCTTTTTTAGTTCACAGATTGTAAAGGGTTTTTTTTAAATATCACTAAAAGTGGGTATAGTAAACTGTAAATTATTACTTATTTTTATGAAATATAAACGAACCAATTATTTTATGAAAACAAACAAACAAACAAACAAACAAACAAACAAACAAACAAACAAACGAAATAAAGCATAAAGTCCTCTTACTTTTTATGAGTTTTTCCCTGTGTTTTATGCAGTCTTGTAGTATGGAAGATCTTGTAATGGAACAACAATCGAATATTGAAACCGTATCCAAAAACGAGGCAGTTTCTTTGGTTAAAAATCTCCATGATGCGCAAAGGACCACAGCTAAAAGTATTGATTTGCAAGATGATTTTGACTTTGATAAAATTACCCAAGAAAAACTAACCAATACATCAGAGTTAATAACTATTATCCCTATAAAGTCCCGGATTCAAAATCAGCGACGTCGTGCTCTTTTTTTGCGGGTAGGAGCACAAATTGAGTCTATGATTTATAATGAATTTGCTGAAGTTTCATCTACACAAAATTCTTTCGATGGTATTATACTAATGACGCGATTAAATGGCGACTTTATTAGAGCATATCGTTTAAAAAACAATAAGTATGTAGTTGATTTGGTACCAAATAAAAAAAATCAATCGGGACAAAAAGGAACCCAAAATACGAGTAGGACTATTGATGGTGGCGACTTACATGAAGTAATAGTAATCAATAGCTATAAAGACCCTAGTACTTTTGTTTCGCTAAATGAGATGGGGAAAGAAGTACCAATAACGATTAGTTGGAACTCATTGGGTAGTGGCGGTACAACAGGTGATGAGGAGGAGAAGGCTATCGTATTTATAGGTCCTGATCCTGAAAAAGTAATCAAGAAAATTAATGATTATTTAAAATGCTTTGACTTAAGTAAACCTGCGGAAGTTGTGATTTATGTAGATCAGCCTATTGCTAATAACGCAAAAGCTTGGTCCGGCACAGATGTTGGTCATACGTTTATTGCCATTCAGCAAGGCAATACCAGAAGCGTTTTTGGTTATTGGCCTTCTTCAAGTGTGTATCCAGCAACAGGATATTCAACGGATGTCATGGCGTTCGGAAATGACGAAAATCACCATTTTGATGTAAGTATAGCTGTCGTAGTAGATACAAGTAAGCTACTTAATATTATTGCCTATGCAAATAATGCTCCAACACAATACGATTTAGATAATTATAATTGTACTGATTTTGCACTAGAAGTAGGTAAATTAGCAGGTTTACCATTATCAGATTCTTCTGGGATTTGGCCAGGAGGAGAGGGAAGTAACCCGGGCCAATTAGGCCAAGATATCAGAAATATGTCTTTACCAGCAAATTCTAGAAGACAAACTATAGGAGCGAATGCGGCTAGTAATAATGGAACTTGCAATTAATAGGATATGAAAAAAATACGGATCATTTTATTACTAATTTTAACACTATTGATAATCATTTATTTTTGCAGTCAGAGTGATAAAGATAAAGTAGAGGATTTTGCAATTGAGTTAGTAGATGATTCAATACCATTAGAAAATGTTTTAAGAAAAAGAATTAAATACTCTGAAAAACAAAAGAATTTGTCTTTAATTCATTTAAAAAATATTAGAGATGAATACCAAGAAAATCCACAACGAATAGTGGTTAAGTCGTTACGTGAATATACAACAGCTGCACAAGAAGATAGAATTAAGCTTTACGAGGGAGAACATTTATTTTATATTGAGTTTAATAAAAACGTAACATTACCGTTTGTAATTAATAAAAAATCACAAATAATTATACTTTTTCACCTTACAAAAGGAGGAGAAGGGTATTTAATGAACTCAAGATCTGATGACAATGCTCTGTAATGAAATTCATTTGCTATGAATTTTCATATAAATCACAAATGCAAATCAAGGTTTTAAAAAATGACTTAACTTTAAAATGAGACATTTTTTCGAATAATTTGGGAGTATTTATAAAAGTAAAAAAGCCGCAAAACATCCATTTTGCGGCTTTTTTTTCAATAAATTATTTCAAATGCTCCAGCATATCTTTAGTCATGCTTTCAAGATTAAATTCATGTTTCCAACCCCAGTCCTTTCTTGCTTCAGCATCATCAATACTTGCTGGCCAGCTGTCGGCTATTTTTTGACGGAAATCTGGCTCATAAGTGATGGTAAATTCAGGAATGTGTTTCTTGATTTCGGCGACAATCTCCGTTGGCGTAAAGCTCATTGCAGCCAAATTATATGAAGAATGAATTTTTATTTGTTCTACCGGCGCTTGCATAATTTGGATGGTCGCCGCAATCGCATCGTCCATATACATCATCGGCATTTTTGTTTTTGAGGATAAAAAACATTCATAAGTTTTATCCGAAAGTGCTTTGTGAAAAATATCCACTGCATAATCCGTAGTTCCGCCACCAGGAGGCGATGACCAGCTAATTAGACCCGGATAGCGGATGCTTCTTACATCTACACCAAAGATATTATGGTAATATTCACACCATCTTTCTCCGGCTTGTTTGCTGATTCCATATACCGTTGAAGGTTCCATTATCGTGTATTGTGGCGTATTTTCTTTCGGAGTTGTTGGTCCAAAAACCGCAATACTCGAAGGCCAGAATATTTTTTTTATTTTTCCGGCTTTCGCCAAATTCAAAACATGAAACAATGAATTCATATTTAAGTCCCAAGCAAAAGCTGGGTTTTTCTCTGCTGTTGCAGATAATAATGCGGCCATCAAATACACCTCATCAATTTGGTGCAATTCCACTAAATGTTCAATTTGATTGAAATCTAAGGCGTTCACGACTTCAAATGGACCGGAATTCACGACATCAATATTTAGCTTTCGGATATCCGAAGCAATTACATTTTCTGTTCCATATATTTTTCGTAGTTTTTGGGTAAGCTCCGTTCCTATTTGGCCACAAGCGCCAATAATCAATATTTTTGTACTCATTTTTGTCTGTTTTAAAAAACAAAGATAACGTTTTCGCAAATAATATGACTTTGATGAAAATCATTATAAAAATCTTAAAATAGTGTTTAAAAAAACACTTAATTTCCTAATTTTTGATGTTTTTAAACATAAAAATCAGTGTTGCAATATTAGATTGTTATTCCAATACAGGAATTCATTATTGTAAATTTACTTTGTAACTTTGTGCTTTAATGAAATTAAAAATGAAATACAATTTTGCTGTTTTCTTTTCGCTGATTTTTCTTTTATTGTCCTGTAAAAATGACAATGAAAAACGCTTGGTAGAAAATAAGAAAGAAATTAAAAAAAAAGAAGTTATATTTAAAAACATACAGAAAGGTTGGGTTTTGTATGACACGCCAGTAACGGAGGCTGCTGAAAAAAGCATCGCATCGTGGAACGAATGGCGTATATTTTTGGCTGAATTAGCGCAAAAGCCTAAAAAAACTATTGGAGCTTTTCAACAAAAATCGAAAGCGCTTTCTAAAAAAGCGATGGCTTTAAACGATAATATTCCTTATGAATACAACAAACCTCAAATAAAAAGCAGAATCTCGACTTTGATTACTAAAGTTAGATTATTGGATTTATTCATTCATTTGGATAACATTCCGGATAAAAAAGTCACCTTATTAGTTTCAGAAATCAACTTGGAATTGGTTTCACTTCAAAGACAAATGGACAAAATTGTGGAAAAAAGTAAAATCCCTATTGAGGAAGGTGAATCTGAATTAAGGAGAATGATGGACACGGCAAGAGCCATTCCCAACACACCAGTTATAGATCCAAATATCCCACGCGTTGAGTAAAAAAGTCTTATATAACACCTATGATAATGCGCCAAAAACACAGCAAATAGTTGCTCGTTTATTGGAAAATAATCAAGTAAAAATGCAGCTGTCGGGACTTTTGGGTTCTGCAGTTTCGTTTGTCATTCGTTCTGTTTTTAAACAATCGGAGCTTCCTTTTTTAATTGTTTTAAATAACAAAGAAGAAGCCGCATACTATTTGAACGATTTGGAACAAATGATTGGCGAACAAGATGTGCTCTTTTATCCCGGTTCGTATCGTCGTCCATACCAAATTGAAGAAACCGATAATGCAAATGTTTTGCTTCGCGCCGAAGTTCTTAACCGAATCAATTCCCGCAAAAAACCGGCCGTTATTGTCACCTATCCCGAAGCACTTTTCGAGAAAGTAGTGACCCGAAAAGAATTGGATAAAAACACGTTGAAAGTTGCCGTTGGTGACAAAATTTCAATTGATTTTATCAACGAAGTTTTGTTCGAATACGAATTCAAAAGAGTTGATTTCATTACGGAACCCGGAGAATTTTCGGTTCGTGGGGGAATTGTCGATGTGTTTTCTTTTTCGAATGATAATCCGTACCGAATTGAGTTTTTTGGAGACGAAGTGGAGAGCATTCGTACCTTCGATGTTGCGACGCAATTGTCAATCGTAACACAAAAAAAGATTACTATAATCCCAAATGTGGAAAACAAAGTTTTTCAGGAAAACAGAGAAAGTTTCTTGGATTATATTTCGGAGAAGACGGTAATTTTCATTCAGAATACCGAAGATTTTTTATCACAATTAGACAAACAATTTGGCAAAGCCGAAGAAGCTTTTGCAAAATTGTCGCAGGAAATAAAACGATCTTCACCGGAACAACTATTTTTAAATCAAGCGGAATTTATAAAAAGAGCGTTGGATTTCTCGATTGTGGAATTGAGTTCGAAGGCTATTTTTAGAACCACCAAAAAATTTGAATTTCACATTCAGCCGCAACCGTCATTCAACAAGCAGTTTGATTTGTTGCTGAATAATCTGAATGAGAATCATTTTAACGGTTACAAAAATTATTTGTTTTGTTCTAATGAAGCTCAGGCGAAAAGATTTCATGATATTTTCGAAACTTTGGATGAAGCCAACTCTGAGAATATTCGCAAGCAATACAACACGATTGTTTTGCCTTTGTACCAAGGATTTATTGACGAAGAAAACCAAATAACCTGTTACACCGACCACCAAATTTTTGAACGCTACCATAAATTCAGCATCAAAAATGGATATTCGAAAAAACAGAATATTACTTTAAAAGAACTTACGACACTTTCGGTTGGTGATTATGTGACGCACATCGATCACGGAATTGGGCGTTTTGGAGGTTTGCAAAAAATACAGGTTGAAAGCAAAACTCAAGAAGCCATCAAGCTCGTATATGCCGATAATGATATTGTGTATGTGAGTATTCATTCGCTGCACAAAATTTCCAAATACAACGGAAAAGACGGAACGCCACCCAAAATTTATAAATTGGGTTCGAATGCTTGGAAGATTTTAAAACAAAAAACCAAAGCAAGAGTCAAACATATTGCCTTCAATTTGATTCAATTATATGCCAAAAGAAGGCTCGAAAAAGGATTTCAGTTTGCACCAGACAGTTATTTGCAAAACGAACTGGAAAGCTCGTTTATCTATGAAGATACACCGGACCAAACCAAATCTACGGCAGAAGTTAAAGCCGATATGGAAAGCGACCGTCCGATGGATCGCTTGGTTTGTGGTGATGTAGGTTTTGGAAAAACCGAAGTTGCCATTCGTGCGGCTTTCAAAGCAGTCGATAATAGCAAACAAGTCGCGATATTGGTTCCTACAACAATTTTAGCGTACCAGCATTATAGAACTTTTACAGAACGATTGAAAGATATGCCAGTTTCCGTTGGCTATTTAAACCGTTTTAGAACGGCCAAACAAAAAGCGGAAACTTTAAAGCAATTGGCCGAAGGAAAACTCGATATTGTCATTGGAACACACCAATTGGTCAACAAAAATGTAATTTTCAAAGACCTTGGATTGTTGATTGTGGATGAGGAACAAAAATTTGGGGTCAATGTAAAAGACAAGCTCAAAACCATAGCTGCAAATGTCGACACGCTGACTTTGACCGCAACGCCAATACCACGAACGTTACAGTTTTCGTTGATGGCAGCTCGTGATTTGTCGGTAATTACAACTCCTCCACCTAATCGTTATCCTATAGAAACGAATGTGGTCGGTTTCAGTGAAGAGTTGATTCGAGATGCGATTTCGTATGAAATTCAACGCAACGGACAGGTATTTTTCATCAATAACAGAATAGAAAATATCAAGGAAGTGGCCGGAATGATTCAGCGTTTGGTACCAAATGCCAGAGTTGGAATTGGTCACGGCCAGATGGAAGGGAGAAAACTCGAGGAATTGATGTTGGCTTTTATGAATGGCGAATTTGATGTTTTGGTCGCAACCACGATCATCGAAAGTGGATTAGACGTTCCCAATGCCAACACGATTTTCATAAATAATGCGAATAATTTCGGATTGTCAGATTTGCATCAAATGCGCGGTCGGGTAGGACGTAGTAATAAGAAAGCGTTTTGTTATTTTATTTGTCCGCCATACTCTGCGATGACGGATGATGCCAGAAAACGAATTCAGGCTTTGGAACAATTCAGTGAATTGGGAAGTGGATTTAATATTGCGATGAAGGATTTAGAGATTCGTGGTGCCGGAGATTTATTGGGAGGAGAGCAAAGTGGTTTCATTAACGAAATCGGTTTTGATACGTACCAAAAAATCATGAACGAAGCCATCGATGAATTGAAAGAAAATGAATTCAAGGATTTGTATCCAGAGGAAAACAATTTGGAAACCAAAGAATATGTAAAAGACCTGCAAATCGACACTGATTTTGAGTTGTTGTTTTCGGATGAATATATCAACAATGTATCGGAACGATTGAGTTTGTATAATGAATTAGGCGCAGTAAAAAATGAAGAGGAATTGATCATTTTCCAAAATAAATTAATAGACCGTTTTGGTCCAATGCCGCCGCGTGCCAAAGCGTTAATGAATAGTATACGCATCAAATGGATTGCAACCCGCATTGGAATCGAAAAATTAGTAATGAAACAAGGCAAAATGATTGGTTATTTTATTTCAGATCAACAATCCGATTATTATCAATCTAAACGTTTTCAGGATGTGTTACAGTTTGTGCAAAAACACAGTGCTATTTGTAAAATGAAAGAGAAGCAAACGCCAGCTGGATTAAGACTTTTGTTGACTTTTGACAATGTGAAAAATACTAGAACAGCATTGGAATTGATGGAGATGTTGGGTGGGGAATAAGACATTTTTAAATTGGATTCTGATTTACATTTAATTCAATTTTTTTTATCAAAACGAAATAGATTTAAGATTAATTTATTTTTTAATATCTGAAAATAAAACAGTTAGTCAAATTTTAGGATTTGTTTTTTTTACACAATCAAAAGAGATAACTTTGTTAAACTAAAATTTTAAGTTATGAATTTAGCCATTAGAAAATATAATTTTATTCAGGAGTTGACTATGATAGACGAAAGTTTATTGGAAAAACTTGAAATTATTTTAAAAACTAGTAAAAAAGATTGGTTCACTGATTTAAATTCAGAAGAAAAACAGGAAATTGAAATCGGTTTAAAACAAGCAGAAAACGACGAATTTATTAGTCATGAAACCGTAATGAATAGATTTTCTAAATGGCGTTAAAGATCAAATGGACGCCACAAGCCGATAAAGGTTTGGCGGTGGTTATTGAATATTTGGCGGCACAATGGACTTTTAGAGAAATTTTGCAATTGTAAGAAAACATCAACCAAGTTACCAATCAGATTAGTCTTTTCCCTGACTTATATCCAAAATCTGAAACCTGTAAAAATCTTCACAAAGCAACAGTAGATAAAAATAACTACTTGGTATATCGAGTAGATTATAAAAAATCAAGCATTGAAATAATTAATTTTAGAGGAACTAAACAAAAACCGAAATATTAGAAAACCAATCTAATTCTTCAAGTCCTTAATTACTTTGAAAGCCACGTCTACTTGCGCTTCGCTTACTAAAATCGTGAACTCGTTTGAAGTCGAAATTACTTCATTAATAATAATTCCCTCCCAAGCCAAACGTTGAAAAATAAAATAGTAAATTCCAGGAACGACAATATTTTCTTTCGGTAATTTTACGGTAATCGAAGCCAAATTATCTAGTTTTTGAATCAATTTTTCATTGGCAAAATGCTTATCAACCAGATTATTGATGCTGTTACTAACCACAATGTTGGTTTCATTTACGCCTCTGGATGAAGTGTAAAAAATATCTGGAAGTGAATTAATATCCGTAATTAAATCGGCTTGTTTATTCAAAACAGTGTCGGACGCAGCAAAGGTGTAATCAGTCAGGGCCGAACGAACGGTGATTTCCCCAATATTTTTGATGACTTTATTTATCTTGTGATTTAACCTGAAATCCAGTTCTTCTGTTAGTCTTTTTAAAGCCATAACAACCGCACCTTGTTTTACTTCCTTGCCAAATTCACTTTCCAGTTCGGTCATTATGTTTCTGGATAATGAGGTCAGATTGATGATGCCTAATGATAACGCATTCAGCAAAAAAGGCTTTGTTTTGATGTAATTTTCTACAATGGAAGAAACAGTTTTCATGATGTAATTTTTTAGTGTGTTGTTATTTTACGCGTAGTTAGTGTGAAAATAATGTGCAAATATAAATAAAAAACATTTTGTTACAAATATAACAACAAGAAAAAACAACTAAAAGTAATAAAAAGCATCGATAAGGTGCTCAATTACAAAAGATTTCCCTTCTTTATGGACAGCGATAATGTCAAAACGGACTTCAATATCTAAATTTCTTTCATTTACAAATGCGTCTACTGCTTTGACAAGAAGCTGAATTTTTTTTGGTTTTACAAAATCTTGTGGCGATCCAAATTCTAATGAGGAACGTGTTTTGACTTCAACAACAGCAAGTGTGTTTCCTTTTTGGGCGAGAATATCTATTTCAGCTTTTTGGAAGGTCCAATTGGTTTGCAAAATAATGTAGCCGTCTTTCCGTAGAAATTCGACTGCCAGTTCTTCTCCAATTTTGCCGAGTTCGTTGTGTTCCGCCATAAAAAAAGTGTTCAGTGTTCAGTTGCAGTATTCAGTTTGTAAACTTATGCAATCAATCTCGACGCTTCGGGACGTTAATATGCAATCAAAAATCCAAAACGATTTTCAGTGTAACAACAATTATTCTCAGTCTGCTTCTTTTTGGTTTCTTCCACTTTTAGAGTGAGAAGGAGTCAGGATTTTTTTATTCAAAAATCAGCGTACTGCATTTTTCATTGACATTAATCGTTACATTATTTCCTAAAATTAAGGCTCTATTATCTTGAATATGGCCGGCAGGAAAATTATATAAGATAGGAATATTATATTTTTTGGTAACATCCTCGATAATTTCTATGGCATTTTTCCCCCATGGAATGTCATTATCTTTCATTTTTGTCATGGAACCTACAACAATTCCTTTGATGCTTTCCAGACATCCATTTCGTTTTAAATTCATCATCATGCGGTCAATGTGGTATAAATATTCATCTAAATCTTCTATAAACAAGATTTTATCAGCACAATCAATCGCGGAGGGTGAACCAAACAAACTGTATAAAATCGATAAATTTCCACCCACTAATTCTCCGGTAGCTTTTCCGGGTCTATTCATCAGGAAAGGATCAATTTCGTATGAGAGTTTTTCGCCAAACAACGCAGTTCTCATGGTTTCTATGGCTTCTGGAGTTGCTCTAGGAACGGTTATTGGCATGATTCCATGAATGGATTTGTAACCCATTGTATTCAAATGATTGTGTAAAACAGTCACATCACTGAAACCAACAATCCATTTTGGATTTTTTTTGAACGCAGTAAAATCCAGTAAATCGATCATTCGTACGGTTCCATATCCACCCTTAACGCACCAAATGGCTTTGATGTTTGGATTGTCCAGTTGTTGCTGAAAATCGGCGGCACGCTGCTCATCAGTGCCGGCTAATTGGTCTTTATCTAAACCTATTGTGCTGCCTATAACCACTTCCAGGCCCCAACTTTTCAATAAATTAATAGCGGGTTTCAAGTTGTCATCTGTATTTTTTCTGGCTGTTGCCAAAATAGCTACGGTATCTCCTTTTTTTAAACTAGGTGGTGTAATCATGTTGTATTGGGCTTGACTGTGGAAAGATTGTAAAACAAAAATAAGCAATAGAAATTGATATAAAACAGGATGCTGTTTTTTAAAAGGGAATCGGTTTTTGTTCATGCGGAATTACTGTTCTAAAAAAATTAACTAGGAAGTCTTTAAAATGACAAAAACAAAGATAGACAATTAGAAAACAAATATAAATTCACCTCAAATGACTATTTTTACAATAACCAGATTCTAAATGGGGTAAAATCAACGGCGGTAAACAAATGATGCTTATGAGAATTGTGCACTGGATTCTTCTTTTATTTTTATTTTTTCCAACAACAAAATCAAATGCGCAACAAAAAAAATATGTCATTCACACCGTTGCGTTTTATAATTTCGAAAACCTTTTTGACACCATAAACGATCCGGATACTTTTGATGAAGAGTGGACTCCAACTGGTTTGCAGCGTTGGACCTACGATAAATACGAAAAGAAACTGGCGAATTTAGCCCGAGTTTTATCGGAGATAGGTTCTAATGAAAATACTGATTCACCTACATTCATTGGCGGATGCGAAATAGAAAACCGGGGCGTTTTGGAAGATTTAGTGAAACAGCCCAAACTAATCGAGAAAGATTACGGAATTATCCATTTTGATTCGCCTGACAAAAGGGGAATCGATGTGGCGCTGTTGTATCAGAAAAAGAAATTTCAGCCCACGAGTTACAATAATATTCCGTTATACATTTATAAAGAAGGAACTGTTACGAATGAAAATTCCAAAGCCAATGCTGAAGAAAAAACAGATGATGAGTTGCAAATAAGCACCAAAAATTATCGGGTTTACACCCGTGATCAGCTTCTGGTAACTGGATTTCTCGATGGCGAGGAAATCAATGTCATTGTCAATCACTGGCCGTCGCGTTCTGGCGGAGAGAAGAAATCAAGTCCGTTTCGTGAAGCCGCAGGAGCATTAAACCGAAAAATAATCGACTCTTTGCAACGGATAAATCCTGATTCAAAAGTGATTGTTTTGGGCGATTTGAATGATGGACCGTATAATAAAAGTGTCAAATTTGGGCTTGGCGCCAAAGCAAAAAAGGCAGATGTGCTTCCGTTCGGAATTTACAATCCATTTGAAGAAATGGCCAAAAAAGGATTTGGAACCATTGCATTTCGAGATGCTTGGGATATTTTTGATCAAATAATGGTTTCCGAAACTTTACTTCAAACGGATTATACGAGTTTTCGGTATTGGAAAGCAGGAATTTACAACAAGTCATTCTTGATACAAACCAGCGGACAATACAAAGGATATCCGTTACGACATTCCGCCAGCGAAATAGGATTTAGCGACCATTTCCCCGTCTATATTTATTTAATAAAGGAAAAAAAATAACGATTTATTATTTCATAACTTTACATTTAAAATAAAAATCATGGCAATAGCAAAATCTTTCAACCTCAATAAATGGATTGACGAAAACCGTCATCTGCTCAAACCGCCCGTTGGGAACAAGAATTTATACACAGAATCCGGTGATTATATCGTTATGGTGGTTGCGGGTCCAAACGCCCGAAAAGACTATCATTACAATGAAACCGAAGAATTGTTTTACCAACTTGAAGGCTCCATAAAAGTAATTATTCAAGAAGACGGTGAGCGAAAAGAAATGGAATTACATCCCGGTGATATGTACCTTCATCCCGCTAAAATTCCGCATTCTCCAGTTCGTTCCGAAGGTTCTATAGGACTTGTCATTGAACGAAAAAGAGCCGGACAAGGATTTACAGATGGCTTGCTTTGGTTTTGTGATAATTGCAATCATAAGCTTCATGAAGTATATTTTGAACTTGTTAATATTGAGAACGATTTTCTACCTCATTTTGAATATTTCTATAATTCAGAACACTTGAGAACCTGCGAAAAATGCGGGACTATAATGGAAACCGACCCAAGATTTGTTGCTAAAAAATAATTCAATGCTGAATTTATATCGGTTTTAGGAGCTAAGTACTTCGTCAGTTCGCTTCGCTCGTGTCCGCTATCCGTTCTATCTTTTGCGGTCTCGTAAAAAAAACGAGACCACAAAAGGATGCCACTCGTATCGTGGCTAAAAAGCGTAAAATAAAAGTAGCAATGTTTACTATTTCACGTTAAATCAATATATTTGTAAAAAAATATAACAATTTTTAATAAAAAAGTTACAATGATAACAATAGCAGATCAATTCGGAATCAAAGACGCCCTTAAGCAATTAGGGATTGAGGAGATAAATGAAGGAACATCAACTGGAGCAGCTAATTTTGCCAACGGAAAAATCATCGAAAGTTATTCACCAGCAGATGGCACTTTAATTGGAAAAGTAAAAACATCTTCTAAAGAGGATTACGAAAAAGCGATGCGAAAAGCTTCAGAAGCGTTTCTGGAATGGCGTATGGTTCCAGCTCCTAAAAGAGGTGATATTGTTCGTCAGATGGGAGATGAATTAAGAAAATTCAAAGAGCCTCTTGGAAAGCTGGTCTCTTATGAAATGGGAAAAAGTCTTCAAGAAGGATATGGTGAAGTACAGGAAATGATTGATATCTGTGATTTTGCGGTGGGATTATCCCGTCAATTGTATGGATTAACAATGCATTCTGAAAGACCTTTGCACAGAATGTATGAGCAATACCACCCAATAGGAACTGTTGGAATCATTTCAGCATTTAACTTTCCGGTAGCTGTTTGGAGTTGGAACGCAATGATTGCGTGGGTTTGTGGTGATGTTGCGATTTGGAAACCAAGTTCAAAAGTACCTTTATGTGGAATTGCTTGTCAAAATATTATCAAAACAGTTTTAAAAAGAAATAACGTTCCCGAAGGCGTCAGTTGTTTAGTAACTGGGAACGAATCAGGAGATTTAATCAACAATGATAAAAGAATTTCGTTAGTTTCTTTTACAGGATCAACCAGAATTGGACGTCACGTATCAAAAACCGTTGCAGAACGTTTTGGAAATACCATCCTTGAATTAGGAGGAAACAATGCTATTATCGTTTCGGAACATGCGGATATCAGTATGGTATTGGTTGGAGCCGTTTTTGGAGCGGTAGGAACAGCAGGACAACGTTGTACATCAACCAGACGTTTAATTATTCACGAAAGTGTGTATGATAAAACTATCAGTGTACTGAAAAATGCCTACGGTCAGCTGCAAATTGGAAATCCATTGGATGAAAATAATCACGTTGGACCGCTTATCGATAAAGGAGCTGTTCAGGATTATTTAAATGCGATTGAAACCGCCAAAAAAGAAGGCGGAAAAATCATCGTTGCAGGCGGATTGGTTGAAGGCGAAGGATATGAAAGTGGTTGTTATGTAAGACCATGTATCATTGAGGCTGAAAATCATTTTGATATCGTTCAAACAGAAACGTTTGCTCCTATTTTATATGTAATGAAATACAGCACGATTGAAGAAGCGATTGCGTTGCAAAACGGAGTTCCACAAGGACTTTCTTCTTCTATTTTTACAAACAGCATGAGAGAAATGGAATTGTTTCTTTCTCAATCAGGTTCTGATTGTGGAATTGCCAATGTAAATATTGGTACTTCCGGAGCAGAAATTGGTGGTGCTTTTGGTGGTGAAAAAGAAACCGGTGGCGGACGTGAATCCGGTTCTGATGCATGGAAAGCCTACATGAGAAGACAAACTAACACGATCAATTACGGAACCCAATTGCCATTGGCCCAAGGAATAAAATTTGATTTGTAGGACCAAAATATAATATACTAAAAAAGGCAATTTGAATATTTCAAATTGCCTTTTTTAGTATTACAAATTCCTTGGAAACTTATTAAAAAAAACACAACAATCTTTGTGATGTAATCTAACCCGACGTACACATCGAAAAAAAACAAAACCTTTTCTACAGCAATAATAAAATCCAAAGTGCCCAGACAAAAATATTTGACTTAAACAATCTTTTTTTATTTTTTAAAGCTCGTACAAGTGTTAATGTAACAGTAATAGATCACTTTTTAGCACAGGTTAAAGAAAATAGGACATTTAATTTCTTCCTTTCTCGTCAAAATACAATTGGTCCAAAGGTTCGCTTTGCCAGAATTGTTTGGTATCAACATCCATAATGCTCAATGGTCCTTTGAAAGCCGCTCCGGTATCTACGTTCCAAACATTTGCTTTTTGAACGGGAGTCGTTTCACCTATTCGGGTGACGGGCGTGTGACCGATGTAGATTTCTTCGTACAAGGTAAAACGTTTTGGATAAAACGGGTGCTCCACTTTCATTTTTGTGTCTAATGCCAATGCAGTTTCCCACAAAGTTCTGTCCCAATAGAAAAGTCCCGGGAAATATTCAAAATCAACACCATTCATATTAGTAAAACCAGCATGAACAAACAGACGACGTTGCTCATCCAGATAAAAATTTTCCAGCGATTTTAGGAATTCAATGTGCTTTTGCTTTGTTTCTTCATTAACGGATTCGTAGGCCAATACCGTTGCTTCCCCGCCATGTTTGTACCACAAGAGATTGTCTTTGCTTTCGTCAAGCCATTCCAGCAATAAATCATCGTGGTTTCCGCGGATGCAAATGCAGTTTTGTTTGGTTTTTAAATCAATGATAAAATCAAGTACCTGAGGAGATTGACTCCAGCCATCAACGTAATCTCCCAGAAAAACAAGGGTGTCTTTTTTAGTAACGTTAGCTCTTTCCATAATTTGGTGCAATGCTCGCAAACCACCGTGGATATCGCCTATAACAAGTGTTCTCATGGACTTTTTTTCGTTTATTAATACAAAAATAGCAGAAAATGAATACTATTTTTCAAGTTATAAAATTAAGTAAAAGAGTGATGAACGAAGCTTTTTTGGTTTATTTATTTTAAAAAAATAAAAGAATTTGTATTTTAATATAAAATTGAAATATCACGGTTTTAGGTGATTGTTTTATTTAGTTTTTCAGATTAGTTTTACAAATAATTAAACTTTTTTCAAATGAGTACATTACTTGCGTTATCGTTACTGTTGGCCAAAATGATTTGTCAATTTTTAAAAGAATTGTTGGCTTTTATATAGAATTATAAATCAATAAATTTGTGTCAAAACTATTAGTGCAATCAGATATGCGCTCGAAATTTATATGAAAACATACCTACAAATACTAGTTTGTTTGCTTTTGTTCAGTTGTATGTCCAATAAAAACGTAACAAATGCTAAAGTCAATAATCAGGAATTTGAAGTCAAGTCAGATAGTGCCAACTGGTTGGACAGTTCCAGAAACAGATTAATTCCGGTCGCGTTTTATAATTCGATTGTAAAAGATAAAATTAGAAATCAACAATTGGTAATTGTAAGTCATGGTTATGGAGAAAATAAACCCGGCGCAAATAAATCGTACTCATATTTAACGAAAAAATTAGCGTCTAAAGGCTATTATGTAGTCAGTATTCAGCATGAATTACCAACGGATGATTTGTTGCCTTTGACAGGAATACCTCGAGTTGTACGACGATCAAATTGGGAAAGGGGAGCAGAGAACATTCTCTTTGTTTTAAACGAATTGAAAAAAATAAAACCAGAATTAGACTTCAAACATGTAAATTTAATTGGACATTCAAACGGAGGTGATATGACAGTTTTGTTTGTCCAGAAGTATCCAGATTTGGTTAATAAAATAATTTCTTTAGACAACCGAAGAATGGAATTACCAAGAACTTCTCAGCCTAAAATCTACTCGCTTCGTTCGAGCGACCAGCCTGCAGATGAAGGAGTTTTGCCTACTATTGCAGAGCAGGAAAAGTTTGGAATAAAAATTATTAAACTCGCCAATACCATTCACAATGACATGAATGATAGAGGGAGTAAAAAACAAAAAAGAGAAATTAATATGTATGTAATGGGATTTCTTAGCGAATGATATATCTAAAATAGGGCATTTACTGCACATCATATTTCATCTTTCTCAAAATCCGCAACGCTTCTTTAAACGATAAATATACTTGGTTGAAAGGTTTCAAAAGTACTTTTGCATCAATCAGTTTTTGTTTGGCTTCTTCAAAACCGTTCAGGTAACAAATCATGAAGGTGGAAGGCAGGTTTTCTAAATCTTTATGCTCTCTTTCGGTTAAAGAAAGTCCTTTCTGGAGTTTTTTTAGCAAAGCAATATTGGTATTGTAAATGTGAAAAAGCATTTTCTTGTTGAATTCTGGCGGCTGAAAAAGAATCTCTCTTTCAATTTTGTAATAGCCATTGTCATGAAAATGAATGGTCTGTTTTTCTAAAGGATAATAGCTGGTTTTGTCGTTCAAACCTAAAGGAACATATTCAATAATGGTAAAAGTATCATCATCAAAAGTAATTTCGACCACATCCTGAGCCGAATAAAAAAGCTTGATTTGTTCGTTTATCAATTCAATATCGACGCGTGATAAATAGGTTTTGTCACGCGATTTTTTTGCGACACCTGCCCAGCAAATCACAAATAATTCTTTAAACACTTTATATTTTGGCGCCATATCCTTGTGGCGAAAATTCATGAAATCAATCACGCCATCAAGTGTGTTTTCGATGCTGTTTCGAGAGTTGTTTTCTATGCCAATTACGGTTTCTGTGTTTTGGTAATTTTTTTCAATTTCGCCTTCAATCGGCATTGTGTTACTGCCTCTTCGGATAAAAACACTGTTGGCAGGAATTGTGTAAATTCCTTTTTTGAAATGGGAAGTTTTGCTTTTTGGCTTGACCGTTACCAGTCCGATAACTTTATCTTTTGGTAAATTTGGAAAAGGTACATTTTCGTACTGAATTTTGGGAGGATTTTCCAGATAAGCATTCACTAGATTCTGAATCCTGCTGTCGTCAAAAAAATCATCGCCCACAATAATATTGTCTTGATCTTCGACACCCACAACAATATAGGAATTATTTGCAGGATTTGAATTGGATAGTGCGCAAATGTGCTTAAGGAACTTGGCTTTGCCTTCCCGTGTATGCAAATTCAACTGACGCTTTTTGTCATAAAAACTACTCTCATCATTGTGAGCGAGCAGGTTCTTGATAAGAATGCGTTTGTTGATCATTTGCAATTAATTATTATTTATTTCTATTTTTTATTGTTTTTAAGTCACAGTTATTAGTCATATTTTGAACCTTTTCTATCAGAACTTTTTAAAAAATTCATGAATTTTGAAATTTGGTCGATTATATTTTGAGATTTCAAAGTTAACTCCAAATAATTTTCTTCGTTGATATGTTTTCTGTCGAAGGTTCTTTGCAGTTGTGCTTTTGTTTCACAGCATGAACCTCTTGAATAACTCAGAAAAGTAATAAATTCTTTGTTTCCTCCTCGGCCAAAACCCTCCGCAATATTATCCATAACTGATCCGGAAGAACCATTGATTTGATCTTTCAATTTATAATCTTGACCAAGAGTGGTGTTTTGAATTAAATGCCAAACATGATTGCTTTGTTCTCTAGCTAATTGATAAATTGCCATTTCCTCAAAAGAATTGTAATTCGACATATTTCAGTATTTTATAAGGAATAATAAAAATAAATAATAATTAATGGTGAAAATTAATCTCTTTTTAAAATAGTCGCTGCGGCTTGTGCTGTCGGCAAAACCATTAGATCAGCAATATTTACGTGATACGGTCTAGAAACTACAAAGTGAATAATATCAGCGATATCTTCTGGATGTAATGGTTCAAAACCTTTGTAAACATTGGCGGCTCTGTCTGCATCACCCTTGAAACGCACTTCGCTAAATTCAGTTTCTACCGCACCGGGATTAATGGCACCAACGCGAATTCCGTAAGGATTTAAATCCATTCGCATAGCTTGGTTTAAGGCGTCAACGGCATGTTTGGAGGCGCAATAAACGTTTCCGTTTGGATATACTTCTTTTCCGGCGATGGATCCAATGTTGATAATATGACCTGATTTTCGTTCAATCATTTGCGGAATTATGGCTTTTGAAACATATAAAAGCCCTTTGACATTGATGTCAATCATGGCGTCCCAATCGTCTAAATCCCCGTTTTGAATAGGATCTAAACCATGCGCATTTCCGGCATTGTTAATTAAAACATCGATTGTAGCAAAGGCTTCCGGTATGGAATTGATGTTTTCAAAAACCGCTTTTTTATCCCGAACATCAAAGGTTAAAGTATGCACTTCTGTAAATTCCGAAAGTTCTTTTTTAAGATCATTTAATCGGTCTTCGCGGCGTCCGCAAAGAATAATTTTATAGTTATTTTGAGCTAATATTTGCGCTGTTGCTTTACCAATTCCGCTGGTAGCTCCAGTCACTAAGGCTGTTTTAGTCATGATTTTTTTATATTTTATATTCTAAAGTTTCTGAACGGAACACTAATTTAGGCTACATTATTTCCCATGCTTTCTGCCCAAATAGCAAACCAATCCTCTTGGTCTAATTCTAATTCAACAGCTTTCATCAGTGATTGAATTCGGGCCACATTCACCGTTCCCGCAATTGGAATTACTTGTGCCGGATGTTTTAAAATCCAAGAAAGTAAAATGGAATCCGACCCCAAATGGTATTTTGAAACTAAAGTCGCCAGTAATTTTTTCAATCGTCTGGTTTGTGGAATATCTTTTCTAAAAACAGATCCCAGCGGATTCCAGGACATAGGACGAATTTTGTTGGCTTGCATGTAATCAAAACTTCCATCGACCATAGGCTCAAAATTTGTTGCCGAAAATTGGACTTGATTGTACAAAACTTCTGTTTTTTGTCGAATCAATTCGGTTTGTGTAGCCGTGAAATTAGAAAGTCCAAAATCATTAATTTTACCATCTGATTTTAGTTTTAAAACCGCTTCGGCAATTTCATCAGCCTGCATCAATGGACTTGGTCTGTGTAATAAAAGAACATCCAGATAATCCGTTTGTAGATTTTTTAAGGAATTTTCAACAGACCAGATAATGTACTCTTTTGAATATTCGTAATGTTTTATGGTATTATTACGGTTTTCCGTTACCATTTGGATGCCGCATTTTGATATTAATTGCATTTTTTCTCTGGCAATTTTACCCGAAGCAAATGCTTTTCCAAAATCAGCTTCGGTCGTGTAATCCCCATATATATCGGCATGATCAAAAGTAGTAATTTTGTTCTCCAAACATACGTTAATCATGTTTTCCATTTCTTTGGTGTTGAGATTTTTATCCCAAATTCCCCAATTCATGACACCCGCTACAACAGGGGATAATTTTGTTTTATTCATGGTTTTTATTTTTTAATGATATTCATAATTCTACTATTTCAAAGTATATTTTTCAAAGTTCTTAAAAATATAAAAATTGTATCATAATTCGTCCTTAAAATTAGAGTTTTTGTCGAAGTTTTAACCATTTATTAACATCTTACTTCTAAAAAAAAATTCAATTTGCACCTTCAAAACGAAGGCATTAAATTCAAGGTTTTAAAAATAATAAAATGGAAGAAAATACATCGACTTTAGATATCAGAGCAATTAACGAAAAAATTGAAAGAGAGAGTGCATTTATAGACCTTCTCACGATGGAAATGAACAAGGTTATTGTGGGTCAAAAGCACATGGTGGAGCGTTTATTAATTGGACTTTTGGGTCAGGGCCATATTTTATTAGAAGGAGTTCCCGGATTAGCAAAAACTTTAGCAATAAATACTCTTTCACAAGCCGTTCAGGGATCTTTCAGCAGAATACAGTTTACGCCAGATTTATTGCCAGCCGATGTTGTAGGAACAATGATTTACAACATTAAGGCTAATGAATTTTCGATAAAAAAAGGACCAATTTTCGCTAATTTTGTCCTTGCCGATGAGATTAATCGTGCTCCTGCCAAAGTGCAATCGGCATTATTGGAAGCGATGCAGGAAAAGCAAGTTACTATAGGCGATACCACTTTTAAACTAGACCGACCATTCTTGGTTTTGGCTACTCAAAATCCAATTGAACAAGAAGGAACTTACCAATTACCTGAAGCGCAGGTCGATCGTTTCATGCTAAAAACGGTGATCGATTACCCAAAAATGGAAGATGAGCGTTTAGTGATTCGCCAGAACTTGAAAGGAAGTTACGAAAAAGTAAATGCAGTGGTTTCGGTAGAACAAATTTTACGTGCTCAAGAAGCAGTTCGTGAGGTTTATATGGATGAAAAAATAGAAAAATACATACTTGATATCATTTTTGCCACGCGTTATCCAGAGAAATATAAATTGGCTGATTTAAAACCATTAATCAGTTTTGGAGCGTCACCGCGTGGAAGTATCAATTTGGCGACGGCCGCAAAATGTTACGCCTTTATTAAACGTCGCGGCTATGTAATTCCTGAAGATGTTCGTGCGGTAGTTCACGATGTGTTGCGTCATAGAATTGGAGTTACTTACGAAGCGGAAGCCGAAAATATTACTTCAGTAGACATCATTAACAAAATTGTAAACGAAGTAGAAGTACCATAAGCAGTTGGCAGTTTTCAGTGATCAGTTTTCACTTAGAACGCATTAATGACTTATGAATTAAATAAAACTTTTTGCCTTTGCGCCTTTGTGGCAAGAAAAAAATGGAAACAAAAGACCTCTTAAAAAAAGTACGAAAAATAGAAATTAAAACCCGAAGATTGAGCGATCACATTTTTTCGGGAGAGTATCATACGTCTTTCAAAGGGCGTGGAATGACGTTTAGCGAAGTGCGTCAATACCAGTACGGAGATGATATTCGTGCCATTGATTGGAATGTAACCGCACGCTACAATGAAGCACACGTAAAAGTTTTTGAGGAAGAACGAGAGTTGACCATGATGTTGATGGTTGATATTTCGGGTTCAGAAAGTTTTGGTTCGAAAAATCAATTCAAAAAAGATATTGTTACGGAGATTGCCGCAACGATGGCCTTTTCGGCGACCCAAAACAATGATAAAATAGGTTTGATTTTGTTTTCAGATGAAATTGAATTGTACATCCCGCCAAAAAAGGGAAGATCACACGTATTGAGAATCATTCGGGAATTGATAGAGTTTCAGCCGAAAAGCCGTAAAACAGATATTGCTCAAGCCTTAAAATTTTTATCGGGAACCCAAAAAAAGAAAGCGATTGTGTTTGTAATTTCTGATTTCATGTCGGAAGATTACGAGCAAACATTAAAAATAGCCTCCAAAAAACACGATATAACGGGGATTCGCGTATACGACATTCGAGAAGAAAAAATGCCGGATTTAGGGATGGTTTCCATGCTTGATGCCGAAACCGGAGCAATAGAATTGATAAATACCGGTTCGAAAGCAGTTCGAATGAATTATGAAAAACAGTACCGCGACAAAGTAAACTATTTTAAAGAGACATTCAGTAAATCAGGTTCAGGTGTTGTAAACACAAGGGTTGACGAAAGTTATGTGACGAAATTGTTGAGCTATTTTAAATCGAGATAAAACGAAACCTAGCCCTACCAGAGTTTTAAACCCTGACAGGGTTAACTAGATAAAAAATGAAAATTAGACTTTACCTACTATTATTGCTGCTTTCTACGGCTGTTTTTGCACAACAAAAGCAAGTAGTCACAAGTATTGACACGATTAAAAATAAAATTGGCGCGGAATTTAAACTATCCATAAAAACTACTGTTGATACTTCTTCTAAAGTAATTTTCCCGAAATTAAAAAACTTAGGCGCTTTAGAGGTGATTCAGTCATATCCTATTGACACTGTCAAAATGGACGGTCGTTATGAATTAATCAAAAAATACGGTTTAACCCAATTTGATTCTGGTAGATATGTAGTTCCAAGTATCAAGATTTTTATCAACAGCAAACCGTTTATGACGGATTCACTTTTGGTTGAAGTGGCAAATGTTCAGGTAGATACTTTGAAACAAAAAATGTTCGACATTAAAGATATTGCTCCAGCGGATAACCCGATTGGAGACTGGTGGAAATACCTATTGATTGTCGCATTGATTGTGGGTATTGGAGCATTTATTTATTGGTTTATTAAAAAGCGTCAAGAAAAGAAATTACAGGAAGAAATTTTCAAGACGCCAATCGAGAAAGCGACTAGTTTGCTGGACACTTTAGAGAAAAAAGAACTTTGGCAAAAAGGAGAAGTTAAAGCCTACTATAGTGAATTGACGGATATTGCCAGAAATTATATTGAAGAAGCGATAGAAATTCCGGCTATGGAAAGCACAACTTCGGAATTGATTCAAGGACTTAGGGCTGCTTCTGTCAAAAAGAAAATGACGCTTTCTCAGGAAATAATCGAAAATCTGGAGCGTGTTTTAAAACAAGCCGATTTAGTAAAATTCGCCAAATCAAAACCATTGGATTTTGAAATCACAGAAGACCGAAATAAAATTCAAAAAGCAATTCTGACATTAGACAATTCAATTCCTGTGGAAGTACTAGTTGAGGAAGATATGCTGTTGAATGAAGCGCAAAGACAAAAACAAATCCAAATTCAATTGCGCAAACAAAAGAACAAACGCATCTTGACTGCGGTGGTTTCGGTTGTTTTTTTGTTGGCAGCGACTACTACTTTTTTCATCGTTACCAAAGGGTTTGACTATGTAAAAGACAACATTATTGGTCATCCTACCAAAGAATTATTGGAAGGCGAATGGGTAAAAAGCGAGTACGGAAATCCGGGAATTATCATAGAAACACCAAAAGTGCTCAAGAGAGTGGATTTGACTAAAACACTTCCTAAAAACGGAATGGCTTTGATTAAAGAAATGCAATCCTTTGCGTATGGAAGTGTTTTGGACCGTTTTTATGTGATGGTTTCTACTTTAAAATTTAAACAAGAGACGCAAATCGATTTGGCTAAATCTATGGATGGAGCTTTGCAATCACTCGAAGCGCAAGGTGCTCAAAACATGATTGTAAAACAGGAAGATTTTGAAACCAAAGAGGGAATCAAAGGATTAAAAGCGTACGGAACCTTCTCACAAGTTGATAGCGATAATAAGACCACTGCGAAAATGTATTATGAAGCAATATTGTTCAGTCAAGAAGGCGGATTGCAACAGATTTTACTTTTTCATGAAGAGGGAGACAAGTATGGCAGTGAAATATCAGAACGCGTTTTGAATGCTGTCGAATTAAAACAAGCGAGTAAATAATGGAGAAAATAACTTTTTTAAACTCGGAATTTTTTTGGTTGTTTCTGCTGATTCCAGTTGTAATTTTCTGGTTTATGCGAAAAAAGAACCATCAATCCGCCACATTAAAAATAAGTTCGTTAGAAGGATTTAAAGGGAATAAATCGTATTTGACAAAGTTAAAACCGATGTTAAATGTGCTTCGGGTTTTGGCTTTATGTTCTTTGATTGTAGCTATGGCACGCCCAAGAACGGTCGATGTAAGTAATAAAACTAAAACGACGAAAGGAATTGATATTGTAATGGCAATAGACGTTTCCGGAAGTATGCTTGCCAAAGATTTGAAGCCAGACCGAATGCAAGCACTGAAAAGAATAGCTGCAGATTTTGTTGAAGAACGACCAAATGACAGGATTGGACTAGTTGTTTATGCCTCTGAAGCGTATACAAAAGCGCCGGTAACCAGTGATAAAGCAGTTATACTTGATGCGATCAGAAGTATAAAATACGATAATGTTTTAGTAGACGGAACTGGAATAGGAATGGGATTGGCAACCGCTGTCAACAGATTGAAAGACAGTCAGGCAAAGAGCAAAGTGGTTATCCTGATGACTGACGGGGTGAATAATGCAGGGTTTATTGAACCAGATACTGCTTCGGATATTGCAAAAGAATACGGAATAAAAGTATATACAATAGGAATAGGAACAAACGGAATGGCCATGTTTCCGTATGCTATTGCACCAAACGGAAAATTTCTTTTCCAAATGATGAAAGTGGAGATTGATGAGCAAATGATGAAAAAAATTGCTAATCATACTGGTGGAAAATATTTTAGAGCAACGAGCAATAGTAAATTAGCCGAAATTTATGCAACAATAAATAAGCTGGAAACTACTGAAATCGAAGAATTAAAATTCTATGATTATGATGAAAAATTCAGACCTTTTATTTGGTTTGCCGGTTTTTTATTATTGCTGGAAGTAGGGTTAAGGAATACTGTTTTTAGAAGCTTTATATAAAATCCCCACTCCAGCGCTCCCGAAGGAAAGGGAGTAAGAACTGGAATATTGGAACTGGAATGACCAAGTTTAGAATTTTGATTTAGAGTAAAAATCTAAGATCGAAATTCATAAATCTAAAATTAAAAATGGAATTAGACGAAAAAAAATATTTATATCTCCTCTTAATACTGCCTTTAGTGGTGTTGATTTTTCTGTTCAATTTATATTGGAAAAGAAAAAAACAACGCGAGTTTGGAGATTTAGAAATGGTGAAAAAGCTGAGTCCTGAAAGTTCAGTTTTTAAACCCGTTTTGAAAGTGTCAGTACTGATTTTAGCATTGCTAGGTTTAATTCTCGGTTTGGTAAATCCAAAAATTGGTACCAAAATGGAAACCGTTAAGAGAGAAGGAATCGACATTGTTTTTGCAGTGGATGTCTCCAAAAGTATGCTGGCTGAAGACATAGCCCCAAACCGATTGGACAAAAGCAAGCAGATTGTTTCGCAAATCATCAACCAGTTAGGAAGCGACAGAATAGGAATCGTGGCGTACGCCGGAAGTGCGTTTCCGGTATTGCCCATCACTACTGATTACAGTGTTGCAAAAATGTTTTTGCAAAGCATGAATACTGATATGGTTTCCTCCGTAGGAACATCGTTCAACGAAGCAATCAAATTATCGTCAACCTATTTTGACGATAAAAAAACGAGTAAGCTATTGATCATGATTTCGGATGGTGAAGACCATAATGAAGGTGCAGAGGAAGCCGCCGAAGAAGCCAATAAGTTGGGAATTAAAATTATTACAATTGGTGTTGGAACTGAAAAAGGAGGTACAATTCCATTGAAAAGAAATGGAATTATCGAAGGTTTCAAGAAAGACAATAACAATGAAGTGGTTATAACGAAATTGGTTCCAGAAAGTTTGACAGCCATTGCTAAAGCCACAAAAGGGGGTTATGTAAATGGCAATAATACCAAAGAAGTGCTTGAATATGTAAAGAATGCATTAGATAATATTCAAAAAACCGAATTTGAAGCGACCGAAATGGCGGATTTTCAATCACAATTTCAATGGTTCTTAGGTTTTGCTTTTTTGCTGTTATTTGTGGACGTTTTCCTGTTGGAAAGAAAAACAAGTTGGGTTAAAAAATTAAATTTATTTAACGAGAATAAATAATTATTTCTAAAAGGTTTCAAAGCCTTCTGGACATATAGATACAATAAATGAAAAGATTTAAAATTATCATAATTGCCTTTTTAATCGTTGCTTTTTCGGGTACAGCCGGATTGCATGCGCAACAAAAAGATCGAATTTTGCCCAAAGCAAACCAAGATTATGCGGACAATAAATTCGTGGAAGCTGAAGCCAATTACCGAATTTCAGATTCAAAATTTCCTAACAAAGCCGCTGCGCCTTTTAATCTTGGAAACAGTATTTACAAGCAAAAACAATCCTCCGAAGCTAAATTTGCGTTTGCTAAGGCCTTAAAAAATTCAAAAACAAGACCTCAGAAACACCGTGCTTTTCATAATCTTGGAAATGTGTTCATGATTGAAAAAGATTATACACAAGCGGTAGAAGCGTATAAAAACGCATTGCGTAATGATCCGACTGATGAGGAAACCCGTTATAATTATGCTTTGGCAAAAAAAATGCTGAAAGACAATCCACCAAAAGACGATAAGAAAAAAGACGAGAAAAAAGATCAGGATAAGAAAGACGATAAAAAGGACGAAAAGAAAGACGGCGAAAAAGACAAAAAAGACGACAAAGACAAAGATAAAAAAGACGATAAAGGCGATCAGGACAAACAAAACAAAGATCCGAAACCCAACGATAAAGGAGAACCAAAACCTGCGCCAGGAGGAATCTCAAAGGAACGTCTGGAAAATCTATTGGACGCCGTAAACAAAGAGGAAAAGAAAGTTCAGGACAAAGTGAATGCCCAAAAAGTAAAAGGAAAACCAGTTAAAACGGAAAAGGATTGGTAATTCAATTAGAGAGTTTGAAAATGAAAAAATACTTAGCAGCGATTGTTTTATTGGTGTGCAGCACACTTAGCGCTCAGGTCCAGTTTGAGGCCAGAGTAAGCAAAACTACGCTGGGATTGAATGAAAGACTGCGTATTGATTTTATGATGAATGTAGATGGCGATAATTTTGTGCAGCCGTCTTTTGATGGTTTTCAAATTATAGCCGGACCAAGTCAGCAGGTGAGTCAGTCATGGGTAAACGGGAGAAGCTCTTTTGAAAAAGCGTACTCTTATTTTTTGGTACCCAATCAAAAAGGAACATTCATAATCAAGCCGGCGGCTATTGAGTACAACGGTCAAATCTATAAAACTGCACCTGTAAAAATCATTGTGACCGCTGCTACGGAACAGCCCAGAGACCCTAACGACTCGCAAATATCTGGCGATGAAAACCTGTATCTGGTTGCTGATGTTTCTAAAACAAATCCATACATAAACGAACCCATTACGGTTGTTTACAAGTTGTATTTCGCTAACATTGGAATTTCAAATCTAGGGGAATCAAGTAAGCCTAAATATAATGATTTTTGGAGCCAAAATATCGAAATCAAACAACTTGCTGCCGAAGAAGGAATTTTCAAAGGCCAGAATTTCAGGTTTATTGTACTCAAGAAAGTAGTGCTGTATCCGCAAAAATCAGGCAGACTTAAAATTGAGCCATTATCATTATCGGTAGATGTGCAATTACCAACAAACCGTAGGGATATGTTTGGTCGAATGATGCTCACGGAAACCACAAAGCGAGTTTCGGCTGGAGCCAAAATCATCAACGTTAAGCCATTACCCGAGTCAGGAAAACCAGAAGATTTTAGTGGTGCGGTTGGAGATTTTGACTTTAAAGTTACACCATCAAAGACTAATTTGAAACATGGAGAAAGCCTGGATTTGGTTGTAAGTGTAACTGGAAAAGGAAATTTAAAACTATTCAGCTTGCCAAAACCAGTAGTGCCAAATGCGCTGGAAATGTACGATGCCGTTCACAGCGAAGATATTAGTACACCACTTTCTGGAATGGCTGGAAAATCGTCAGACAGTTATGCAATAATTCCACAATATAGAGGGAATTATCCGGTCAAACCAATGCAGTTTTCTTATTTTGATTTGAGCTCCGGAACCTATAAAACACTGCGTTCTCCACAGATTATGATTAATGTTCTGGATGGTCCGACACCGGCTGATTCTACTGCAGCAGGTGGAAATAAAAATAAAATTGCAGCCGCAGAAGAATTTAAAGATATTAAGTCACAAACCAATCTTGTTACCATTGACAAAGAGGATTTCTTTGGATCGAATTTGTTTATTGGATTGTTATTGGTTCCTTTTTTACTTGTGCCAATAATTATTTTATTCAAAAAGAAGAAAGAAGCTATGGATGGTGATATTTCCGGAAATAGAATCCGAATGAATAATAAGCTCGCCAAGAAATATTTATCAGAAGCGAAGAAACAAATTAACAACAAAGAATTGTTTTACATTGCGCTGGAAAAAGCGATGCATAATTTCCTGAAAGCGAAATTACACATTGAAACTTCAGAAATGAGCAAGGATAACATTCAGGAATTATTGTTGTCCCGAAATGCAAAACCAGAAGCGGTAAATGATTTTATTGCGCTTACTGAAAATTGCGAAGTTGCTCGTTATGCACCTTCGTCAAGTGTTACAATACAACAGGATTTTGATAAAGCGGTATTTATAATATCTGAATTAGAAAAACAAATTGCTTAATAGTTTGCTTAACCACAAAGTGAGTAAAATTTACATAATTACTAACGTATTTGAGATTAGGATTGCTAATTAATTTTAATGTAAAATTGCTAAAAGAAGGAGTAAGACGAGTCATAAATGGAGCGCTTTAAATAGTGGTCTTTGCGACTTCCTTGTAACCTTCGTGTTTAAATTTTTATGAAAAACATACTATACATACTTTTACTTTCAACTCAGGTTTTCTTTGCCCAAAACGGCTTTGAAAAAGGAAATACGCACTATGCAAAAGGAAAGTACACCGAAGCTGTGGCGGCCTATGAAGGTGTTTTAAAAGACAATAAGCAATCCTCAGAATTGTATTTTAATTTAGGAAATGCGTATTATAAATTGAATCAGATAGCGCCTTCAATTTACAATTATGAAAAAGCATTAGTACTGAATCCAAATGATAAGGAAAGCATAAACAATCTGAAGTTCGCTCAAAAAAGGACTATTGATGAGATTAAAGTAATTCCAAAAGTAGGTTTTGGAAAATTACTTCGCGATTTCACGGGAATTTACCACTATAACACTTGGGGATGGGTTTCTGTAGGACTGGCGACATTTTTTTTATTGTTTTTTATCGGGTACTATTTTTCTCAAAAAACGCTTTCTAAACGGATTTTTTTCTTTGGAATGTTTGTGGTAATTTTTATGATGCTTATCACGTTATCCGCTGCAATTATGGAGAAAAGTCATTTTGACACTGAAAAACCGGCCATAGTTTTTGCTGAAAAGACTAATGTAAAACCAGAACCCAGAGATGGCGGAAAGCCTTTATTTGCGCTTCACGAAGGAACCAAAGTCTATGTGTTTGAAACTATTGGAAAATGGAAAAAAATACAACTGACGGATGGAACCACAGGCTGGATAGAAAGTAGTGCGATAAAGGAAGTGAAATAATAGTGTTCAATGGTTAGTTTCTACTATTCAGTATTACTATTTAGTTTGAAAGCTGCTTACTTTTTCTTCAAACTACTATACCATTCCTTTAGTGAAGGATACATGTAACCCGCTATTTTTTGGATTGGATTGTAAAAAAGAGAATTGTCCAAAGTTTCTTTTTTGGCTAAAATATGATTGTAATTTATTTTTTCGAAAACTGCAAAGACGATACTAATAATCAAAATTGTTTTCAGCACTCTAAAAAAACCACCGCCCAATTTATTCAACCAACCTAAAAAAGCAAAATCTGCTATTCCAGTCATGAACTTCCCTATTATAGAGACAACAACAACCACAATCATAAAAGTAAGGACAAAAGCCACTATTTGGATTGTATTGGGATTCCATTTGACAAAGCCCACTAAAATATCCCTCATGTAGGAGGAAAATTTGACAGCAATATAAATTCCCGCCAAAAGCGAAACTAAAGAGGCTAGTTCAACAAAAAGTCCGTTTTGTAGTCCTTTATAAAAAGCAAAAGCAAGCAGTACACCCAAAATGATATCCAAAAATCCCATAATAATTCATTAGTAAATAGAAAGGCAAATATAAAAGAATTGTTCTTTACCATTGCCAATTTTCAAGTTCTTATCTTTGCCAAAATAATTTTAGGAGCTATAATTTCATAACTCATAATTCATAATTCAAAAAAATGGCAAGAGACACACAACTTAAAGAACGCTGGGAACAGCTAGTTAATATACTTTCCAATCAATTTTCTCAAGGAGAGGACTTGGATTTAGACGCCATTATTTATTTAATTGGGGTGCAGGAACTTGGGAAAGTACATAAAGAATTTAAAAAAGACGAGAAATTAAACCTGATGCACATCGCGATTTGCCGTTTATTGGAGCCGTATGGTTTTTATGAATTCGAATTTTTTGATGAAGAAGGATGGCCTCATTACAAAGTAAAAGAGGAACTGCCACCACTTAAAGCTGGAGAACAATCGGTTTTGATGAAAGAAGCTATTGTGAATTATTTCCTGGAACGGGAAGTAATTTCGTAGTTTACAGTCTCAGTCTCCCTTTTCAGAACGAATCTAATGAAAACGGAGACTGAAAACTAAAAACTTTTTCTTAAATTTGCACTCTCAATTACGGAAGGAAAATGATAGATAAGATAAAAGAATATATTGGCGAAGCACAAGCCTTTTCAACGCAAAACACAGCAGAATTAGAAACGTTCCGCATCAAATTTTTAGGAAGTAAAGGACTTTTGAAAGCGCTTTTTGCCGAATTCAAAAATGTTCCAAACGATCAAAAAAAGGAATTCGGACAGGTAATTAATCTGCTTAAAACTTCTGCTGAAGAAAAAGTAAAATCAATACAAGAAGCTTTGGAAAGCAAAGAGGAAAGTAAAGGTTTTTACGGGGATTTAACCCGCTCAGCTGAACCAGTGATTATTGGCTCTCGTCACCCTATTTCATTGGTAAAAAACCAAATTATCGACATTTTTTCTACCATAGGTTTCAATGTTTCCGAAGGTCCGGAAATTGAGGACGACTGGCATAATTTCACCGCGTTAAACCTTCCGGAATACCATCCGGCACGTGACATGCAAGACACGTTTTTCATACAAACGAATCCTGATATTTTGCTGCGTACGCACACTTCATCCGTGCAAGTGCGTTATATGGAAAATAACAAACCACCCATTCGTACCATTTCTCCGGGAAGGGTTTTTCGTAATGAAGCTGTTTCGTCGCGTTCGCACTGTATTTTTCACCAAGTGGAAGGATTGTACATTGACAAGGATGTTTCTTTTGCCGACTTAAAACAAACGCTTTTGTATTTTACCAAAGAGATGTTTGGAAAATCAAAAATCCGTTTGCGTCCTTCTTATTTTCCGTTTACCGAACCAAGTGCTGAAATCGATATTTATTGGGGTTTAAAAACTGAAACCGACTACAGAATTACCAAAGGAACTGGTTGGTTAGAAATTGGTGGTTGTGGAATGGTAGATCCTAACGTATTGAAGAACTGTAACATTAATCCCGAGGAATTTACTGGTTTTGCCTTTGGAATGGGAATTGAAAGAATCGCCATGTTGTTGTATCAAATTGGTGATATTCGTATGTTTTACGAAAATGACGTACGTTTCTTAGAGCAATTCAAAGCAAGTATTTAGGCATTGCTAGGAACGAAGAAATCTTATAATGATTTTTGACTTTTGCGTTTTTAGGAGCTATTTCCAGCTATTCGTTACAATCTTTTTTGAGGCAAAAAGCCTAAAAAAGGATTTCCACTGCTATCTGGGCTAGGGATTTTGGGTTCACAGCATATCTGGTTTGAATACGAAACAATAATTAATAATGAATGAAGAGTTGCTTCGTTCTGCCAAATGACATGAAAAAAGACATCATCATCCCCGAAGTAGAGAACGTATTTTTTGCGGCAGTCCAAGAATGGAGTGACGATTTTATGGAAAAGGTATGGTACGCTTATTTAGTCAATGACAGCGATTTCTTAATTGAAAGCGTCATGGTAGTTTCCAAAGCTTTTGGTACCATTGACGGTGAAATGAAAAAAACATCGCTTTTGCGTCACGCTTTTGCTGAGATTCCTGAGGTTTCTGTTGTGAAAGTTGAAATGATTGAAAAAAGTGTTTTGGCACTCAACAATGAGTTCATGCTCACGTTTTTCATGGATGGGAAATTACACGATAAAAAATTTGTTTTCAAAGCCAATTCCATCAATGAAACAGAGGTTGAAGAAGTACCTATTTTATTTGTTGACGGAGTTATTGTTAGATAGATTTTTCAGTGACTTCTTTTTTAATTTTCTGTTTCCAAGAAAAATAGCTTACTACAAAAATCCCAGTTACAATAAAAAATAGCATTCTTAGTAAACTTCTTTTGGATAAAAAGGCTTGTGAAAATGACATTTCTAACAAGTCAAAAACTTGTAAGATAATAGAGAAAGATATCCCCCAAATCAATCCTGTTTTAAGTTGATATTTCCATCTTTCACTCATAAAAATTATTTAGCGGTTTTGTTGTTTAACTTTGGATTTCCAGGTAAAATATCCTAGCACAAATATCCCTACAAGGACATAAGCAACCGCGCGAATGTAAAAATTAACGGTAGCAACCTGTTCCGAAAAAGGAATTTCTTTGATGTCGAACAAAACATTAAAAACCGTCATAAATACACCCCAAATCCCGCCAGTTTTAATCTGATATTTCCATCTTTCGCTCATAAAGTGATTCTATTTTGATAGTTAATCGGTAGATGAATTAATCCAGTTTATCTGTCAGTTTTTTGAATACGGTTTTAGCATCCTGACCTTCGTATAAAATGCTGTAAACGGCATCTATAATTGGTGTTTTGGCACCATACGCCTGATTGAGTTTATACGCACTTTTTGCCGCATAATATCCTTCAGCAACCATACTCATCTCCATCATTGCTGATTTTACGGTGTAGCCTTTACCAATCATATTCCCAAACATTCTGTTTCTGGAGAATACAGAATAACCCGTCACCAGTAAATCGCCTAAATAAGCTGAGTCATTGATGTTACGTTTCATTTTGTGGACTTTCTTGATGAATTTTTTCATCTCACGAATCCCATTACTCATCAAAACCGACTGGAAATTATCGCCATAACCTAAACCGTGTGCCATTCCTGCTGCAATAGCGTAAATGTTCTTTAGCATCGCTGCGTATTCTGTGCCTATAATATCGTCTGTAATTTTAGTTTTTATGTAATTTCCAGATAAATTTTTAGCTACGACTTTAGCTTTTATAGGATCGCCACACGCTATCGTAAGATAGGAAAGACGCTCCATGGCAACTTCTTCAGCGTGACAAGGACCGGTAATTACACCGATATTGTAATATGGAATGTCGTATTTTACATGGAAATGTTCGCCTACAATCAGGCTTGTTTCGGGAACAATTCCTTTTATCGCAGAGAAAATGATTTTATCTTTTAAAGAAACGGTTAGTTTTGCTAACTCACCATCTAAAAAAGCGGATGGAATGGCAAATATAATGTAATCCGCGTATGCTACAGCTTCGTTTATATCGCTGGTTAGTTTCAGTTTTTTGATGTCAAATTCAACCGAACTTAAATAATTTGGATTGTGCTTGTAGGTTTTAATGTGCTCTATAGTAGCTTCGTTACGCATGTACCATGAAATTTCGGTAAGATTTACACATAACATTTTTGCTATCGCTGTCGCCCAACTTCCACCGCCTATTACTGCGAATTTTATATTTTCAGCCATTTTTTTATTGAATTTAATCAAAAGTACTTAAAAAACCATTAATTAAGCAAATTAAATTATTCCAAGAAACACACTGTTTGTCGGGTATTATGATGTAATTGTCTTAATTTTTTAAATTTAAAATAATTATTTTTGATTTTGCATACAATATAAATGCTGCTGTTTCGTTGTAAATATGTATTGTTTAAAAAATTAACAAAAAATACGGATTGAATTAGTTAGTTATATTTTAGAATTTTAAAAGGCGTCCCTATAAATGGAACGCCTTTTTTTAAACAACGATAATCGGTATTTAGTTATTTGAATTAATAACTCTTTTCAACAATAGATTTTACTTTTTCTAAAGTGATGTTTTGTTTTTCACCCAGTCCTAACCAGCCTCTTTCTTTAAAACGATCCACAATAAAATCTGCCGTTTTATTAAAGTCTTTGGTGTAATCTGATAATTTAGTTTCCATTCCCATAGTGTGGAAAAATTCAACTGTTTTGTTGATGGCTTCGTTTGCGATTTCATCCTCTGTTCCAGTCAAATTGAAAATACGTTTTCCATATTGTGCCAATTTTCCTTTTTTAGTTTCAAACATCACTCGGTATAAATTTGGACCCACAACCGCCAATGTTCTTGCGTGATCGATTCCGTACAAAGCTGTTAATTCATGTCCAATCATGTGTGTCGCCCAATCTGAAGGAACTCCTTTTTGGATTAATCCATTTAACGCCATCGTGCAACTCCACATAAAGTTAGAAGCTAAAGCGTAATCTTTAGGATTCTCAACTACTTCTGGACCAACTTGGATTAAGGTTTGCAAAATACTTTCGGCGATTCTATCCTGAAGATAACCTTCATGCGGATAGGTTAAATATTGTTCCAAAACATGAGTGTACGCATCAACAACTCCGTTTTCCAATTGTCTTTTTGGCAAAGATTCAATTACGGTTGGGTCACAGATAGAGAATTTTGGAAACAAGGCACTACCGCCAAAAGATAATTTTTCTTGTGTAGATTCAATAGTTATTACTCCGCCGGAATTCATTTCGCTTCCTGTAGCGGGTAAAGTTAGAATGGTTCCAAAAGGGACAATTGTAGTCAAATCAGTAGTCATTATTCTTTTTTGAAGAATATCTATTGGATTTCCATCAAAGTGAGCCGCAGCCGAAATGAACTTTACTCCGTCAATTACAGATCCTCCACCAACAGCAAGAATAAAATCGATGTTTTGTTCTTTGATAATGGCAACTGCTTTCATCAAAGTTTCAAAATGCGGATTTGCTTCTATTCCGGCAAATTCCACAATATCAAAACCTTTTAGGTTCTCGATTACTTGATCATAAATTCCATTTTTGAAAATACTTCCACCACCATAAGCGAGAAGGATTTTTGCTCCTTCTGGCACTAATGCGGAAAGTTTTTCAATTTGTCCTTTCCCAAAAATTAAATTGGTAGGATTGTATAATTCGAAATTTAACATACTTTTATTTTTTAATATTCAATTGATTTAATAATTTTTCAGCTACTAATTTAGACGAAGCTGGGTTCTGACCTGTAATCAATAAACCATCTTCTACGGCATAAGGTTGCCAGTCGCCGGATTTTGAATAAGTTGCTCCATTTGTTTGTAATGCGTCTTCCAATAAAAACGGAACTACATTTGTCAATCCAACCGCTTCCTCCTCTGTATTTGAAAATCCTGTTACTTTTTTGCCTTTTACTAAATATTCGCCATTTACTTTTACGTTTTTTAACGCTCCTGGTGAATGGCATACAAAAGCTACCGGTTTTTTATTGCTGTAAAAAGATTCAATCAAAGCAATTGAATTTTTGTCTTCGGCTAAATCCCATAACGGACCATGACCTCCAGGATAGAAAACCGCATCATAATCAGATTCTTTAACATCGGCTAATTTGTGCGTGTTTTTCAGTTTTGCCAATAATTCAGTATCAGCATCAAATCTTTTAGTATCTTCAGTTGCGGCTGATGGATCTTCACTTTTTGGATCAATTGGTGGTTGCCCTCCTAACGGTGTAGCAATATCAATTTGGACACCATTATCTAATAATTCATAATAAGGTGCAGCAAATTCTTCTGTCCAAAATCCTGTTTTTTCTCCCGTGTTACCCAATTTATCGTGACTGGTAACAACAAATAATACTTTTTTCATACCTTTTTTATTTTGTGCAGTTGCTGAAATACAACTAACGGTTAATACTAAAATGGCAAATAATGCAATCTTTTTCATTTCGGATTTCCTTTATGCAAATTTAAGGCGAATATGTTATTAGTAAAAATAATTTAAATTATGTTTGTGATAAATATATTTATATCATGGTTAATCTAGAATGGTACCGAACGTTTAAATCCGTGTATAAAAACGCAAATTTTTCTTTGGCTGCCAAAGAACTATTTATCAGTCAACCGGCTGTAAGTCAGCAAATATCAATGTTGGAGGCACATGTAGGTTATAAGCTTTTTAATCGAAAGTCTAAAGGCGTGGAACCAACGGAATACGCTAAGTTACTCAATAATTTAATAATTGAAGCACTGGACCGACTGGAAAATGTCGAGAATGGTTTTCGTGCCAAAGCAATAAATGCCAATCGGTTAATTTCAATTGGAATCTCAAAGCATCTAATGAGTAGTTTGGGAAGTGCCTTGGTTTCAAGATTTGATTTTATTGATTTTAGCTTTCATGAAGACGATACGCTTTTTGAATTGGTCGATTCTAAAAAACTAGATTTTGCAATTGTAACTAAGCAATATGATACGTTTGACACAATTCAGAAAAAGGTTGGCGAAATCAAACAAGTAATTGTTGGTTCCAATAACATTGATGCTTCCGAATTAAAAGCCAACATCAAAATAAAGGATTTCACGGCCACTGAATATTGGTTGAACGACCAAAAATGGTTCAGTCACAATGCACAGATTCCGCATATCAAGTTGTTCTGGTTGCATGTTTTCAACAAAAAAAGACCTTCGATGATTCCCAATTATATCATTCCGTCCGAATATGAAATGCTGGAAATCATTTCGAAAAATACTGGAATAGGAGTAGTTTGGGATATAAACGCGAAAAGATTGTTAGCAGAAAATAAAATCCAACTGTTATGGAACAGCAAGCAAATGCCAAGTACGGAAGTATTTGTATTATCCGGTAAAAATGAAAATTTGACTACTATTTTTCGAAATATTCAAAACGAATTAAAAAGGGTTTTGGGGTAATAATGGTTCTTACAAAGGCTATTCTACCACGTAGAAACTAAGAATTTTGTTATAAATGCAAGAAAAGCTTAGCTTTTATATCGTTTGCATAGCTATGTGTGAAAATTATGTTTTAAACTAATCTTCTTAGATGATTTTATTATGTGAATATGGGTTTAATTTTCAGGCTATTTTAGGATAATTATTTTATTGATTTACTTCTTGTAAAAATTATTATGATCAATATATTCCCAAACTTTTGCAGGCAGTAGCGGTTGCACATTTTTCCCTTTTTTGATATTATCCCTAATGAATGTCGACGATATTTCTACAACCGGAGCGTCAATCATGTGAATTTTCGTCCCGTATTTTTGGAAAATTTTTAAATCTAAATCCTCTGGATTGGTTGAAATTGCTTCATCAGCAGAGCCTTGGGCTTCAAGCCTTGGATAAACATAAATTTCGTGATGCTCCAAAATTGCTTCATAATTTTTCCATTTAGGGAAAGACCTGAGATTGTCTTCTCCCATGATTAACGAGAACTTGTAATTGGGATATTTTTCTTCTAAATGAACTAAAGTATTGACAGTATAATTGGGTTGTGTCAATTTAAACTCAATATCCGAAGGTTTTATTTTTGGAAAATCCTCGGTGGCAAGATGCACCATTTGCAAACGATGATAATCATCGAGCAACGTACTTTTTTTCTTCAAAGGATTGTGTGGGGTAACCACCATCCAGATTTGGTCTAAACCGGAGTGCTCCGCCATGTGATTGGCAATGATGAGATGCCCAACATGAATGGGATTAAAAGTTCCGAAATACAGACCTATTTTCATTAATTTAATTTAAAGATTTAAAAATTAAATAATTTAAAGGTTGGAAATTATTTTGCATTTTTCAATTCTATAATTTTTCAATCTTTTAATCCTTAATAAAATTCTTTACCAATTGATACGCTTCTTCCAAAGCAATATCTAAATCGTAGTTTTTTATAATCACATCAAATTGTGGCGCTGTTGCTAATTCTACAGAAGCTTTGGCGATACGCATATTGATTTTATCGTCGCTTTCGGTAGAACGTTCTTTTAATCTTCTTTTTAGTTCATCCACGCTTGGTGGTTTCACGAAAACTGCCAAAGTTTCTTCAGGAAATTTATGCTTAATACGCAATCCGCCAGCTACATCAATATCAAAAATCACATTTTTGTCTTTGGCCCAAATACGTTCCACTTCGCTTTTTAAAGTTCCGTAGAAATTATCGCGATACACTTCTTCCCATTCCAAGAAGTCTTCGTTTTTGATATGTTTTTTAAATTCTTCCGTAGACATGAAATAATAGTCTTTTCCATTTACTTCTTCGCCTCTTGGTTCGCGAGACGCTACCGAAATTGAAAATTCAAGATTTAAATCTTCTTTGCTTAATAAATGCCTGACTATGGTAGTTTTTCCAGATCCCGAAGGTGCCGAAAAAACGATTAATTTTCCTCCTGTGCTCATTTTATGCTGAATTTATTTCAGTATTTATTTATAGAACGTTTAATACTTGTTCCTTGATTTTTTCCAATTCGTCTTTCATCTGAACGACTAATTTTTGCATTTGTGCGTGATTGGATTTAGAACCCATAGTATTTATTTCACGTCCCATTTCTTGGGTGATGAAACCCAATTTTCTACCGTTGGCCTCAGTTCCATTGATGGTTTCCAGAAAATAGTCCAAGTGATTTGTCAAACGTACTTTTTCTTCAGTGATGTCTAATTTCTCTAAATAGTAAATCAATTCCTGCTCGAAACGATTTTCATCTACATTCACTTTAAGTTCTGATATTGCAGTTTGTAAACGGTCTTTTATAGCTTGAACGCGTTCCGGATCTAGTGCCAATGCTTCCGTCATGTACTGACGAATATTGCCAATTCGCAACTGAAATTCTTTTTCTAAAGACATTCCTTCATCTCTTCTAAAATTCAAGATGTTTTGCAAGGCTTCTTCGACAACGGTTTGGATTTGTACCCAGTCGTTTTCATCGATTTCATCACGTTCTATTTTCATGGTATCTGGCATGCGAACCGCCATTTTCATTAGTTCCGTTTCATCAGCATCAGCATACACTTCTCTCAATTGGTTGATGTAGGCTTTTACAATCGGCACGTTCACTTTTGTTGAGGTTTGTTCCGCGGTACTTTCGATAAAAATAGAAAAATCTACTTTTCCTCGTTCGAGCTTGAGTGCAATTTGGTTGCGTAAACCCAATTCCATTTCGCGGTACAGCGAAGGCATTCTCACATTCAAATCCAAACCTTTACTGTTTAAAGATTTTACTTCTACCGTGATTTTTTTGGTTGGTAATTGCAAAGTCGCTTTCCCAAAACCCGTCATTGATTGTATCATATAATTTTCTAAAAGAGGTCAAAGATAATAAAAAAGTGGCCAGTGGTCCGTTTTTAGTATTCGGTGACTCGGTATAAGTAAATGTTTAGTGATCAGATTTTATTTTTGAGTTGATATAAATAACCTAACGAACATTATAAAAGACACTAACCTGCGATTTATGCACTGAAAACTACTAGCTGATTATTGAACACTCTTCTTCTGCGTCACCAAATAAACGCCGACAAATATTAAAACTGCGGAACCAATTTTTACCAAACTCAATTCGTCTTTGCCCAAGCTTATCGCAAAAATAGTTGCGAAAAGCGGTTGTAAATAAATAAAAACAGCAACAGTAGTTGGTTTTAATTCTTTCATCGAAAGCAAATTCAGAAGATACGTCAGAAAGGTCGAAAAAACAACCACAAATCCTATTTTCCAGCAAATATCCTTTGGAACCAAAGCCCAATTCACAGTTTGAAATTGGCTCCAGCCAAAAGGTAAAACCATAATAAATCCGAACAAATAAATCCATTTTACAAATGTAAAAGCATTGTATTTATCCATTAATTTCTTGACGATAATCAGGTAAAATCCATAAGAAATGGCGTTGACCAAAACCAAGAAATTTCCCAAACCGGCGTTTGTGGCGCTACCAATGGATTTCCCGTACAAAATCAGAAATGCGGTGCCGATTAATCCAAGAATAATTCCAAAAACCATTCGTTTTTGCATGCGCTCCTTCATAATAATGGCCGAAAGCGTCAACACAATCATAGGTGTCGAAACCATAATTACGGCCGCACTTATGGGAGAAGTAAGGCTTAATCCTTTAAAAAAAGTAAGCATATTAAACGCCACGCCAAAGAAAGCCGCAGCAATAATTCGGGGGAAATCACTGAGAGCAATTTTCTCCTTTGGTATAAAAAGCCAAATCAGCCAAAATAATAGCACGGAACCACCTACTCGCAATAGGATAAAGCCATATGCATCAATGTACAAAGGCATGACATCTTTGGCGATGGTAAATGTAACGCCATAAATTATGGAAACAATTGTGGCGCCAATTATGGCAAGATTTCTTTTGGACATTATACCAACGCTTTCATTACCTGTAACATATTTTGTTGTGTATTGCCAATGTAAATTTTGTCTTTGATGATAAAAACGGGACGACTCAAAAACGTGTAATGTTCCAATATGTATTTTTTATAATCGTCTTCGGTCAACGATTTATTTTTTAAATCCATCGATTTGTACAACTGTGCTTTTTTGCTGAAAAGTGCTTCATAGCTTCCGGCAAGGTCCCGCATTTGCTCTAATTCGGCAATAGTAATCGGATCTTGTTTGATGTCGTGAAATTTAAAATCATGTTCTTTAGGTAGTGATTTTATGATTTTTCTGCAAGTGTCGCAAGAGGCGAGATAATATATTTTGTCCATGTAAAAAGCGATTTATTTGTGCAAAGAAAAATCATTTGACACGGAAAATGATTATTTTTATCAAAAAATAAAAAAATGAATCAAACACTTGAGGTCAACATTACGACCAGAAATATGGTTTCAAAATTTCTAACGGACTATACTTTAGAGCAACTCAATACGATTCCGGAAGGATTCAGCAACAATATAATTTGGAATATTGGTCATATTATCGTGTCGCAACAATTATTAGTGTACAAGCTTTCTGGTTTGCCGATGATGGTTTCGGAGGAATTAGTCGAGAAATACAAAAAGGGAACCAAGCCGGAACATATAGTAACACAGGTCGAAGTAGATAAAATTAAATCGTTATTGTTTGCAACAATTGATCAGACTAAAGCTGATTTTAATAATAAAACTTTCAAAAACTATAATGAATATCCTACTTCAACTGGTTTTACCTTAGAAAGTGTTGAAGATGCATTGGTCTTTAATGTTGTTCACGAAGGACTTCACCTGGGGAATATGATGAGTATTAGAAAGTTTATTTAGGATTTATACTTATGAATATTGGGAGCTTAATCCCGATATTCGCTCATATCTTTTACTTTTTAAAGAAAAAAGTAAAAGGATATCCGCTTCTATCGGGGCTAGCAAATCGTTAAAAAAAACACGAAATGGTGTTTAAAAAGTGTTTGATTTTTTAAAGACCATTTATTATTTAACAGCCAAATAATCATTCACTTCAGTGTACGGCAATAATAATTCTTTTGGTCCGTCGGCGTACGATGCTGCTTCGTAGGAATTGTAATAAAGTAGTAAACCTTTATCCGTATAAAAAATATTTTCTGGCAGTTGAAACTTTTCCTTCTCAAACATCAAACCGGTTGCATTGATAGATTTGTTAGCTGGGATTTTATATTTGGATCTGAATTTTTTTTCGGCGAAAGCCATAAAATCCAGTTTATTATAAAACAATTCCTCATTCGAAATGGTTTTTCCGGTATTTGGGTCAAAAAGTAGGGAACGCAAACCTTGGTATCCATGAGCGCCACCGGTGTAGGTGTAGTGTTTGATTTCAATATTCAATACTTCATCTGATTGGTATTTTACGTTTCCTTCAATGTCAGCTTCCCAGCCAAATTTGTCATTGGGAAATTCATTTTGGAGTTTCTCGTAGGAGTCAATAAATGAAGCCAATAAACCATTATAATCAGTTGCAGTGTATGGCTTTTCGCCAAAATAAATAATCTCTTTCATTACCGAAAACACTTTTTTATTGATGCTGTCCGCTACTACTGGGACGGCATTTGCAACGGGAATTTTTACACTGATAGAAGGACAATTTTCTTTGCAGGGCATTGTGGTTTTTTTCTGAAAAGATTCCGTTTCAAAAATCAATTCTTTAGAACATTGCACTGCTGAAAAAAGTAGTAAAGTGTAAATAATAAAGTGTTTCATCTCAAAATTGTTAATTAAAGACAAAGGTATTATCTTGTAGCTTGGTTAAAATAAATTAAAGGGTAAATTTGCGAAACAATTTTGCATTAAAAATTCAACTTATGAAATTCAATACTAAAGTCATTCACGGTGGACAACACCATGATCCAAGCACAGGAGCAGTTATGCCTCCAGTATATCAAACATCAACTTTTGTACAAACCAGTCCGGGGCAGCCTATAAATCCGGATTATGAATACAGCAGAGCTGCTAATCCTACCCGAAGCGCACTTGAAAATGCATTGGCAAGTATTGAAAATGGAACGCGAGGATTGGCTTTTTCGTCTGGATTGGCAGCAACGGATTGTGTGTTGCGTTCTTTTAAATCAGGGGATGAAATTATAGCGATGGACGATTTATATGGTGGAACCTACAGAATGTTTACCCGTATTTATAAAGATTCCGGTATTAAATTTCATTTTGTAGATATGAATGACATCGAGAAATTCAAGTCATTAATCAACGAAAACACGAAATTGGTGTGGGTAGAAACACCAACGAATCCTTTGATGAAATTAGCCGATATTCAGGAAATTGCGAAAATCACAAAGGAAAAGAAAATCCTTTTTGCGGTTGATAATACTTTTGCAACGCCTTATTTGCAAAAACCTTTGGATTTAGGAGCTGATATTGTAATGCATTCAGCAACTAAATATTTGGGAGGACATTCGGATGTTATTGCCGGGGCTTTGATCGTAAAAGATGAAGCGCTGGGGGATCAATTGCATTTTCAACAATTTGCGACAGGAGCAACTTTGGGGCCAATGGATAGTTTCTTGGTTCTTAGAGGAATTAAAACCTTGCATTTGCGCGTGGAAAGACATTGTGAAAATGGAGGAAAAGTGGTAGCGTTTTTAAACAATCATCCAAAAGTAAAAACTGTTTATTACCCGGGATTGCCAAGCCATCCGTATCATGAAATTGCCAAAAAGCAAATGAGTGGTTTTGGAGGAATGGTGTCATTTACTTTTGTTTCAGGCAAAAAAGAAGATGCAATAGACTTTCTGGAGAAATTAAAAGTTTTCACGTTAGCAGAATCTTTGGGCGGAGTGGAATCCTTAGCGAATCATCCGGCTTTAATGACGCATGCTTCCATCCCGGAAGACAAGCGTAAGGAAGTTGGAATTACGGATGATTTGGTTCGATTAAGCGTAGGAGTTGAAGATGCTGAAGATTTAATTGAAGATTTAAAACAAGCATTAGCGTAACAGAATATCTTTTAAACAAAAGCTCCAATTCAAAATTTAGAATTGGAGCTTTCGTTTTTTATAAGGAGTATTTTAAATGCTATTGTAAGTAATAAATATATCCCACATTAAACCAAACCAACCAGTCGTTTGCTTTATTTTCTTTATAAATTTCCGGATTAGGATTTAAACCATCTACCCAATTCGAAAAGAAATATTGGAATCTTAAATCAACCATTAAGTCCGATAAAGGCGCTAATTTATAACGAGTTCCCACACTGGAAACAACGGACCAAACGGTACCGCTCTCCGAAGAAAATCCATAAGGACGGCCGTCGGTTGGCGTTAAATATTTTGGAAACGTTGTCAAAGGGGTTCCTAACGGACCTAGAGCGGATGAAACTTCAGCATTGTAATAACTGAATTGCCCGCCAACGCTTACAAATGGGCCAACGCTGCCTGTTCTTGCTGTAAAATCACGAATACTCCATGGGAAAAATTCCAGTTGCATACCAAGATTAGTTACCGCGGTACTCCCAGTCATTGCTTTCAATTGCTCTTTTCCTAGCGACGGTTTTCCTTCAACATATTGTCCAAAATGTTGCAATTCAGTTTTATTATAAGATAGTTCAGATCTTAATTTAAAGTGGTCATTGAAATACGTTTCAGGAGTATAACAATTACAATCTGCTTTGTAAGAAAAGTTTAAATAGTGAATGATTCCAATACCAATTCCAGTGTTTCCGGCGTTTGTGGAAAAATCATGTCGTTCTCCATAATCCGATTGAAAAGCTAATGGACCGGCAATAATTCCCACTTCATGCGAAAACCCACCGAACTGAGCATTTAGATTAGTAGAGAATCCTACAAAAATTAGTAAAAGTGGTATTATTTGTTTGATCATTAGGGGCAAAATTTTCAAATCCCGACAAATATATAAAAAACATCATTCATTTATGTACATAAATTCACAATTAAAAATAAGCAGACAAATTCTTATTTACTTACGAAAGTGGTAGTGATTAGCTTTAAAAGTGGAGATCTTAAACACTATTGTTTAAGAATGCTTAATAAAAAGATAATTCTATTGATAAATTGAAAAAACAGAGTCCGAATATTTTTATAAAATGTATCTTTGTAAATTATAACGAAATCGTTTTCTTAATTAATTATTTATAATCTATGTTACTAAAAATAAATGATTTTATGGCTCAAGTTGAAGCCAAGAATCCAAATGAACCTGAATTTATTCAAGCTGTTAGGGAATTTGCAGAAACTGTAATTCCATTTATTGCAGAGCAAAAAAAATACGACGGAAAAAATTTGCTCCTTAGAATAACTGAACCAGAACGGTCAATTATATTTCGTGTTCCATGGGTAGACGATCTAGGGGAAATTCAGGTAAATAGAGGTTTCAGAATTCAAATGAATTCAGCAATTGGACCTTACAAAGGTGGAATACGTTTTCATCATACCGTGAATTTATCAGTACTTAAGTTTTTAGCATTCGAACAAGTATTCAAAAATAGTTTAACCACTTTGCCAATGGGCGGTGGAAAAGGAGGATCTGATTTTGATCCACAAGGAAAGTCTGATGGTGAAGTAATGCGTTTTTGCCAGTCTTTCATGACTGAATTGTGCAGACACATCGGGCCACAATTGGATGTACCTGCAGGAGATATTGGAGTTGGAGCCAGAGAAATTGGGTATTTATTTGGTCAATACAAAAGAATCAGAAACGAATTTACCGGAGTATTAACGGGTAAAGGATTAGCTTACGGTGGTTCTTTAATCAGACCGGAAGCTACAGGTTATGGAGTAGTGTATTTTGCGGAACAAATGTTGAGAACTATTGGTCAAAATATTAGCGGTAAGACTGTTTCAATTTCTGGCTTTGGAAATGTCGCTTGGGGAGTTGCTTTAAAAGTAAATGATCTTGGCGGAAAAGTAGTTACAATTTCTGGTCCTGATGGTTACATTTATGATGAAGAAGGAATTTCTGGTGATAAAATTGATTTCATGCTTGAATTGAGAGCAAGAGGTGATAATAGAGCCGAAGCGTATTTAGAGAAATATCCAAAAGCTGTTTTCCACAGAGGAAAAAGCGTATGGGAAGTAAAAGTAGATATAGCGATTCCTTGTGCAACTCAAAATGAGTTGAACGAAGAAGATGCTAAAAAATTAATTGCAAACGGTGTTATTTGTGTAACTGAAGCGGCAAATATGCCGTGTACATTAGAGGCCATCAAACAATTCTTGAAAGCCAAAGTACTTTTTGCACCAGGTAAAGCAGCAAATGCAGGTGGTGTAGCGGCATCGGGATTAGAAATGACTCAAAACTCTATTCGTTTGAACTGGACAAGCGAAGAAGTAGATTCAAGGTTAAAAGAAATCATGGTTGGAATACACAATCAATGTAAACAATATGGTACAGACAGCGAAGGATATGTGAATTACGTAAAAGGAGCAAACATTGCCGGATTTGTAAAAGTAGCGGATGCTATGCTAGCTCAAGGGGTGGTGTAAATAAGGTTTTATTATAATTTAAAATGCCTTCTTCCATGTTATTGGTCGAAGGCATTTTTTTATGTAACAAAATGCTAAGACTTTCGTTTGTTCTATATTTGTAAACCAATAGTCATACAAATAATGAAAAAGAACGTTTTATATTTTTTGCTTCTGCTTTTTGTACAAATGGGTTTTGCCCAAAGTAATTTGTCATGGCAGGGCTATTTCTCCTACAATGAAATTAAAGATGTTTCGGAATCTGCAACCGCTGTTTTTGCCGCATCAGAAAATGCATTATTTTCTAAGAATACCACAACAAATTTAATCAAAACGACCAATACTATTGATGGACTTTCAGGACAGACTATTTCATCGGTTTACAACAGCGCAACATTCAATAAAACAATTGTAGGTTATGAAAACGGACTCATAATTGTCATTAATGAAGCCGATGGAAGTATTCTGAATGTGGTCGATATTGTCAATAAACAGCTTCCGGCAAACATAAAAAAAATCAATCACTTCATGGAATTTGAAGGTGTTACTTATGTTTCCTGTGATTTTGGAATTGTCCAATTTAATTTGACCACCATGCAATTTGGCGATACTTATTTTATTGGTGATAATGGAGCTGAAATCATTGTGAATCAAACTGCATTATTCAATGGGTTTATTTATGCCGCTACCAATAATGGAATAAAAAGAGCCGCTATTTTTAATGAAAATTTAATCGATTTCAAGCAATGGGCAACAATTACAACCGGAAATTGGTCCGGAATAACAACTTTTGGCACCGATTTGTATGCTGTTGATTCTTTTGGGAATGTTCAAAAATTTTCTACCACAGTAAATTCTTTTACTGGAATTATTCAGCTTCCTCAGCGTGCAGTAGATATGCGAGCAACAACAGATTATTTGATACTGACAACTTTGAATAGTATCTATATTTACAACAATCAAATGGTTTTGGTGCGCCAAATAAATACCAACCAAATCCCGGAAAGCAATCTCGGATTTACCTGCGCTACTATAATTGGAGGTGTTGTTTTTATTGGAACAAAAGAAAACGGATTTATTACCACTTCGCTTTCTTCGGCTGCAACTTTTGAAAATATAACGCCTACAGGTCCTTCCAGAAACAATATATTCGCGCTTCAGGCCACACCGAATGTGCTTTGGACAGTTTACGGAGATTATTCAGGCGATTACAATCCGTATCCATTAAACAGTTACGGTATCAGTAAATTCAGTGCTGCTGGATGGTTAAATATTCCTTATGAAAAAGTTTTTGGAGCGAAATCAATAACCAGAGTTACAATTAATCCCAGCAATGAAAATGAAGTATATGCAAGTTCCTTTTTTTCGGGATTATTAAAAATAGAGAATGACGTACCAAAAATTTTGTACAATCAAACCAATAGTGGCTTAGAATCTTTGACATTTGTAGGTCCTAATTACATTGATATCAGGGTTAATGGAACGGCATTTGACAAATCCGGGAATCTTTGGGTTACCACCAGCAGAATAAAAAATGGATTAAAAGTACTAAAACCAAATGGGCAGTGGCAAAGTTATGCTATGGATGCGATTTTGGCTTCACCGATAGATAATAATTTTGCCACAATTGCCATCGATAAAAATGGCACCAAATGGCTTTCTACTAGTGAAGATGGTGTTGTTGGGTTTAATGAAAGTAACAATAAATTTAAAAAAATAACAACAGGACCTGATACCGGGAATTTGCCAATTTCAAATGTAAGAGTGGTTGCGGTAGACAATAGAAACCAATTGTGGATAGGAACGACAAAAGGTTTGCGGGTTTTGCCAAACGTAAGTAGTTTTCAATCAGAGGACCAAATGACAGCGAATCCAATAATAATTTTAGAGGATAACCTGGCGCAAGAGTTGTTGTATGAACAGTTTATTACCGATATTGCCGTAGATGGGGCGAACAATAAATGGATTGGCACTGCGGATTCAGGCTTGTTTTTAGTATCGCCAAACGGACAGGAAACCAAGTATCATTTTACAATAGACAACTCACCGTTGCCCAGTAACGTTATAAATGATATCGATATAAACAATGCTACAGGCGAAGTTTTTATCGCTACTGCGAAAGGATTGGTTTCTTTCAAAGGAGTTTCGACTGCCGCCAATGATGATTTAAGTAATGCATACGTGTATCCAAATCCAGTGCGACCAGAATACCAGGGAACCATCAAAATTGCCGGATTGCTGGATAAAGCTACTATTAAAATTACCGATATTGAAGGAAATTTAGTGCATGAAGCCACCTCAGAAGGTGGAACAATGGAATGGGACACCACGGCTTTTGGTAAATACAAAGTCGCATCAGGGGTATATATGATATTTATTTCGGCACAAGACGGAGTGGAAACGAAAGTAAAGAAAGTAATGATAATTAGATAGTGTTCAGTGATCAGTCACTAAGTATGAGAATAGTGGTTCATTTCCGAAAATCTAATAATTTAAGAAGTCTAATAATTTAATACTATAAACTTGTTAGTAAAAACCAAAGCCATCGTCATTTCGTCTTTAAAATTTCAAGAAAAAAGCTTGATTGTGAAATGCTTCACTTTGTCTCATGGGTTAAAATCGTATTTTGTTCGGGATGCTTTTTCTTCTAGAAAATCCAATCAGAAAATTGCATATTTTCAACCCTTGACAATTCTTGAGATTGAGGCGGTTCATAAAAACAAAGGCACTTTAGAAAATTTCAAGGAAATAAAAATTGCCTCGCCTTTTCATTCAATATATTCAGATATTTATAAAAGTACGATTGTAATGTTCATTTCTGAAATGCTGCACCATTCGATTCATGAAGAGGAAGAAAACGAGCCGCTTTTTGCCTTTCTCGAAGCGGCTTTGCATTGGTTGGACAATCACGATGAAATTGCTAATTTTCATTTGATTTTATTATTGGAAACTACAAAATATTTAGGCTTTTATCCTGATACTTCGGACATGGATATGCCTTTTTTCGAAATGAACGAAGGTATTTTTACGCCTTTTAGCGCCATCAGTTCACTTACGGAGCATGAAAGTACTTTATTTAAAAAACTGATTGATTTAAAATTCGATAGCAATCAAAAAATATTTCATGTCATCGAAAGACAAATCGTATTGCGAATACTGATTGATTACTTCAGTTTTCATTTGGACGGATTCAAAAAACCAAAATCTTTAGATGTTTTAAGAGAAGTTTTCTCTTAAAGATTATTTTTTCTATTAAAATATAATTTTGCATTTAAAAGTAAAGTATATTTGTCTTTTAATCAAGTTTGTTGTCCTTTTAGCAAAGCAAGCTTTATCTAATTATCTTTATGCAGCCAAAAGTAAAACAAGAAGGAGATATCGAGAAAATCAATAAATTTATAGGTTACCAGTTACCAAATAAATTTAAAATTGTTGGTTTGGTGTTATTTATTACTTCAATCCTCTCAATTATTGCATTTGAATCTTTTTTTGGGAATTCAAAATATTATGGTTTACTTGATAGAATAGCGCAGACAGGACTGGTTTTAGGTTTACTTATAATTTCAATTTCAAAAGAGAAAATGGAAGATGAGTTAATGATAAAAATCCGTCTGCAATCGTATAATTATGCGGTTATGGGAGCAGTGCTACTTTATTTAATAATGCCTTTTGTTAACTATGCTCTTTATTTTAACAACTCATATACGCCAAAAATGAATGGAAGTAAAGATGTTGCTGTTTTAGCACTTTTGCTAACTATTCAGATTCTAACTTTTAGAAAGCTAAAAAAAGCGTACAATGAAGAATAAACTAAAAGTTGAACGCGCCATTTTAAACTTAACCCAAGAAGAATTAGCGGAGAAAATAGGCGTTTCTCGGCAAACCATAAATTCAATTGAAACCAATCGGTTTGTGCCATCAACACTTCTGGCGCTAAAATTGTCAAAGTTATTTGAAAAATCAGTTAATGATTTCTTCGAGTTAGAAGGCGATGAAAAATAATAGGTAATAACTGTAAGGAAATAAGAAATTCTGCGTATTTAAAATAATCAATAATTTACTGATATTTTTTCTGATTTAGCGTATCATTAAAAATGCTATTAAAGAACTTATAAATTTTAAAATTGTCAAATAATTATTTAGTATATTTGATATAATTATTCATTTTTATATCACAACCTACTGATAATCATAATTTTGATTACTATGCAACTTATTTTTACTATCCTTCAGTAAAGGAGTAATCAAGTTTTAAAACATCAAAAGTCATAATATAATTTAGTACAACAAGAAGCCCTAATTTCGATAGAATTCATTTACGGAATACTGTTCTTTTATTAAATTTAAAACTCACAACATGAAATCAAAACTAAAAAAATTCGGAACATTGTTGTTAGCGATTGCTTTTTCTGGTGAAGTAGTTGCACAAACAAAAGACGCTTCAAAAGATCCTAACATTGATAGCAATGTCAGAGAATTTTTGAAAGTCCTTAATTCTGCACCGGGTAAACCAGCAGAACAATTGCCACCAAAAGAAGGCCGGGCAGCGCTGACCGCCTTGCAGTCGTCAGTAAAAGTTGACATCTCTGGCGTAGTTGTTACAGACAAAACGATTGTAGTGGATGGACAAAACATTGTGCTGAACATAGTCAAACCCGCAAATGCAAAAGGCGAATTACCTGTTTTTATGTTCTTTCACGGAGGAGGCTGGGTGCTTGGAGATTTTCCTACTCATCAACGTATGATTAGAGATTTAGTGGTTGAATCTGGTGCTGCAGCGGTTTTTGTTAATTATACGCCATCTCCAGAAGCTCATTATCCAGTTGCGATCAATCAAGCTTATAATGCTACGAAATGGGTGGCTGAAAATGGAAAAGAAATAGGAGTAGATGGTAAAAGACTTGCAGTTTCGGGAAACAGCGCTGGCGGAAACATGGCGGCGGTTGTCGCGTTAATGGCTAAAGATAAAAAAGGACCGACTATTAAATTACAGGTTTTATTTTGGCCAATTACCGATGCTAATTTTGAAACAGAATCCTATAACTTATTTGCAAAAGATCGATTCCTGACTAAAAATTCAATGATTTGGATGTGGGATAATTATACAAGTGATCTAAAACAACGTAAGGAAATTTATGCCTCACCCTTGCAGGCAACAACTAATCAATTAAAAGGATTGCCACCAGCATTGGTACAAACAGCACAAAATGATATTTTAAGAGATGAAGGAGAAGCGTATGCACGTAAGTTAGACGAAGCAGGAGTAAAAGTTACTGCAACACGGTATAATGGGATGATTCACGACTGGGGATTGTTAAATCCAATTAGCACCGTTCCCGGAACTAAATCAGCCTTATTACAAGCAGCTTCAGAAATAAAAAAAGCATTGAAATAAAGCTTCATTTTGTACGTGTAAATCAATATATTTTTAAAAAAAGCATCCTTGATCTATCAATTTGGATGCTTTTTTATTGTTTTTTCAGAACTGGACAAAACTGACATATAAATTTTTGTTCCATTTGTACTCCATAAAAGGATCCTAACGTCCTCGATAATGCAAAAACTCTTCACTCTTTACTTATAACTCATAACTATTTATTACTTTCGCACTTTGATATAGAAAAGGATAAAATGAGCACAAAATTTACTGAATACAAAGGACTTGACTTACCAACTGTAGCGTCAGAAGTACTTGATTTTTGGAAGAAAGAAAATATATTTGAGAAAAGTGTAACCACTCGTGAAGGGAACCCACCATTTGTGTTTTTTGAAGGTCCGCCTTCGGCAAATGGATTACCTGGAATTCACCACGTAATGGCGCGTGCTATTAAAGATATTTTTTGCAGATATAAGACTCAAAAAGGGTTTCAAGTAAAGCGAAAAGCCGGCTGGGACACCCATGGTTTGCCTGTGGAATTAGGTACCGAAAAAGAATTAGGAATTACCAAAGAAGATATTGGAAAAACCATTTCCATCGAAGAATACAACGAAGCGTGTAAAAAAACCGTAATGCGTTACACGGATGTATGGAATGATCTGACCGAAAAAATGGGTTATTGGGTAGATATGGAAGATCCGTATGTGACCTACAAATCTAAATATATGGAAACGGTTTGGTGGATTTTGAAACAAATTTACAACAAGGATTTGATGTACAAAGGCTACACTATTCAGCCGTATTCTCCAAAAGCAGGAACAGGATTATCATCGCATGAAGTGAACCAACCGGGAAGTTACCGTGATGTTACGGATACGACTGTTGTGGCACAATTTAAAGTAATTGACGCGCATAAAGAATTGTTATTCTCTAAGTTTTACGATTATATCAGTTCTAATAATTTACTGCATTATAAGTTAGAAGCTTTGGATTTACACGAAATCTTTATTCTTGCTTGGACAACAACTCCTTGGACATTGCCGAGTAATACGGCTTTGACTGTAGGTTCAAAAATCGAATACGCTTTAGTAAAAACATTCAATCAATATACGTTTCGTCCGGCTACATTGATTTTAGCCAAGAATTTAGTGGCAAAACAATTCGGAAAAGGCTTTTTTGAAAGTACTGATCCTGCTGATTTTGAAAACTTTAAGGAAGGCGACAAAAAAATTCCATATCAGGTTTTGGCGGAATGTAAAGGAGCTGATTTAGTTGACATTCGTTACGAACAATTAATGCCATTAGTGCTTCCGTATCAGAATGCTGAAAATGCTTTTAGAGTAATTTCAGGGGATTTCGTGACTACCGAAGATGGGACGGGAATCGTGCATACCTCTCCAACTTTTGGTGCTGATGATGCAAAAGTGGCTAAAGAAGCTACGCCAGAAATCCCTCCAATGTTAGTTCTGGACGAAAATGGAACTCCGGTTCCGTTAGTAGATTTACAAGGAAAATTCACTTCACATGTGGGCGAATATGCCGGTAAATATGTGAAAAACGAATATTATAACGAAGGTGAAGCGCCAGAACGTTCCGTAGATGTTGAAATCGCGATTCGATTGAAAGAAGAAAACAGAGCGTTCAAAGTAGAAAAATATGTCCATAGTTACCCACATTGTTGGAGAACAGACAAGCCTATTTTGTATTATCCTTTAGATTCTTGGTTTATAAAAATCTCTGAAGTTAAAGACAGAATGTTTGACTTGAACGAAACTGTCAACTGGAAGCCAAAAGCGACAGGAGAAGGACGTTTTGGAAATTGGTTGAAAAATGCCAACGATTGGAATTTATCGCGTTCAAGATTCTGGGGAATTCCATTGCCAATTTGGAGAACCGAAGACAAACAAGAGGAAATCTTAATTGGTTCTGTTGAAGAGTTATACAACGAAATTGAAAAATCTATCGCTGCAGGTTTCCAAAAAGAAAATCCTTTTAAAGGTTTTCAAATTGGAAATATGACGGAAGAAAATTATGATTTAGTTGATTTGCATAAAAATGTAGTTGATGAAATTACATTAGTTTCTGCTTCTGGAAAAGCAATGACGCGTGAAGCTGATTTAATTGATGTTTGGTTTGATTCTGGAGCTATGCCTTATGCGCAATGGCATTATCCTTTTGAAAATAAAGATAAAATTGACGAAAATAAAGATTTTCCTGCTGATTTTATCGCCGAAGGAGTGGATCAGACTCGTGGTTGGTTTTATACTTTGCACGCCATAGCAACATTAGTTTTTGATAAAGTAGCCTACAAAAATGTAGTTTCAAATGGATTGGTTTTAGACAAAAACGGACAAAAAATGTCCAAGCGTTTAGGGAATGCCGCTGATCCTTTCGAAACATTAAAAGAATACGGTCCGGATGCGACGCGTTGGTACATGATATCGAATGCAAATCCTTGGGACAACCTGAAATTTGACTTAGAAGGAATCGCTGAGGTTCGTCGTAAATTTTTTGGAACTTTATACAACACCTATTCATTCTTTAGTTTGTATGCCAATATTGATGGTTTCAAATTTGAAGAAGCAGAAATTCCGGTAAACGAAAGACCGGAAATTGACCAATGGATCATATCAGAATTGAATACTTTGATCAAAGAAGTGGACGATTTTTATGCGGATTATGAACCAACGAAAGCAGCTCGTGCAATCTCAGAATTTGTACAGGAAAACTTGAGTAACTGGTACGTTCGTTTATGCAGAAGACGCTTCTGGAAAGGGGAATATGCGCAAGACAAAATCGCTGCATATCAAACTTTATATACGTGTTTGTTAACCATAAGTAAATTGGGCGCGCCAATCGCTCCATTCTTTATGGACAAACTTTACAGAGATTTAACTTTAGCAACACAGTCAGAAAAGTACGACAGTGTACATTTGGCGGAGTTTCCAATTTCGGTTGAAAACTATGTTAATAAAATGTTAGAGAGCAAAATGCAGAAGGCGCAGACTATTTCATCATTGGTTTTATCACTCCGAAAAAAGGAAATGATAAAGGTACGCCAGCCGTTGCAAAAGGTAATGATCCCAGTACTTGACGACAATCAAAGAGCTGAAATAGAGGCCGTTTCTGACCTCATAAAAGCAGAGGTAAATGTGAAAGAAATCGTACTTTTAGATGATGCTTCCGGAGTTTTGGTGAAACAAATTAAGCCTAATTTTAAGACGCTCGGACCTCGTTTTGGAAAAGATATGGGCTTGATTTCTAAGGAAATACAAGGATTTTCAAAAGATCAAATTTCTCAATTAGACAAGGAAGGAAGTTTGAGTATTACTATTGCAGGAAAAAACGTAATTTTAACTTTAGAAGAGGTAGAAATAACATCACAAGATATTGAGGGTTGGTTGGTGGCCAATTCAAACGGAATAACGGTTGCGCTGGATATTACAATTTCACCAGCATTAAAACAAGAAGGAATTGCCAGAGAATTAGTAAACAGAATCCAGAATATCCGTAAAGATTCGGGATTTGAAGTTACTGATAAAATCAAAGTTCAATTGAAACGAAATGGAATTTTAGAAGAGGCGATTTTAAAAAATGAAGCGTATATAAAATCAGAAACATTAACAAGCGATTTGGTTTTTGTAGATGAAATAGAAAACGGTACAGAAATCGAATTTGACAATATAAAAACAATGCTATTAATTTCAAAATAATATAAAGATGGTAGAAGAAGCAACAAGATACTCAGACGCGGATTTGGCTGAGTTCAAACAGATAATCTTGAACAAAATTCAAAAAGCACAATCAGATTTAGATTTAATAAAAAGTGCTTACATGAATGATTTGAATAACGGTACTGACGATACGTCTCCAACATTCAAAGCATTCGAAGAAGGAAGTGAAAGCATGTCTAAAGAAGCAAATTCTCAACTGGCTATTCGTCAGGAAAAGTTTATTCGTGATTTGAAAAACGCACTCTTCCGTGTAGAAAATAAAACATACGGACTGTGTAAAGTTACGGGCAAATTAATAGGGAAAGAAAGATTAAAAATCGTTCCTCACGCAACAATGAGTATCGAAGCAAAGAACTTGCAACGATAAACCTGTTGTTAAACAAGATTTAACGCTCCATTGGGAGCGTTTTTTTTGATTAAATTGTTATTTTTGCGCCATTAAAATATATAAAATGTCATTACGAAAAGCGTATCTCCTTATTTTTATTTTATTACTTGTCGATCAAGTTTCCAAAATATATATTAAAACTAATTTTATTTTAGGTGAAGAAGTTGAAGTATTCAAATGGTTCAAAATTCTTTTTATCGAAAATGAAGGAATGGCTTGGGGTACTGAAATTCCGGGTACGTACGGAAAATTATTCCTGACACTTTTTAGGTTGGTTGCTGTTGCTGGAATTGGGTATTGGCTGTGGGATTCTGTAGAAAGAAAACACAGTTCTAATTATTTAATTGTAGCCATTTCATTGATTTTAGCAGGTGCCTTCGGGAACATTATCGATTCTGTTTTTTACGGCGTTATTTTTGACGACAGTCAACAACAATTAGCCACTTTGTTTTCAGATCAACCTTATGGAACTTGGTTTCACGGAAAAGTAGTAGATATGTTTTACTTTCCTTTTTGGCATGGAAATTTACCAAGTTGGTTGCCAATTTGGGGCGGAAAAGAATTTACTTTTTTCAATGCAATTTTCAACATTGCAGATATGGCGATTTCTACTGGAGTTGGAATCTTGATTTTTTTCAATAAAAAAGCATTTCATCACGATTAGATTCAACGTTTTTTACCATATACAAAAAGACCTGTTCATGATTTGAACAGGTCTTTTTACTTTATTAGTTTTTGTTGTGTCCGGGTGCGTAACGTTTAGCGCTTTTCCCGCCGTATATTTTTTTAGCTTGACCTGGAGGAAGTCTTTTAGCTTTATAGGTTGATCTGCTGGTTCCGGTTTGAATGCTGCAGTTTGAAAATGAAACTGCGAATAAAATAACCATAACGCTTACGGCAAATCTTGAATTTTTGAATGTTCTCATAACTTAATTGAATTATATATGATGCGAAAGTACGGATTAAAATTAAAACGAGTGAATTGAATTTGGCGTCACACAATAATCCAGTTTTACATCACCTTCAAAAACATCAGTAATCAATTCTTCGGGTTCGAATAAAGAAAGTCCAATTTTAATTACATCCGGTTTACATTCTGATAAAAAGGCATCATAAAATCCCTTTCCATAACCCACACGATTTCCTTTTTCGTCGAAAGCCAAAAGCGGAACAAAAACCACATCGATTTTAGTCGAAGGAATTTCAATGCCATCAACAGGTTCTGGAATGTTGTAGTCGTTTTTCTTGATTTTAGTATTGTCAGTCAATAGGAAATGCGTCATCTTTAGGGTGGCAAAATCAGCTTTGGAGATAATAATTTCCTTGTCTTTTCCAGATAATATGTGAAGAATAAATTCGGTATTTATCTCTTTTTGTTCTGTAATAGGTAGAAAAATATGAAAGTAGGTTTGCTCCCAAAGAGGAAGTGTCAGTATTTTATTGGCTATAGTCAAACTCTTTTCCTCGATTTCATTCTCTGAAAGGGAATTCCGTAAGGCTTTGTATTTTTTTCGTAACGCAGTTTTGTCCATTATAGTAATTTTATTCGCCTTCTTCTCCAAAAGCATTTGACAAATGATAAATGGCATCGCCTTCATACACAATTGGGGAATGATTGGCATTTATAATGTAACCATCGTTTGGCGCTTTTACTTTTCGCTCAAACTTTCCGAACGGATCAGTTATGGTCGCAAGAATAGTTCCTTTTTTTACAAATTTCCCTACAGTGTCGTAATCATGTAATAATCCGGAGCATTTGGCTCGTATCCAGCCTGATTTTTCAATATAGATGGTGTTGAATTTCTGATGGACTACAGTATGTTTTGGGTCTAGCATATCAAGGTGCGAAAGCAGACGTTTCGCTCCATTTATGCCTTCGTCGGCGATACCGTTATTAATATCTAATGACTTTCCGCCTTCAAAAAGTAACATTTTGACATCCATTCTTTCGCTGGAACTCCTAAAGGATCCCATTATGTTTCTGGAATATAGGGTGAAAGGCGCATTAAAGACATCGGCCAGAATTTTTAATTCCGGATTGTTATGCGTTATTCTAATTTGTGGTGCGTTGAAACGGCTGGCTCCACCGGCATGAAAATCGACGGCATATTCAACTAAAGGCATGATCTCAGCTAAAATATGAAATGCAAATCGGCTGGCTAAAGAACCTGTTTTGCTTCCCGGAAACACGCGGTTTAAATCCCGACCGTCTGGAAATTCTCTCGATTTATTTACAAATCCATATACGTTTATGATTGGTATACAAATGATTGTACCTTTTTTTGGCTTGTTAATTTTTTTGTGAATAAGCTGCCTCACGATTTCGACGCCATTGATTTCGTCGCCATGAATTCCTGCCGAGAAAAGCACTATGGGACCGTCAAACTTGGAGCGTCGAACTATAATAGGGATGTTCAGTTTTGTAGTGGTGTGCAGTCTGGCAATTTCGACATTGATGGTTTTGTTTTCGCCCGGAATAATGCTTTCGCCAAAAAGAACGATAGGTGTGGTATTGATTTTCATCATAAGTTCTTCAAACGATAAAAATAAGGATTATAACGAATTAGAAACTAAAATTCTGATAAAAATTTTGCCAGAACGATTTCAAGAGTATTGATTTGTATTTCGGGATTTTTGAGATTAACTTTGTTACATGAATCCAACAACTTTAGCCTTACAAATTCAAACCTTACCTGATAATCCTGGCGTATATCAATATTACGATAAAGAAGGAAAGATTCTATATGTGGGCAAGGCCAAAAATTTAAAAAAAAGAGTTGCGTCCTATTTCAATAAAATTCATGATACGGCTAAAACTAATGTGCTAGTAAAGAAAATTGTCACGATAAAACACATTGTAGTTCCTACGGAAACCGATGCCCTTTTATTGGAAAATAATCTGATAAAAACCTTGCAGCCGCGTTACAATGTGTTACTGCGGGATGATAAAAGTTATCCGTGGTTGTGCATCAAGAAAGAACCTTTTTCGCGCATTTTTGCAACTCGAAGAATGGTAAAAGATGGGTCGGAATATTTTGGTCCGTATACCAGTTTCAAAACCGTAAGTACTATTTTAGAATTGATTAAAGAGTTGTATCCGCTTAGAACTTGCAATTATGATTTGAGTAAAAGCAATATCGAAAGCGGGAAATTCAAGGTGTGCCTCGAATATCATATTGGTAATTGTATGGGGCCTTGCGAAGGATTAGAAACTTTAGAAAATTATCAAAAGCAGGTGGATGCTATTCGCGAAATCCTGAAAGGAAATTTCAAAGAAAGCATGAAGGATTTCAAGCGGGTCATGACGAATCTAGCTGCGGATATGCATTTTGAAGAAGCTCAAAAAATAAAAGAGAAAATCGAAGTTCTGGAGAATTACCAATCTCGGTCCACGATTATAAATCCAAAAATCACTAATATCGATGTGTTTTCAATAGTTTCGGATGAAAGCGCGGCTTATGTGAATTTCCTTCAAATTTCACATGGTTCAATTATTCGTTCGCATACGATGGAAATTAAAAAGAAATTGGATGAACCCGATGAAGAATTATTAGAATTGGCGATTGTCGAGCTACGGGAGCGTTTTCATTTATTATCCAGAGAAGTCATCGTTCCGTTTCACGTTGATTTAGGTGAAAATATAAAGATCACCGTTCCACAATTGGGAGACAAAAAGCAAATTCTGGATTTATCCATTCGAAATGCTAAGTTTTACCGCATTGAACAACTCAAGCAACTGCAAATTGTAGATCCGGATCGCCATACTAAAAGGATTATGGCGCAAATGCAAAAAGATTTGCGATTGCCGGTAGAGCCAAGACACATTGAATGTTTTGATAACTCAAATATTCAAGGAACGAATCCCGTGTCGGCTTGTGTGGTTTTTAAAGATGGAAAACCAAGTAAGAAGGATTACCGTCATTTTAATATAAAAACGGTTGAAGGACCTGATGATTTTGCCTCTATGACCGAAGTAGTGTACAGAAGATACAAACGATTGCTGGATGAAAACCAACCGTTACCGAATTTAATAATTATTGACGGTGGAAAAGGACAATTGTCTTCGGCATTGAAAAGTATTGATGAGCTGGGATTACGCGGAAAAATAGCCATTATTGGTATTGCCAAAAGACTGGAAGAGTTGTTTTACCCGGGAGATTCTATTCCGTTATATTTAGATAAAAAATCAGAAACACTCAAAATAATCCAGCAATTGCGAAACGAAGCGCACCGTTTTGGGATTACGCACCACCGGGACAAAAGGAGTAAAGCAGCGCTGAATTCTTCAATAGAATCCATTCCCGGCATTGGAGAAAAAACCATGTTGACTTTGATTCAGCATTTTAAAAGTGTTAAAAGATTGAAATTGGCGACAGAAAAAGAAATTTCGGACGTTATAGGTATATCGAAAGCCAAAAAAATTACCGAATTTTACAAGGCAACAAAGGAAAATTAATATTCGCCCATTCTATCACGGAACAAATGGCTGTTTATGAAGAAAATCGCACTATTATTCATTGTTTTTGCCAGTTTGGCTGTGTTTTCGCAAGAGCAAAAACGACCTAAAATAGGTTTGGTTTTGAGTGGTGGTGGTGCAAAAGGATTTGCTCATATTGGAGTTTTGAAAGTATTGGAAGAAGCCGGAGTCAAGATTGATTACATTGGCGGAACCAGTATGGGAGCTGTTATTGGGGGACTTTATGCTTCGGGATACAATGCTAATCAGATTGATTCTATTTTTCAGGCGACAAATTTCAATGAACTAATCAACGATTTTATTCCCAGATCTTCTAAAAATTTTTACGAGAGAAGAAATGATGAATTGTATGCGTTGGTTTTGCCGTTTAATAAAATGAAAATTGGAATTCCGGAAGCCTTGTCTAAAGGAATGTATAATTATAATTTATTGAGCACAATTACGAGAAACGTAAGACACATCAGGGATTTCAATCAGCTTCCGATTCCTTTTTTATGTATTGGTACTAATATTGAAACCGGTGAAGAAGTCCTGTTAAACAAAGGAAATTTGGCGCAGGCCATGATTGCAAGCTCCGCGTTTCCCTCTTTATTTTCCCCTGTTGAAATTGATGGAAAAATTCTGGTAGATGGTGGAGTTGTTAATAATTATCCCATTGAAGAGGTACGAAAATTAGGTGCTGATATCATTATTGGGGTCGATGTTCAAAATGATTTATACGACCGAACACAACTCAGAGATGCCACTAAAATTTTGGTGCAAATCACGAATCTTCAGTCTATCGAGCGAATGAGGAAAAATGTAACCAACACGGATATCTACATTAAACCGGATGTTACGCAATATGGAGTGATTTCATTTGACAAAGGAAACGAAATTATAAGAAAAGGGGAAGAAGCTACCTTTGCGGTTTACGAACAAATAAAAAACATTGTCGATGAGTCCAACCCTTACCGGAAACCAAAGTTAGAATTACGTTCCGACAGCATACAAATTAGAGCAATAAACAGCAATGAATTAGATAATTACACGAAAGAGTATGTCATTGGGAAATTACGATTTAAGCCGGGGACAAAAACGTGTTACAATGATTTATTAAAGGGAATTAATAATATTAATGCCACAAAAAATTTCAGTGCCATATCGTATTCCTTGGAAGCAAACAAGGAAGATGTTGACCTAAATATTAGTTTGAGAGAAAATCCGACAAAAACTTATTTGAAATTCGGGTTGCATTATGATAATTTATTCAAAAGTGGGGTGTTAGTAAATTTGACTCGTAAAAAAACACTTTTTAAAAATGATATTGCGTCATTGGATATTATTTTAGGCGATAATTTCAGGTACAATTTAGATTATTACATTGAAAATGGATTTAATTTAAGTTTTGGTTTCAAATCCCATTACAACCAATTCAATAGAAATGTGGCTAAGGAAATCAGTAGTACAACATTCAACAATCCGGATATAAATTCCGTTAATATTGATTTTACTGATTTTACAAATCAAGCTTATTTTCAATCGTTATTTGTTCAAAAATTTTTAATTGGTGGCGGAGTAGAATTGAAATTTTTAAAAATAAAATCTGAAACACTCGCCAATGTAGATCCAATAATTGACAACAGTAATTATTTAAGTCTTTTTGGGTACATGAAATACGATTCTTTTGATAATAAATATTTCCCCAAAAAAGGATGGTATTTCACAGGTGATATTCAATCGTATTTGCTTTCTTCGAATTATACGGGCGATTTTAAACCATACTCAATCGCCAAGGGTGATTTTGGGGTGGCAGCAACTTTATTTAAAAACGCGACAATAAAATTACAAACGGATGCTGGATTTTCTTTTGGTCAGCAAAGCGTTGCTTTTTTTAATTTTATTTTGGGGGGTTATGGTTATAATCCGCTTAATAATTTCAAATATTTATACGGTTACGATTATTTGAGCTTGGCTGCCAATAGTTACATAAAATCAACGGGAACGGTAGATTATGAGTTCTACAAAAAGAACCACATCAATTTTTCGGCAAATTTTGCTAATATTGGTGATCGGATTTTTGAAACGGTGGATTGGATTTCAATTCCAAAATATTCTGGTTATGCCGTCGGATATGGTTTGGAAACAGTCATTGGACCCATAGAAATAAAATATTCTTGGTCCCCGGAACAGCCCAAGGGATTTACATGGTTCAGTATTGGGTTTTTGTTTTAATTATAATTTATTTCAATAATAATTCCGATATTTGTTATAATGAAAACAAAATGGCTAGGTTTATTAGAGTATCTTCAATTTCTTATTAAGAGAAATCCTGAGTAACTGCTCTTTTTTTGATTTATCATAGCACATTATAAAGTACTCTCAACTTTAATTTGTTACACTTTTAAACAAAAAAATCATGCCTTTATACCACAAATTAGGGATTTTTCCTCAAAAAAGACACACACAATTCGAAAAACCAAATGGTGGTTTGTATTACGAACAACTCTTTGGCACAGAAGGATTTCACGGTAATTCGTCCTTATTGTATCATGTTCACAGGCCTACGCAAGTCAAGGAAATTCTCAATTCGTATTCGGTTGAGCCGAAAATTGCCATTGGAAAAAACATCAAATCATTACTGTTAAAAGGTTTTGAGTTAATGCCGGAGGACGATTTTCTGGACAGCCGCAAAGCCATGTTAATCAATAAAGATTGTATTATAGGACTAGCCGCACCAAAACAATCATTACGAAGTTATTTCTATAAAAACGCCGATGCTGATGAAATGATTTTCATTCATAAAGGGAAAGGAAAATTACGCACCATGATGGGAAATATTCCTTTCGAATATGGAGATTACTTAATTATTCCTCGTGGAATGATTTACCAAATTGATTTTGAAACTTCGGAAAACAGACTGTTTTACGTCGAATCATTTGCGCCTTTTTACACGCCAAAACGCTATAAAAATGAGTCAGGTCAACATTTAGAACATTCTCCATTTTGCGAACGCGACTTTATTTTGCCAAATGAGTTAGAAACACACGATGAAAAAGGTGATTTTCTAATCAAAATCAAGAAAGAAGGAATGATGCATGAAGTCGTTTATGCCACGCATCCCTTTGATGTAGTAGGTTGGGACGGTTATAATTTTCCATACGGATTCAGTATTCACAATTTCGAACCCATTACAGGTCGGGTACACCAGCCACCACCAGTTCATCAGACTTTCGAAACTTCGACTTTTGTTGTTTGTTCGTTCGTTCCACGATTGTACGATTACCATCCAAAAGCCATTCCTGCACCTTACAATCACAGTAATATAGATAGTGATGAGGTTTTATATTACGTAGATGGCGATTTCATGAGTCGCAATAATATAGAGCAAGGTCACATTACACTACATCCAAAAGGGATTCCTCACGGACCGGCGCCAGGTGCTATGGAACGCAGCATTGGTCATACAGAAACGCACGAATTAGCGGTTATGGTTGATACCTTTCGCCCGTTAATGGTCACCGAAGAAGCAATGGGATTGGACGACGGTCAATATTACAAATCTTGGGTAGAGTAATTAGGAGCTATTTCCTGCTGTACGCTTTATCTTTTCCTGGCTAAAGAAGCCAGAAAAAGGATGCCGCTTTTATCAGGGCTAGGGCTTTAGAGTAAACAACAACATAATTTTAAATTAATAAATCCGTGTCCATCTGTTTTATCCGCGTCATCCGCGTTCCAAAACTAGAAATACCGAATCAAAAAATAAATCACAATGAGCAAAGAACTTAAATCAGTAGAATACGGACTAGAAAAAATATTCGAAGGAGCGCAAGATTTCCTTCCGTTATTAGGAACCGATTATGTAGAATTCTACGTAGGAAACGCAAAACAATCCGCACATTATTATAAAACTGCTTTCGGTTACCAGTCATTGGCTTATGCAGGATTAGAAACCGGAGTACGAGACAGAACATCGTATGTGCTGAAACAAGATAAGATCCGCATTGTATTAACTACTCCATTAACACAAGATTCTCCAATACACGAACATTTGAGAAAACATGGTGACGGAGTGAAAGTAGCTGCACTTTGGGTCGAAGATGCCACAAGCGCTTATGAGGAAACAATGAAACGTGGTGCGCGTTCTTTTATGGAACCAACAGTCGAGAAAGACGAATTTGGAGAAGTAGTACGTTCAGGAATTTACACGTACGGGGAAACGGTTCATATTTTTGTGGAACGAAAAAATTATAATGGTGTTTTCCTGCCTGGATATAAGGAATGGAAATCCGATTACAATCCAGAGCCAACCGGATTAAAATATATAGATCACATGGTTGGAAATGTGGGTTGGAACGAAATGAATACTTGGGTTAAGTTCTATGAAGACGTAATGGGATTTGTGAATTTTCTTTCTTTTGATGACAAACAAATCAATACTGAATATTCCGCGTTGATGAGTAAAGTAATGTCAAACGGAAACGGAAGAATCAAATTTCCAATCAACGAACCTGCTGAAGGGAAGAAAAAATCGCAAATCGAAGAATATTTAGATTTTTACGGTGGACCTGGAATTCAACATATCGCTATTGCAACGGATGATATTATCAAAACGGTATCTCAATTGAAAGCGAGAGGAATCGAATTCTTATCCGCTCCACCGCATGCCTATTATGAGGCCATTCCGGAGCGATTGGGTGATCACATGAAAATGATGAAAGAAGATTTGAATGAAATCGAGAAATTAGCTATTATGGTCGATGCCGATGAAGACGGATATTTATTACAAATTTTCACAAAACCGGTACAAGACAGACCAACCTTGTTTTTTGAGATCATTCAAAGAATGGGTGCCAAAGGTTTTGGTGCGGGTAACTTTAAAGCGCTATTCGAATCAATTGAGCGAGAACAACAATTGCGAGGAACGTTGTAAAAACCTATTATTTTTACATATAGTGAAAAAAAAACCGATGAACAGCATGTTTTTTTGTAAATGTTATGTTAAACTTTATTTTTAACAAATATAACTGAATTTGTTAACTACCTTTGCACTCGCAAAAAGGGAAGGGGTGGTTTCCTTCCTAATTTCATATAAATTTCATAGTTTATAGTTTTTTGGTTAGTTAATAGCATAAAAACTCAGTCATTTTTTGACTGAGTTTTTTTGTTTTGATATATTTGGAACAAAATTTGATCATGCTGTCAATAAATTGACAAATTAAGTAATGAAAAAACTAATCTTATTCTTTGTATTAATTATAACAGTAAGCTTTGATTCTCCTCAGGAAGATGCTTACGACGTGGGGGAATTTTTCAAATTCAGGATACATTATGGAATAGTGAATGCTGGATATGCAACATTAGAAGTAAAAGATGCAACGATAAATAATAAAAAAACTTTTCATATTGTTGGGAAAGGATATACCACGGGAATGTCCCGGTTTTTCTTTAAAGTAGATGATTTATACGAAAGCTACATTGACAAGGAAACGAAAAATCCCTATCGCTTTGTTCGAAAAATTGATGAAGGAGGCTACACTAAAAATCAAGAAGGTTTTTTCAATCAGTCCGTCAATAAAGTTGTTGTAAAAGATTACAAACACAAAACCGAAAAAACGCTTTACATTCCAAAAAACACACAAGATATATTATCAACATTTTATTACTTAAGGAATCATCCTAATATTGATAAGTTAAAAATTGGGGAATCAGTGACAATTGACATGTTTTTTGATGATGAAACTACTAAATTCAAGCTAAAGTTTGTGGGAAGGGAAAATATTACCACTAAATTTGGCGTCGTTCCATCAATGATTTTTCGACCCTTGGTACAATCAGGCCGTGTTTTTAAAGAGCAAGAAAGTCTTACGGTTTGGATCTCGGATGATGACAATAAAGTGCCATTAAGAATAAAAGCCAGTTTGGCAGTAGGTTCAATTAAAGCAGATATAGATGCGTATAAAGGTTTAAAAAAACCTTTTAAAACAAAACAATAATGAGCAATAACGACAATTCAGAAGCTATTTTAAAAGAAATTGAGCATAAATATGAAGCAATAAATCAAAAAACGGAGACGCAGCTCGAAGGGTTATTGTGGTCAAAACCAATTACATATTGGGATTATATCCAAACAGATGCTTTATTGAATCTTCAAATTCAAAGAACGACGCTACCTGACGAAATGGTTTTTATAATGTATCATCAGGTTAATGAATTGATATTTAAAATGATACTGTGGGAAATGAAGCAAATTTCCTATTGTGAGGCTATTAATACGGTTTTCTTTACCGAAAGATTAATGCGAATCAGTCGTTATTTTGATATGTTAACCACCTCTTTCAGCATTATGGGAGACGGAATGGAAGTGGAGCAGTACATGAAATTTAGAAATACACTGACACCTGCGAGTGGTTTTCAGAGTGCGCAATATCGCCTAATAGAATTTTCTTCGACTGACCTAATAAATTTGATTGACCACCGTTATAGAGATACAATTGACAGACATACCTCTTATGAGTTTGCACTGGAACATTTGTATTGGCAAGCCGCCGGTAAAGATTATCACACTGGGAAAAAATCATTTTTATTGGAGGAATTTGAAAAAAAATATAAAAAGGAATTCCTGGCTCACATGGAGGAATACAACACCGTAAACATTTGGCAAAAATTTAAACAATTGCCGGAATTGGATCAAAAAAATCCCGAATTAGTTCAAGCGATGCGTCATTATGATCACACGGTGAATATTACTTGGGTAATGCAACATTTAAATACAGCAAAAAAATACATTGATCAAAGTGGAAAAGGAGATGGAGAAGCTACTGGTGGAAGTGATTGGAAAAAATACATGCATCCAAAATACCAGAGAAGAATTTTCTTTCCGGAATTATGGAGTAGCCATGAATTAGAAAATTGGGGAGTAGAAATGTAGGTTGAATTAAAAAACAAGGTTTGAAACAAATATTTATAGTTATAATAGCAATATTTTCTTTAGTATCATGTAATAAAACGGAGGAAATAAAGGAGGAAAAAGTAGTAAAACTTATTCCTAAAAAAAGTGAGTTTGGGTTCGTATATGCTGATTTTAATGTCGTTCACGACACTATAAAAAAAGGAGATACTTTTGGGACCTTGTTAGAAGAGCAAAATATTGGAGAGCGAGAAGTATATGATATTATCGCTAAAGTCAGGGATAGCTTTGATGTGCGAAGCATTAGGATAAATAAACCCTTTACAGTCCTTCGGTCAAAAAACAAAAAGCATGAATTACAGGTTTTTATCTACCAACCTGATAATTTAAGTTATTATGTAGTTGACTTTCGCGATACAGCGGTCGCTGTTTACAAAAAAACAAAACCAATTACCATAAAGCGACGCACTATTGGTGGCGTTTTGAAAGAATCATTATCAGAAACTTTAGGCAATGCCAAGATCGAAGGGGCGTTAGCTAGTAAAATAACCAAAATATACGCTTATTCCATTGATTTTATGAAGCTAAAAAAAGGCGATCGTTTTGCGATAACTTTTACTGAACGGTTTATTAATGATACTATTTATGATGGAGTGGAAGAACTCGAAGCTTCGTTTTTTGAATACAAAGGAAAAATTATTTATGCATTTCCTTTTGCTCAGAATTTGAATAAAATAGATTATTATGATGAACAAGGGAAAACACTGAAAAATTTCTTTCTTAAATCTCCAATAAAATTCAGCAGAATATCCTCTCGATTTTCCACAAGTCGTTTTCATCCGGTACAACACCGCTGGAAGGCACACAAAGGAACGGATTATGCGGCACCACGCGGAACTCCTATCACAGTTACGGCAGGAGGTGTTGTAGAGCAAAGTGGTTTTACGGCCGGAAACGGGAATTTTGTAAAAGTAAAACACAACGGAACCTATTCTACACAATACCTGCACATGTCAAAAATATTAGTCAGACGCGGACAGCGTGTCAATCAAGGACAGGTTATTGGTTTGGTAGGAAGTACTGGTTTGGCAACAGGTCCACATGTGTGTTATCGATTTTGGAAAAATGGTAAGCAAGTTGATGCGCTAAGGCTTAAACTGCCTAGTGGCGGACCCATGAGCGGAAATAACAAAAGTCGTTTTCTTGAACAAATAACGCCTTTAAAATTTCAGTTAGACAGTATTGCTAATTTATAATTTAACAATGCATACCTCTTTAAAAAGCAGGATTCAAGTTATAAATGCAACTTTTTGATTAAACATATAATTAGGTGTTTCAAAATTAAATCTTTTTCTTGGTCTATTGTTTAATTTCTCTTGTATTTCTATAATTCTCTCTGGAGTTATTTCATCAAATGATGATGATTTGGGTATGTATTGTCTGATTAATCCATTTAGATTTTCATTTGCACCACGTTCCCATGGGCTGTAAGGGTTGGCAAAGAAAAAATCTATTTCAAGTGCCGAACTGATCTCTTGATGTTGCGCAAACTCTTTCCCATTATCAGAAGTTATTGTATTTATAAAGTGTTTCCAGTGCTGTAGTAATTCAATTGTTGCTTGTTTTACCAATTCACTTTCTTTACTTTCTATCTTCTTCATTCTCAATATTCCAGTTGCTCTATCGTTTATTGTTACGATTGCTCCTTTATGATTTTTTCCAATTATGGT